>CADEGS010000007.1:0-35999 GCA_902826945.1 uncultured bacterium | reverse complement strand
ACGCGCTCCTGGTGCTTCCACCAGCCCTGCCGCGCGCCGAGCACGAGCACGACGCACGCGACGAGCACGAGCGGCACGCCCAGCCGCGGGAAGTGGAAGACCAGCCGCACGAGCAGCCACAGGATCTCGCCGAGGCCTTCCCCGCCGCCGAAGTCCCCGCCTCCCCCGCCGCCGCCCGTGCCGAACGCGCCGCCGCCCCCGGCCTGCGGTCCGAGGGCGGAGAGGAGCGGCGCGGCGGCCGCGAGGAGGGCTGCGAGGACGGACGGCACGGTCGGGAAGGCTGCGGCACGGAGCGTCGCCGCGCGAGCCCTTCGCCGGGACCGCGCCGGCATTCGCGCCCCGAGCGCTCCGCCTCGCGCCCATGGTGGGCGTCGGGCGAGCCGATCGCGAACACGCTCCCGCCTTCTCGCGGGGAAACCCCGCACCCCCTCCCTAGCGCACGAACTTGTAGCCGACCCCGCGCACGGTGCAGAGGAAGCGCGGGCGGGCGCGGTCGGGCTCGAGCTTCCGGCGCAGCCAGGTCAGGTGCACGTCGACCGTGCGCGTGCGCGGCGGGCGCGGGAAGCCCCACACCTCGCGCAGGAGCTCGTCGCGGCCGACGACGCGGCCCTCGCGCTCGACCAGGTAGGCGAGCAGGCCGAACTCGAGCGCGCCGAGCGCGACCTCCGCGCCGCCGCGGCGCACGGCGCGCGCGTCGAGGTCCACCTCGACGTCGCCGAAGGCGACCGGCGCGCGCCGCGCCGCGGGCGCGCTCGCACGGCGCAAGAGCGCCTCGACGCGCGCCACGAGCTCGGCCGGGTCGAAGGGCTTCACGAGGTAGTCGTCGGCGCCCAGGCGCAGGCCGGCCACGCGCTCGGGCACCGCGCCGCGCGCGCTCAAGATCAGGATCGGCGTGCGCACGCGCGCGCGGCGCAGCGCGCGGCAGACCTCGAGGCCGTCGAGGTCGGGCAGCATCAGGTCGAGCAGCACGACGTCGTAGCCCGGCGCGGCGCGCGCGCGCGCGAGGCCCTCGACGCCGCTCGCGGTCGCCTCGAGCGCGAAGCCCGCGCCGCGCAGGCGGTCGCCGAGCGTGAGCGCCAGGCCCGGCTCGTCCTCGATCAGGAGCACGCGCGGCTTCACCCCGCCTCCTCCGCCGCCGGTGGCTCGAGCGGCAGCTCGAGCACGAGCCGCGCCCCGCGCGCCGCGTCGGCCGCGTAGGCGCGCCCGCCGTGCGCGGCCGCGACGCGCGCGACGACGTCCAGGCCCAGGCCGCTGCCGGTCGCGCGCGCGGCGCGCGCGGCGCTGCCGCGCACGAAGGGCGCGAAGACGCGCTCGCGCTCGTCGGGCGCGAGGCCGGGGCCCTCGTCCTCGACCTCGAGCGCCAGGCGCGCGCCGTTCGCGCGGCGCGCGCGGACGCGGATCGTCTGGCCGTCGGGGCCGTAGCGGATCGCGTTCTCGACCAGGTTCTCGAGCGCCGCGGCGAGCGCGTCGCGCTCGCCGTGCAGCGGCGGCAGGTCCGGCGCGAGCTCGGTCGCGACCGTGTACCGGCGGCGCGCGTGGAGGTGCGCGCAGCGCGCCACGGCCTCGTCCACGAGCTCGTTCACGGGGACCGCCGCGCGCGCGGCGGGCGTCGCGACGGCGCCGGAGGACGAGCGCAGCACGCGCTCGACGAGCGCGCCCAGGCGGCGCGCCTCGCCCTCGACCAAGGCGCCGTAGGCGACGAGCGCGTCGGGCTCGCGCACCAGGCCGTCGCGCAGGTTCGCGCCGGCGGTGCGCAGGACCGAGAGCGGCGTGCGCAGCTCGTGCGAGACGCCCGCGACGAAGGCCAGGCGCTCCTGCGCGAGGCGCCGCGCGCGCCGCTCGGCGACGAGGAACATCCCCGCGCCGGCCACGACCAGCGCCAGGACGCCCGCGCCGAGCGCCAGGTTGCGCGTCCGCGCGCGGGCCGCGAGCGCGGCCGGCGAGCCCTCGAGCGCGCGCGCGACGAGATGCCAGCGCACGGGCGGCTGGAGCGAGAAGGCGAGCTGCTCCCCCTCCGCGCTCATCGCCAGGGGGCCGACCTCGTCCTGCGCGCCGGGCTCGGGGCGAAAGCCGACCCAGCGCGCGCGCGGCGTGAACACCTCGGCCTTCGCGTCCGGCGCGCGCGCCGGCCCGGGGTGGGTGGCGAAGAGCGACGGCCCGCCGCCCGCGGGCTCGATCGCGAAGGCGTGCGTCGCGGGAGCGTCGGGGCCGAGCGCGCCCGTCGCGAGGGGCGCGAGCTGCCCGCGCGCCAGGGCGGCCAGGTCCTCTTCGGAGGGCGGACCGTCCGCCGAGCGCTCGGCCAGGGCCAGGTCGAGGCCGGCCGCGATGCGCTCCACCCCCTGCTGCAGCAGGCGCTCCGAGGCCACCCCCTGGGCCCGCGCGAGCTGGTCCTGCCAGCGCACCTGGAGCACGACGAGCAGGAGCGGGGGCCCGACCAGCACCAGGACCAGGAGGAGGGGGTACCGGGGCCCGGAAGTCACGGGAGGTCTACGCAGGGGTCCCGGCCGGGTTGGCAGGGCGAGCGCGCGGCCTTGCCAGGAGCCCATGCCCCGTCGGGGCGCGCAAAAAGGGCCGCGACTTCAGGATCGTGCATTTCGCGGGCCGAAAGGGGTCGCGCGGGACCGACGTCCTGGTCCCCGAGGCTCCCTCCCGATGGAACGCCAAGGCACCCCGCTGGGCCTCTCGGGCCCGCTCACCCCGTCCGCTCGCGAGCTCGAGATCCTGGTGCTGGAGGAGGGGCTCCACCCGGTCACCTTCGGCGAGGGATCGAGCACGACCGAGGACCTCGCGTCCGACCTGCTCGAGCCGCCCGCCGCGCTGCCCGCGGGCGCCGCGCCCGTGCGGCAGGAGGACGAGCTCGCCCGTCGCGACGCGACGATCGGCAGCCTGCGCGAGATGCTGGCCGCGCTGCACCCGCTGGTGGACGAGGTCGAGCGCAGCGAGGAGAGCCGCCGGATGGCCGAGGAGCGCCTGGGGCGACGCGAGCAGGAGCTCGCCGCCCTGCGCGCGCGCCTGGCGCAGTCCGAGGAGGCGCTGGCCGGCCTGCGCGCCGCGCTGGCCGGCGCGCAGGCGCGCCCGGTGGCCGACGTGGAGGTGCTCGAGCGCCTGCGCGAGCGGCAGCGCCGCCTGCAGCTCAAGCTGCTCGAGCGCAACGGCGTGCTCGCGCGCGAGCGCGCCCGTCACGCCCGTACGCGCGAGCGGCTGGCCCGCCGCGACCGCCTGGCGCGCGAGCGCTGGAACGAGATCCGCCGCCTGCGCGGCGGGTCGTAGGCCGCTCCGGAGCCGGCGGACGAGATCCGCCGGGGCGCGGGCGGCGCAGGACCGCCCGGCGGGCCCGTTCGCTCCCGCGCCGCGCGGCGCCGCGGAGTTCTCCTTCCTCGCTGGCGGCCCAACGGGTCGCCCTGCACCATCGGGCGCCACCGCCACGCGGAGGACCCCATGGAGCAGCACGACACCCCGAGCGACCTGCCGCCGGCCGAGCCGGTCCCCGCGGCCGAGGGGCGCCTCTCCGCGCGCGAGCTGGACGAGGCGTGGCCGATCCTGACGCCGCTCGAGCGGCTGGAGGGCTTCCGCGGGCTCGACCCGAGCGAGGCCGAGTCGTTCTTCATCACGCGCTCGGGGCGCGCGCAGGCGCGGCTGCTCGAGCTCTTCCCCGAGGGCGAGCGGCGGCTGTGGCTGCGCCTGCTGCCGCCCGACGACGCGGCCGACGTGATGCAGGAGCTGCCGGCCGAGGAGCGCGAGGCGTACCTGGCGCTCCTCGACGAGCGCGCGCGGCGCGAGGTCAAGGCGCTGCTCGCCTACGACGAGGACGAGGCCGGCGGCCTGATGAGCCCGCGCTTCGCGCGCCTGCGGCCGGAGATGCCGATCGACGAGGCGATCAGCTACCTGCGCCGCCACGTCCACGCGCACCCCGAGACGATCTACTACGCCTACGTGCTCGACCCCCAGCAGATCCTGCTGGGCGTCGTCTCGCTGCGCGAGCTGCTGGCGGCCGCGCCGGGCAAGCTCGTGCGCGACGTGATGCGCCAGAGCCCGGTCGTCGTCAGCGAGGACACGCCGCAGGAGGACGTGGCGCGCCTGATCGCGAAGCACGACATCCTCGCGGTGCCCGTCGTGGACAACTTCGGGCACATGAAGGGCATCGTGACCGTCGACGACGTGATCGACGTCGTGCAGAGCGAGGCCACCGAGGACATCCAGCGCCTGGGCGGCATGGAGGCCCTCGACCGGCCTTACCTGCAGGCGGGGCTCCTGCTCAACATCCGCAAGCGCGCCGGCTGGCTGGCCGTCCTGTTCGTCGGCGAGCTCGCCACGGCGAACGCGATGGAGCACTACCAGACCGAGTACGAGACGTTCGCGGTGCTGACCCTGTTCGTGCCCCTGATCATCTCGAGCGGCGGCAACTCGGGCTCGCAGGCCTCGACGCTCGTGATCCGCGCCATGTCGCTGGGCGAGGTCAAGCTGCGCGACTGGGCCAACGTCATGCGCCGCGAGCTGCTGGCCGGGCTCTCGCTCGGCTCCATCCTGGCCGTGCTCGGCCTGCTGCGCATCCTCGTCTGGCAGAGCCTCTTCCACTCCTACGACGACTACGCCTGGATCGTCGCCACGACGCTGGCGGTGAGCCTCGTGGGCGTCGTCGTGTGGGGCACGCTCTCGGGCTCGATGCTGCCCTTCCTGCTGCGCAGGCTCGGCTTCGACCCGGCCAGCTCGTCGGCGCCCTTCGTCGCCACGCTCGTCGACGTGATGGGGCTCGTGATCTACTTCAGCGTCGCGCGCTGGCTCTTCGCCGGGATGGCGTCGTAGCGCGAGTCGCTCAGCGCTTCTCGGCCAGCATCGCCGCGACGCGCTTGCGGAAGAGCTCGAGCCGCCAGGCGCCGGCCTCGGTGTTCGTGGCCACCCACTCGGCGTTCTGGAAGGCGAGCGGCGAGATCTCGCGCCGGACGTCGCTCAGCCAGGGCTCGATCTTGGCGTAGAGGAACATGCCCTCGCCGGTGTTCTCCGCCAGGAGCTCGGCGTGCAGCGCGCCGCGCCGCGCGAAGCCGAAGGCCATCTCGAAGTAGCTCGAGACCTGGCGCCAGGCCGCGTTCTGCGGGTGGTCGGGGCGCACGATGGCGCGCACGTCCTCGAAGCTGCGCGGGAGCCACGTGCGCACGGCCTCGCGCGAGGCGCGCATGACCGGCTCGCGGCGCAGGTCGTAGAGCTGCAGGACGAGGCTCGCGTCCTTCGCGCCGGGGTTCTTCTTCGCCATGGGACGCGCATTCTACGCGCGCGCGGCGCCGGAGGGCTGGCTCCGGCGCCGCGCGCTCCGACCCTCGCGGCTACTTGGGCCGCTTGTCGGCGGGCTTGTCCGTCGGCTTCGGCATGCCCGTGGCGGGCTTCGCCGTCTGCGGCGCCGGCTTGGCCGGCGAGGGGGACTTCTTGTCGGAGGTCTGGGCGGGCTTCTGCTCTTTCATGCTCATGGTGGAACTGCGATCGCTTGGGCCGCGCGGGGCTTGCCGCACGGAACGGGGGAGCGGGATCCGTGCGCGTCCCGGACGGAACGCGCACAGCGGCCCGGGTGCTTCCCGGGTCCCGGCCGCTCTTCGCGGCGGACGACAAGCCTCGTCCGGGCGAAGGGGTTCGGCGGTCCGGGCGGCGGCGGCGGGAGCCGCGCGGCCGGCGGACCGACGCGGCGCGGGCGCGGCGAGCGCCCGCGCGAGCGCGCGCGTCAGCGCGTGTCGGTGCGCGGCGGCGCCGCGCGCGGGCGCACTCCGGCGCCGGCGACGAGAGGCACGTCCAGGACGACGGGAATCGCTCTCCGGAAACTGCGCTTCATCTCGGTCAGGGCCTTCTCGCCCGGGGAGGACGCCGCGCGACCCGTGGGGCCGGCCCGCGCCGGCAGGCTCCGCGCCGCCCTCGGAGAGGCGGCCGACGGAACGGGTTCGCGACGTCCGCGCACGCTCGCGCGTGGCGACGGAGCACTGCTATACGACACGCTCCGGCCGCCCATCGAGAGGATTCCCGCGCGCGCTCGGGAAGGCCGCTCCCGAGGACGAGAAGGCCGTTCCGAGCCCGCGACGGGCCGGAGAGAGCGGCGCCCGCGCCCGGCACGAAGGTTGCTCCTGTGCGCGCCGCCCGCCGTAGAATCCGCGGCTCTCCCCTGCGTCCCGGCCCCCCGCGCGAGCGGGCGGGGACGCTCCGGCGGGCCCGCGCAGCATGCCGCGCGAGGCTCGCCCCGTCGCCTCACCCAAGCGGAGACTGCGCATGAACCAGCGGAACACGATCGGCCTCCTCCTCGCCACCGCCCTCGCGGGCGCCTGCCGGCTCGGCGAGGGGTCGCTGCAGAGCGATGTGCACCGGAGCGGCGCGCGCACGCGCGCCGGCGGCGCCGAGGGCGCGTTCCCCTACGCGGTGCACGCCGAGCGGCTCGCGAACGGGCTCGAGGTCCTGGTCGTGCCGATGCCCTCCGACGGGCTCGTGTCGTACTGGTCGATCGTGCGCACCGGCAGCCGCGACGAGGTCGAGCGGGGCGTGACGGGCTTCGCGCACTTCTTCGAGCACTGCATGTTCCGCGGCACGAAGACGCTGCCCGGCCCCGAGTACGACCGCGTCGTGAACGGCATGGGCGCCGACGCGAACGCCTTCACGACCGACGACTTCACGGCCTACCACCTGAGCTTCGCCAAGGAGGACCTGCCGCAGGTCGTCGAGATCGAGGCCGACCGCTTCCAGAACCTCGAGTACGACGAGCCGGCCTTCAAGACCGAGTCGGGCGCGGTCTACGGCGAGTACCGCAAGGGCCGCACGAGCCCGTTCCAGGTGCTCTTCGAGAAGCTGCAGGACACGGCCTTCGACGTGCACACCTACAAGCACACCACGATCGGTTTCGAGGCCGACGTGGCGGACATGCCGAACCAGTACGAGTACTCGAAGGGCTTCTTCCAGCGCTTCTACCGCCCCGAGAACGTCGTCTTGCTCGTCGTCGGCGACGTCGAGCCCGGGAACGTGATGCGGCTCGTGCACGAGCGCTACGACGGCTGGAAGCCCGGCTACCGCGCGCCCGAGGTGCCGGCCGAGCCGCCGCAAGAGGCGCAGCGCCGCGTGGACGTGCCGTTCGACGGCCAGACGCTCCCGATCCTGACGGTCGCCTTCAAGGGCGAGCGCCTCGTGCCCGACGACGCGCGCATGATGGCGGGCACGCTGCTCGGAGACCTGGTCTTCGGCGAGACCTCGCCCCTGTACAAGAAGCTCGTGCTCGACGAGCAGCGCGTCGAGTTCCTCGTGCCGCAGTTCGGCCTGAGCCGCGACCCCGGCCTGTGGATGGCGATCACGCGCGTGAAGGACCCGGCCGACGTGGCCGCGGTCGAGGCCGAGATCTGGCGCGCGATCGACGACTTCAAGCGCTCGCCGGTCTCGGCGGCGCGGCTCGAGGACGTGCGCTCGAACCTCAAGTACTCCTTCCTGTCGAGCCTGACCACGCCGGCGCAGGTGTGCGAGAGCGTCGCGCAGGCGGTCGCCATCACGGGCGGCCTGGAGGCGATCGACCGCATGTACGCGACGCTCGACCGCGTCACGCCGGCCGACGTCCGCGCGGCGGCGCAGCGCTGGCTCGCGCCCGAGCGCAGCACGGTCGTCACGCTGCACGCCGCGGACCAGCCGCTGCCCGAGCAGAGCCGCCCCGAGCCGCTGGCCGCGGGCGGCGGCGCGCCGCAGGCCGCGCCGGTGCTCCTGCCCGTGCCCGAGGACCCCAACGTCGCCTTCGCCGTGTGGTTCCAGGTCGGCGCGCAGGACGACCCGCCGGGCAAGGAGGGCCTGGCCGAGCTCACCGGCTCGATGCTCTCCGAGGGCGGCACGCAGTCGCGCACCTACGACCAGATCCTCGAGCGCCTGTTCCCGCTCGCCGCGGGCTACGGCGTCTCGGTGGACAAGGAGATGACGGTCGTGCACGGCAGCGTGCACAAGGACGAGCTCGACCGCTTCCGCGAGCTGTTCGTCGACGCCGTCGTGCGCCCCGGCTTCCGCGCCGAGGACTTCGAGCGCCTGCGCGACCAGGCGGTGTCGGCGATCGAGAAGGGGCTGCGCTACTCCTCGGACGAGGAGCTCGGCAAGGCCGCGCTCCACACCACGGTGTTCGCGGGCACGCCCTACGGCCACCACGGCGGCGGCGCGGTCGAGTCGCTGCGCTCGATCACGCTGGCGGACGTCGAGGCCTTCTGGCGCGAGCACTTCACCGCGCAGAACGCGGTGCTGGCGCTCGGCGGCGCGTACCCCGCGGACCTGCCCGAGGCGATGGCGGCCGACCTGGCCGCGCTGCCCGCCGGCGCGCCGCGCCCCGTCGCCGCGCCGCGCCCGCAGGCGATCGACGGCCGCCACGTGCTGCTGGTCGAGAAGCCCGGCCCCTCGACCGCGATCTCGTTCGGCTACCCGATCGACGTGCGCCGCGGCAGCCGCGAGTTCTACGCGCTGTGGATCGCCAACTCGTGGCTGGGCGAGCACCGCAACAGCTCCAGCCACCTCTACAACGTCATCCGCGAGAAGCGCGGGATGAACTACGGCGACTACTCGTACATCGAGGCCTTCCCGAACGGCGGCTTCCTCACGAAGCCGCCGACCGGCGTGGGCCGGCGCGCGCAGCTCTTCGAGGTCTGGATCCGCCCGGTGCCCGAGGAGCGCGCGCTGTTCGCGCTGCGCGCGGCGCTGCGCGAGGTGGACAAGCTGGCGGCGGACGGCCTCACGCGCGAGCAGTTCGAGTTCACGCGCAAGTTCCTGAAGAACTACTGCCTGCACTTCGCCGAGACGACCTCCGAGCGCCTGGGCTACGCGATCGACGACCGCTACTACGGCCTCGACGAGAGCCACCTCGCGACCTTCCGCAGGATGATGGACGACATCTCCTACGAGGAGGTCCAGGCCGCCATCAGGAAGCACCTGCGCACGAGCGACCTCCAGATCGCGATCGTCACGGAGCACGCGCAGGACCTGGCCGCGCGCCTCGCCTCCGACGCGCCGAGCCCGATCGACTACGGCGCGATCGAGATGGCCCCGGAGATCCTGGCCGAGGACGAGGAGATCGAGCGCTACCCGCTCGAGATCGCGCCCGACCGCGTGCGCGTCGTGCCGGTGGACGAGATGTTCCAGCGCGGCGGCGTCGGAGAGTAGCCGGCGCTCCGCTCGCGCGCGCCCGCCGGCGCGGGCCACGCTCGCCGTGGCCCGCGCCGGGCCGTTTCGGGGCCACGCTCGCGCTCCGTTCGCCGCCCGGCGTACGATGCGCCCCGCGCCGGGGTCGCCCGACCCGGCGCCGCTCGTGAAGCGCTCGCTCGTCCCGATCGCCGCGCTCGTCGGCGCGCTCTGCCTGTGGTGGCTCGTCGGCCGCGAGGCGCCGCGCGCGTCGATGCACGCCGCGCCGGCGGCGGCGCCGGCGCCGGCCGCGCCCGCCCCGGCGGCCGCGCTCGAGCGCGCGTCGCAGGGTGCGGCCGTCGCGGCGAGCCGCGGCGCGGTCCCGCGCGAGGCCGTGGCGCCGCCCGCGCCCGCCGGCGAGGACGTTCCGCCGCAGACCGCCGCCGCGCCGGAGCCGGAGCCCTCGCTCTTCGTCCGCGGCCGCGTCGTGGACCGCGCCGGAGCGGGCGTGCCGCGCGTCCCGCTCGTGCGCACGGGCCAGGCGAACGCGCCGTCCACGCGCGCGATCGAGCTCGCGACCAGCGGCCCCGACGGCTCCTTCGCCGCCGAGCTGCCCGCCTTCCGCGGCGACGACACGCTCGCGGCGAGCCCCGCCTCGCCCTGGGCCACGCTGCGCGCCGCGCGCGTGCGCGCCGAGGATCCGGGCGACCAGCTCGTCGTCGTCGCGCCCGCCGTCGCGCTGGCCGGGGCGGTGGTCGAGGCGGGCGGCGGTCCGCTGGCCGGCGCGACCGTGCGCTTCCGCGTGCCGGTGCAGGCGCTGATCGGCTTCCCGGCCCCGCTCGACGGGACCGTGGCGGCGGACGCGCAGGCCGTGAGCGGCGCGGACGGACGCTTCGCGCTCGCGCGCGCGCCCGCGGCGCCCGGCGCCCGGCTGCAGGTCGAGCACGCGGGCTTCCGCGCGCTCGACGAGCCGGCTCCCGACGGGCCGCGCGACGACCTCTTGCTCGCGCTCGAGCGCCTGGGCGAGGACGAGCCGTGGCTGCTCGGCGTCGTCGTGCGCCCCGACGGCACGCCGGCGCGCGGCGCGCGCGTGCGGCTGGGCGCGCTCGCGACGCGCACGGACGAGGACGGCCGCTTCGGCCTCGCGCGCGCCCCGGAGGAGCCCGAGGCCCCGCTGGTCGCGGCGCTCGTCGGGCGCCAGCCGGCGGTGCTGCCGCGCGCGGGCGAGCTCCTGCGGCAGGAGTTCCCGCCGCCGCTCGTGCGGCTCGTGCTCGGCGCGCGCGCGCTCTCGATCCGCGGCGTGGTGCTCGACGCGGAGGGGCTGCCGCTCCCGCGCTGGCGCGTCGGGCTCGTGGACGGGACGGTGCTCGGGCCGAACCGCATCCCGGCCGAGCTGGCCGAGGACCTGGCGCGCGGCAAGGAAGTGCAGACCGAGACCGACGCGCAGGGCCGCTTCGTGCTCGGCGGGCTCCTGGAGCGCGACTACGTCGTGCAGGCCTTCGACGCCGGCACCCTCCTGATGCTGCGCACGGGTCCCGTGCCGGCCGGGACGCGCGACCTCGTGCTGCGCGTGCCGGCGGACGCGCTCGTCGCGCGCGTGACGGGCGTCGTCGTCGCGCGCGACGGCGCGCCGCTCGCGGGCGTGCGGGTCGGGAGCGCGCTGACCACCTCGCGCAACGGCGGCGCGAGCGAGCAGCTGCCGGGCCGCTCCGTGCTCACCGGCGCGGATGGGCGCTTCGCGCTCGAGCAGGTGCCGCGGCGGCTCGTCGAGCTCACGGTCAGCGGCGAGGACGTCATCCCGCAGGCGTTCGCGCTCGATCCCGAGCGGGACCTGCGCCTGACCGTGGCGCGCCGCCTGCACTTCCGCGTCGCGCTCGGCCCGGCGGCGGGCGAGCAGCCGCCGCCCGACGCCATCGCGGTCCTGGACGCCGCGGGCGCGTTCCTCCCGCTGTACCTCTTCCAGGGCAACGGCTGGAGCTCCTCCAGCGTCTACGGGCTCGCGCGTCTCGGCACGAACGCGCTCGGCGTGAGCGAGGACGCCGCGCTCCTGGTCTTCCTGCGCGAGAGCGCCGAGGTCGCCCGCACGCCGCTCGCGCTCGCGCCGGACGAGGTCACCGTCGTGCGCTGGCCGCGCTGAGCGCCGCCGGCGCGATCAGTGGCCGAGGCGCAGCTCGATCGCTTGGCTGGCCGTCTCGTCGGCGAAGATCGCCTGGAACGCGAGCTCGATGCCGGCCAGGGAGGGCTCGGGCGGCAACGAGAGCGCGAGGTCGGAGCCGTTCCAGGCGACCTGGCCGAGGGGCGGCAGCTCGATGCCGAACGAGCAGCCGTCGTGGAACGGGACGGGGTCCGTCGCGGCGACGCCCCAGAACAGCGCGCCGGCGGCCTGCGGCGCGCCCGCGGGCAGGCCGAGCGTCAGGCCTTCCCCCAGCCGCGGCGGCGTGGCGAAGAGGAGCGGCGTCGCGCTCGGGCCGCAGCCGCCCGCGCCGAGCCGCACGCGCGCGCTCGTCGTGCGGTCGAGGAGCGCGCCCAGGACGGCGTCGATCAGCCCGACGAAGAACGCGTCGCTCCACGGCGCCGGACCCGTGCCGAGGCGGACGACGACCAGGTCGTACTCGGGCACGACGACGCACAGGTTCGTCGCGTAGCCCGCCATGTAGAACGCGCTCGAGGGCAGGTCGGCGGGCAGGAAGCCCGTCGAGAGGTTCGCGGTCCAGAACAGGCGGCCGTAGCGCATGTGGGCCGCGGGATCGTTCGTGAAGAAGTTGGGCATCCCGAAGCGCGCGGCGAGGGCCTCGGGCGCGAACGAGCGCAGGCGCTCCACGCGCTCCGGCGCGAGCAGCGGGACCTCGCCCGTCCCGTCGTCCCAGCGGCCCTCGCGCAGGAGCAGGTAGGCCACGCGCGCCAGGTCGCGCGCGCTCGTGCGGCAGAACGCGGAGGCGACGGTCGAGCTCCCCATGCTGGCCCAGTCGATCGCTCCCATGCCGAGCCGATCCGCCACCTCGTCGCGGAAGAAGTCGGCCAGCGAGCGCCCCGACGCGCTCTCGACCGCGAAGCTCAGGAGGTCCACGGGAGCCGAGGCGTAGACCCATTCCTCGTCGGGCGGCGTCACGAGCGGCAGGGAGAGCGCGAGGTCGCGGTAGCCCGGGGTCTGCTGCGGCGCGTCGTGCGGCTCGAGGCCGCTCGTCATCGTCGCCAGCTGGCGCAACAGGATCGACTGCTTCTCGGGCTGGCCCGCGCTCCAGACCGGCGGCAGGAACGGCCAGGCGGCGTGGTCCTCGTCGATCGCGACGGGGAGCGCGCCCTCTGCGGAGAGCCGGTAGAGCCGCTCCATGGCCAGCGCGGTCAGGCTCTTCGTGCACGAGCCGATGCTCCGGTCGCCGCCGCTGCCCCACTCGCCGACGATCCAGCCGTGGCGGATCACGAGCAGGTCGCCGCCGGCGGACGCGACGAGCTGCCAGGCCTGCTCGAGGGCGCTCCATTCCACCCCGGTGCGCCGGCGGATCGCCTCCTGCGCGCCGGGGCCGGGCACGGCGTTCGGCGCGACCAGCGCCCGCCATCCGCCCGCGCTCTCCGGCGGCGGGTAGTAGGGCGGAAACTCGTGCGTGCCGTGGTCGGGCGCCTCGGGCACCTGGAGGGCGGCGAGGGCGAGGACGGCGAGGAGGGGCACGGTCAAAGATACCGGGGTGCCGGGGTCCGCGCGGGCGGAGGTCGCCCTCCGCCCGCGCGGGGCCGTGCTTCAGGAGCCCTGGACCTCGGGGCAGACCTGCAGCTCGGCCAGCGCGCCCGAGCCGCCCAGGTGCAGCTCGACGCGCTGCACGCCCTCGACGTCCTGCGTCACGGTCTGCGACGAGTTGTCGCCCAGCGACGCCAGCGGGATCTGCGCCAGCATCGAGCCCGCGCCGTCGAGCAGGACGAAGAACGAGGTCTCGTCCGTGTCCACGTCGAGCACCGTGGCCGAGCGGAAGGTCACGCTCGTGACGAAGTCGAGCGCCAGCACGCCGCCGTGCTGCTCGTCGTCCGGATCGTCCACCAGGCCGTCGCCGTCCATGTCCACGGCGTCCTCCGCCAGGATCAGGACCAGGCCGCGCGCGACGTCGTTCCCGACGCCCGGCCCGGGCGTCATCAGGTCGTCGTCCTCGCCGGTGGGCGCGGAGCTGTCGAACAGGATCGCCTGATCGGGATGGCCCGCGATCGCGTTGGTCGCGGAGACCTGCAGGCCGATCGTGGCGAGCTGGTCGGTCAAGACCTCGCCCGCCTCGAGGCCCGTCTCGAGGCCGCTCGAGAACGCGTCGAAGCCGACCGTCGTCGGGCAGAAGACGAACGCGAAGTTCGCGATCGCGCCCGAGCCCGTGAGGTCGATCTCCATCGTGTCGAACAGCTCGACCAGGCCGGCGATGATCGTCACCGAGTTGTTCCCGAGGGACGAGAGCGCCAGGGTGTCCACCGGCATCCCGTCGCGGAAGAAGCGCATCTCGCTGCCGGCCCCGTCGTCGAGGTCCACGATGCGGATCGCGCAGAAGCTCACCGGGTCGTCGAACTCGAAGGTGATGACGCCGCCCTCCTCCTCGTCGTCGGGATCGTCGACCAGGCCGTCGCCGTCCAGGTCCACGTCGTCCTCGGCGACGATCAGGAGGTTGTTGAGCGGCAGCGTGTTGTTCACGCCGGTCCCGGGCGTCATCAGGTCGTCGTCCTCGCCGGTGACGTTGTTCGAGTCGAAGACGATGACCTTGTCGGGGTGGCCGCTCGTGCGGTTCACCGCCGAGATGTGCAGGCCGATCGGGGCGAACTGCTCCGTGATCTCCTCGCCGGCCTCGAGCGGCGTGCCGAGCGGGTCCTGGTTGAAGCCCAGGAGCTCGCAGACCGGCGTGCCCAGCATCAGCGTCTGCCAGGCGCTGAGCCGCAGCACGCCCGCCGAGAGGTCGTTGTAGACGGCGGCCAGGTCGTAGCAGAGGCCCTCGGGCAGGCTCGCCAGCAGCGCGTTCGGCACGCGCAGGCTCATCCCGCCGTCGCCGTCCGGCGCGAGCCGCATCACGCCCAGCACCGTCGGCTCGAAGCGCCCGGTCGGCGTGGCGATCACCATCGCGGTGTGGCCTTCCGCGCCGCGCACGCGCACGACGACGGCGGTCGTGTCCGCCGACGGCATCAGGAAGGCGTCGAGCTCGGCGTCGCCGGGCGTGGGAAAGGACGAGGGACGGACGTCCCTCTGGCCCGAGGACGTCGTCGCGAGGAGCGCGGTGGCGGCGAGGACGGCGGATAGGGATCGCATCGGGGGTTGCTCCGTGGTGATTTGGGTGACGCGCCGAACGAGCGGAGGCCGAGGCGTCCTCGCGACGGCCTCGGCAAACGGCGTTCCCCCTCTCCTCCGGCGCCAGCGCTCCGCGCGGCGACCCCCACGGCGCCCGCGGCAGGCCGCATCCGGAAGCGCTTGCCGGGGCGATCTACAAACGAAAACGCCGCGCGCGGCCGCGCCGCTCCCCGCTGAGGGCTCCTCCAACACCCGCCCCGGCGCGCCGTAGCAAGGGCCGGCGAGAGGCTCCGCGAGCCGCTCGCCGCGGATCGAAGCGCGCGCCCGAACGTACGGGGCGCACGCGCCCGCCGCCGGCTCGCGAGCGCTCGCCGGACGCCGTGCTCCGCCGTCCGCGCGCACGCCGCGCCTGCGGACCGTTCCATCGACACCCAGCCGTGAAGAGCAGAACCATGTCCATTCGAACCCCTACCCGGACCTTCACCAGCTTCGCGCTGGCCCTCGCGCTGTGCGGGGGCACGGGCGCGCTCCTCACCGGCGCGACCCACGCCGGCGCGTCGGAGAACGAGCACGACCTCGACGCCGCGCGGTCGCTCTCCGCGGCCTTCCGCGGCGTCGCGCGCTCCATCAGCCCGTCGGTCGTCGGCATCACCGCCATCCGCGAGGCCGCGACGCCGCGCCTGCGCGGGCAGATGCAGCCGGTACCCTTCGGCGACGGCTTCCTGCAGCACTTCTTCGGCGGGCGGGCGCCCTTCGGGCAGGAGCTGACGCCGATGCCGAGCCTGCGCGGGCAGGGCACGGGCCTGATCGTGGACGCCGACGGCGCGATCGTGACGAACAACCACGTCGTGAACGGCGCGACCCGCTTCGAGGTCACGCTGCACGACGGCCGCAAGCTCTCCGCGACGCTCGCCGGAGCGGACCCCGAGACGGATCTGGCCGTGCTGCGCGTGGACGAGGACGACCTGCCGGCCGCGCGCCTGGGCGACAGCGACACCGTCGAGGCGGGCGACTGGGTGGTGGCCGTGGGCAACCCCTTCGGGCTCGACCACACCGTGACGGTCGGCGTCATCAGCGCCAAGGGCCGCCGCGGCGTCGGCATCGCGACCTACGAGGACCTGATCCAGACCGACGCGGCCATCAACCCGGGCAACTCCGGCGGCCCGCTGGTGGATCTGGACGGCAACGTGATCGGCATCAACACCGCGATCCGCAGCTCCGGCGGCGGCAGCGACGGCATCGGCTTCGCGATCCCGAGCGCCACCGTGGAGAGCGTGTGGAAGAAGCTCCTGCACGAGGGCCGCGTCACGCGCGGCTGGCTCGGCGTGTCGATCCAGGGCCTGACGCCCGAGCTGGCCGGCTCGTTCGGCGCGCAGGGCACGCAGGGCGCGCTCGTCGCGCAGGTCGTCGACGGCAGCCCGGCCGAGCGGGCCGGCCTCGCGCCCGGCGACATCGTGACCGAGCTCGACGGCAAGCCGATCTCCGGACCCGAGCAGCTCAGCGAGCGCGTGGCCGCGCTCGGCCCCGATCGGGAGGTCAGGCTGGCCACGCTGCGCGGCGGCGAGGAGCGCGCGGTGCTCGTCACGCTCGCCGAGCGCCCGACCGATCCGGAGGCCGCGCCGGCTCGCGGAGAGCGCGCTCCGCTCGCGCAGCGCTGGGGCTTGCAGCTCGAGGACCTGAGCCGGGACGAGGCCGGGGCGCTCGGCGTCGAGCACGGCGTGCTCGTGCGCGGCGTCGAGCCGGGCTCGGCCGCGGAGGACAGCGGCCTCGCGCACGGCGACGTGATCCTCTCGGTCGACGGCCAGACGGTGGACTCCGCGCGCGAGTGCTCGCAGGCGCTGCGCGAGAGCGAGGGCGCGCGGGGCGTGCGCCTGCTCGTGCGCTCGCGCGGCGGCACCCACTTCCTCTTCCTGCGGCAGGCGAGCGAGCAATAGCCGCCTCTCTCTCTCTTTCTCGAGCGGCCGGTCTCCGGGGTGCACCCGGAGGCCGGCCGCGCGCGTCTCCGACGAGGGGCCGAGAAGAAGGAGGGCGGAGGGCCCAGGAGCCCTCCGCCTCCTCGTCGCACGAGCGGTCCGGGGGGGGATCGGATCCGTCTCGCGCTTGCGCTCGTTGCTCGGGCCGCGGGAACCGCGGAGCGGCGTGGCCTGCGCCGGTCGCGACGACCGTCGGTGGAGCCCATTCGCCCCTCGACGCGAATGCCTGCAAGGCTCGTACCCACGCGCGCGATCTCGAGCCGCTCTCGCCACGAACGGCGTCCCCGGGCGCGTGCGCGGGTGTCGCCTCCGCGCAGGTGCTGCGCGGGCCGAGCCGTTCGCGGAAGCGTGTACAAACGATTGCGGCGCATGCGCCAATGGAAAAAGGGCCGCGTCCGGTCGCAGCCGGACGCGGCCCAAGGCGATCGGACCGGCTCAGGACCGACCGCCGTTCCCGCGGCGCGCCTCAGCGCGCCGCGATGCGCTCGACCAGGAACGACTCCATGCGGCTGGGGTCGATGCCCGCGGCGGGCGAGTCGTCCTGCACGCCGCTCCGAGCGCTCTCCTGCAGCGAGGTCGGCTGCGGCCGGACCTCGAAGCGCTGCACGAGGCCGTCGGCCGTCGAGTAGGTCGCCGTGCCGATCGTCATGCGCTCGCCCTCGCGGGTGCTCGGCGTCGTGGCGGGCCTGCCGTCCTGCGCGCGACCCGCGCCCAGCGCGGCGCCGTGCGCCGCGGCGCCCTCGTCCGCCAGCACCGTGAAGCCCGCGTCCTGGCCGCGCGGCCCGCCGACGCGGTCGCGCAGGCCCTCGAAGCGCAACGCGAGGTCCTTGCCGCCGCCGAACTGGCCCGTGCGGCCGGCGGAGGCGTCCGCCGCGCCCGCCGAGAGGACCGAGGCGCCCTCCGCGATCGGGTACACGCGCCCCCTCTCCAGCGGCTCGGCGTGCAGGCCCGAGCCCAGGATCACGGCCAGGCTGCAGCGCAGGTGCTGCTCGTCCAGGAGCGCCTCGCCGCCGGTCTTCTGCACGCTGCGGATGCGCCCGTCCGCGTCGAGCGCGATCTTGTAGGTCGTGGCGTCGCCCAGGGCGCCGCCGCGCTCGGCGGCGGGCGCGGACTTGTCCTCGCGGCCCGCGGGCACGTCCTTGCGAGCCTCGGCCCCCGGCGCAGACCCAGCGTCGAGGGCCGCGCCGGCGCGGGAGACCTCGACGGTGAGCTGCAGCGCGCCCGTCTGGATGCCGGCCTGCGCGCGCAGGTCGAAGCGCAGCTCCTCGCGCGCGCCGGTCGGCCGCGGGCCCGCGCCGTCGCGCGCGTCCGCCGCGCCGGTCGGGACGGCGATCGGCGCACCGCCGCGCGTCACGCGGAAGGAGATCGTCTCGCTGCCGAGCGTCAGGTCCAGCTCCTGCTCCTGCTCCCCGACCTGGGCGGCGCCCTGCGCGGCGCCGCCGCCGAGGGGCTTCTCCTGCTGCCGGCGGACCTCTTGCTTCGAGAACGAGGGCGCGGCCAGGAGGCCCGCGAGGGCCAGGCCGCCGAACGCGGTGTGGAGTGCGCTTCGCATGGTCGTCTTGGGTCCTGCGCGAGCCGGCAGGACGCGGGGCTCGAGGTGCTTTGCGGAGGGCGCGACCGCCGCTCGGTCGCTCGCGAGACCTCCTGCAACTCGGGTGCGCGGCGCGTTGAGCGCGGCCGCGACACCGGCGCGCACAGGACTCAAGACACCGCCGCTGAAGGACTTGCGTCGCTCGCGAGAATCCGCTTCGCGTCCCCCGTGCGCTCCCGCCGGGCGCATCCCGCGCCGCGCCGCCCGCGAGCAAGATGCTCCAACGGGCGTTGCCGTTCTGCCAACGGCGCGCGCGCAGCGATCAGCCGGGCGCGGGCGCGGCGTCGGGATAGGGCGCGCTCGTCACCGCGTACGTCCCCGAGCCGACGGCGACCAGCCTCCCGCTCTCGGTCGCGACCTCCATCGTCGTGACGGCGAGCTTGCGCCCCGCGCGCAGGAGCCGTCCGCGCGCGACGAGCGTCTCGCGCCCCGCGACGTCGATCAGCTTGAGGCCGAACTCCGTCGTGACGACCCAGGTCGGGTACTGCGCGGCGGCGAGCGTCCAGCCGGCCATGTCCACCATCGTCGCGATCACGCCGCCGTGCACGTCGTGCAGGATGTGGTCGAAGCGCGCGTCGTAGGGCTGGCGGAAGATCGGCAGGCCGTCCTCGACCTCCATCCGCAGGCCGAGCGTGCGGGCGATGCCCGAGCCGTGGTAGAGCCGCTGCAGGCGCTCGAGGTGCGCGCGCTCGGGGGCGCTCATCGCGTCCTCCGGAGGAAGCCAGCGACGCGGCGCGACGGAGCGGCGGGAGCGGCGAGCGGGAGCGTCATCGGCGGGCGCCAGGCGGGGCGGCGGGAGCGAGGGCGCGACACTGTACCAGCGCCCGGCGCGGGGGGGGCGCGTAGCATCCTGCGATGCGGGCGCGGCGGCGCAGGGCGCTTGGCGCGGTGGTCGGAGCGGGGCTCGCGCTCTTCGTCGCGGTCGCGCTCGCGCTGCCGGCGCTCGTCGAGCGGGCCGCCGCGCGCGCGCTCGAGCGCGCGGGGCTCGGGCCGGCGCGGCTCGACGTGCGCAGCGTCTCGGCCGGCGGCGTGGAGATCGCCGACGTGGTGCTCGCGCAGGGCCGGATCGCGATCGGGCACGTGAGCTTGCGCTACGGCCCGCGCGACCTGCTCGCCGGCGGCGTGCGGCGCGCGATCCTGCGCGACCTCGTGCTCGAGGCGCGCGTGCGCGATGGCGCGCTCGATCTCGGCCCGCTGGCAAGGCTGGAGCGCGGCCCCGGCGAGCCCACGCCGCTGCCCTTCGACGAGCTCGTGCTCGAGGGCGCGCGCCTGGTCGTCCAGGCGGAGGGCGAGCGGTGCGAGGTGGCCCTCGCGCTGCGCGCGCGCGTGCGCGAGGGCTCCCTGCTCGCGCTCGACGCGCGCGCGGAGGCGCTCGGCGCGACGCTGCGCGCCGAGGGCACGTGGGACACGCGCGACGGCCGCGCGGAGCTGCGCGTCGAGGGAGCGCTGCCCGCGCTGCAGGCATGGCTCGACCTGGGCGCGCTGGCGGGCTTCGACGTCCCGGGCGCGGTCGCGGGCGGCGCGCGGCTCGAAGCGCGCGTCGCGCGCGGCGCCGGCGGCGCGCTCGCGCTCGCTGGCTCGCTCACCGCGGAGCCGCTGGCGTGGAGCGGCGCGTTGCTCGGGACGCGCGTCTGGGCCGACGGCGTGCGGCTGCGCCTCGACGTGCCGGCCGAGGGCGACGAGCCGGTGCCGCTCGCCGACGCGAGCGTACGGCTGGCGCTCGATGCGGGCGCGCTGCACGCCGACGCGCTGCCGGTCGCGCTGGGCGGGCTCGCGCTCGCGCTCGACGCGCGCGCGACGGCGGCGGGCACCGCGAGCGTGCGCGCGAGCCTCGCGCGGCGCGCGGCGCCCGAGGAGCGCGCAGCGCTCGCCCTGGAGGTCGCGGGGCTCCCCGCGCGGCCGACGGCGCGCGGCACGCTCGACCTGGTGCTCGCGGACGGGCTCGCCGGAGCGCTCGCGCCCGCGCTCGCCTCGGCGGGCATCGCGCTCGAGCGCCCGACGCTCGGCGTGCAGGCCGCGCTCGAGGCCGACGCGGGCGAGGCGCCCGGCGGCTGGAGCGTCGCCTTGCGCGGCGGGCGGCTCGCCGCGCGCGCGGCGCGCGCCGCGGCCGGCGGGCTCGAGGCGCGCGACGCGTCGCTCGCCGCCGGCTTCGAGGCGCACGCCGGCCCGGACGAGGCCGCGCTCGCGCTGCGGCTCGACGCGCCGGCGACGCTCCCCGCGGGCGCGCTGGGCGCGGCGCGCGTGGACGAGCTGCGCCTCGCGCTCGAGCGCGCGGGCGAGCGCGGGACGCTGGCGCTCGACGGGCGCCTGGCGCTCGCGCCGGCGGACGGCGACGCGGCCGGCGTGCGCGCCGACGCGCTCGTCCTCGAGGCGCGCGGCTCCGCGCCGCTCGGCGCGCGCTGGCGCGAGGAGGCGCGCCTCGCGCTGCGGCTCGCGAGCGCCGCGGAGAGCGAGCCGCGCGCGCGCTGGCAGGGCGGCGAGGCGCGGCTCGGCGCCCTCGAGGCGCGCGCGGAGGCCGATCTGGCGGGCGGCGCGCCGCGCGTGCGCGGTGCGCTCTCCGTGTCGGGCGCCGAGGTCTCGCTCCCCGCGGCGCGCCTGGTCGTCGCCGACCTCGGCGCGCGCGTGCCGTTCTCGCTCGGCGCGCCGCTGGAGGAGGGAGGCTCCTTCGAGAGCGCGGCCGTGTGGCTCGGCGACGACCTCCTGCCGGGGATCGCGGGCGCGCTCGCCGTGGACGACGGGCGCGCGCTGGCCAGCGCGCGCTGGTCGCCGCTCGCGGGCCTGGACGCGGCGCTCGAGGCCGCGCTCGACTTGCGCGCGCGCGCGGGCGAGGCGACGCTCGCGGTGCCGCGCTTCGCGCTCGACCCCGAGGCGCCCCTGCCGCTCTCGGGCGCCCTCGCGGGCCTGCGCCTCGGCGGCGCGCTCGCGCTCGACGCGCGCGCGGCGCTGCGCGGCGGGCGGCTCGCCTCGCGCGCGACGCTGACGCTCGCGGGCGCCTCGCTCGCGAGCGAGACGTGGGACGCGTCGCTCGCGGGCATCGACGCCGCCATCGAGCTCGACGGCCTCGCGCCGCCGCACGCGCCCGGCGGCCAGCGCGTCACGATTGCGCGCGGGCGCCTGGGCGCGCTCGAGCTGGAGGAGGGCGAGCTCGTCCTCGGGCTCGAGAGCGCGCGCTCGCTCCTCGTCGAGCGCGCGTCGTGCGGCTGGGCCGGCGGGCGGGTGTCGCTCCACGCGACGCGCATCGACCCCGCCGACCCGGTGCTCGACACCGACGTGATCGTCGAGGACCTCGACCTGGGGCGCGTGCTCGAGGTCTTCGCGCGCGGCGAGGTCACGGGCACCGGCGCGCTGTACGGCCACCTGCCCGTGCGCGTGGACTGGCCGGCGGTCGATTACGGCGACGGCTTCCTCTACGCCGCGCCGGGCGTGGGCCGCCTGCAGATCCTCGGCGCGGACGCGCTGCTCGCGAGCCTGCCCGAGGTCGGGCGGCGCGCGTTGCGCGACCTCGAGTACACGGTGCTGCGGGGCGAGCTCGAGGCGCGCGCGCGCGGCGGCGCGGCGCATTTTCGCGTGCGCGGGCGCGGCAAGGCCCCCGGCGCGGAGCAGGAGGTGCTGCTGGACGCGAACGTCCACGGCTTTGACGTCCTGCTCGACGGGGCTATCATCGCGCAGCGCGCGAAGAAAGGCTTCCAGTGATGCGAGCAACGCTTCTGCCGGCGGGCGCGATCCTGTGCCTCGCCCTGGGCTGCATCCAGGTCGGGCCGAAGGACGACGAGCCGCTGCACATCGTCCTCGACGTGAACATCCGCGTGCAGGTCGACCAGGCCGTCGCCGACTTCTGGGACTCCGTCGAGCGGCAGGCGGCGTCCACGACCGCGGAGGAACGCCCGTGATCCGCTCCCTCGTCGCCCTGCTGTGCGGCCTCGTCGCCGCGCTCGCCCTCGCCTCCGCGTCGTCCGTGCCGGAGACGCGCGAGGAGCTCCAGAAGCGCGCCGCCGAGCGCCTGCCGACGGTGCGCGCGCTGAAGGCCGCCGGGAAGCTCGGCGAGACCTGGGAGGGCTACCTCGGCGGCGTCAAGGACACCGACCTCGAGCAGACGATCGACTACCGGGACGAGAAGGTCGCGCTGCGCACCTTCCTCGGCTGGGAGAACGCCGATCGCAAGGCGATCTACGCGCTGATCGCCGAGGAGGAGTCCACGCCCGAGAAGCCGGTGCCGGTCGAGTACGTCGCCGAGCGCAGCGGGCAGGATCTCTTCAAGCGCGCCGGCCCGGGCGACTGGCTCTTGCCCAAGAACGGCAAGTGGATCCAGAAGCCGAAGCCGCGCGCGCCGCTGCCGGGCTGAGCGGGACGCGCGCGCGGGCGATTCCGCGACGGAGCCGCGCTCAGGGTCCTTCCGGGTGGACGAGGACCACCGTCCGTCGCGTGAGCCCCGACAGGCGGGACGAGGTGCTGCCGAGCACGAAGCTCGCCACCGACGTCCGGCGCCGCGCGGCGACGACGATCAGGTCGGCGTCGAGCTCCTCGGCCAGGTCGGCCAGCGCCCGGGCCGGCTGGCCCTCGACCAGGCGCGTCTCGTAGGGGACGCCGCGCTCGGCCAGCGCGCGGCAGAGCAGCGGGCCGAGCTCGCGCGCCGTGCGCTCGCGCAGCGCGCCGAGATCGCTGCCGGGCGCGAGCTCGCCCAGGCGCGCGAGCGGCTCGAAGACGTGCGCGACGACGACGCGCGCGCCGAGCGCGGCCGCGAGCTCCGCGGCCCACAGGACGGCGCGCTGCGAGCCGGGCGAGACGTCGGCGCCGACCAGGATGCGCTCGATCGTCACGCCGGGCCTCCGCGGCGTCCGGCGTCGCTCCCGGCGCGCGTCGCGCGCAGCGAGGCCCACACGGTCACCGTCAGGACCAGGGCGATGACGGCCAGGGACAGCCAGGTGGGCAGGTGGATCCAGTAGGAGACGATCATCTTGATCCCCACGTAGAGCAGGATGACGGCCAGGCCCTTGTTGACGTAGACCAGGCGCTGGCTGGCGCCGGCCAGCACGAAGTAGAGCGCGCGCAGGCCGAGGATGGCCATGGCGTTCGAGCTGAAGACCACGAACGGGTCGCGGCTGACCGCCAGGATGGCCGGCACCGAGTCGATCGCGAAGACGACGTCGGTGGCCTCGATCAGGACCAGCGTCACGAAGAGCGGGGTCGCGATCCAGCGCCCGTTCAGGCGCACGAAGAGGCGCTGCTCGTGGAAGTCGGCCGTGACCGGCACGAAGCGCCGCATGAGCTTGAGCAGCGGGTTGCGCTCGGGGTGCACGTCGCCCGCCTCGTGCGTCGCGAGGCGCCAGGCGGTCACGACCAGGAGCCCGCCCAGCACGAACACGAGCCAGGTCAGGCGCTCGAGCAGCGCGACGCCGGTGAAGATGAACACCGCGCGCAGCCCGAGGGCGCCGAAGATGCCCCAGAAGAGCACCCGATGCCGGTAGCGGGCCGGGACGGCGAAGAAGTCGAGCACCGCCGCCCACACGAAGACGTTGTCCATCGACAGCGACTTCTCGATCAGGTAGCCGGCGGTGTACTCGTTGGCCGCGCGCGGGCCCAGGACGAGCCACACCGGGGCGATGAAGGCGAGCCCCAGCCCGATCCACGCCGCCGACGAGAGCGCCGCCTCCTTGGTGGAGATGGCGTGCGCGTCGCGGTGCAGGACGAACAGGTCGACCAGGAGCACCACGACCATGCCGGCCAGAAAGGCGACCCACAGCCAGCCGGGAGCGTCGAAGCGTTCCGCGGAAGGCTGGGCGAGCAGCGCCAGGAGCGGGAGCGGAGGGACGGTGGACATGGACGCGTGCAGGAGTCTCCCCGCCGCGCACCGCGCAGGCCAGCGTGGTCACCGCTCCGGGCGGAGCGGCCCACGCCGCGCGCCGTTCACGGCTCGGGCGGGATGCCTGCGGCGCTCAGCCGTTCTCCGCCGGCACCCACTCGGCCAGCCAGCCGAGCACGGTCTGGTGCCAGAGCCGGCTGTTCTGCGGCTTCAGCACCCAGTGGTTCTCGTCGGGGAAGTAGAGGAAGCGCGAGGGGATGCCGCGGCGCTGGAGAGCGGTGAAGGTGGACATGCCCTGCGTCTCGACGACGCGGAAGTCCAGGGCGCCGTGGATCACGAGCATCGGCGTCTTCCACTGCGCGACGAAGTCGATCGGGTTGTGGCGCGCGTAGTGCTCGGGCTCCTCCCAGGGCACGCCCTGGTGGTCCCACTCGGGGAACCACAGCTCCTCGGTGTCGAAGTAGGCCAGGCGCTCGTCGAGGTTGCCGTCGTGGTTGACGAGGCAGCGGAAGCGATCGGTGTGGCCCGCGATCCAGTTGATCATGTAGCCGCCGTACGAGGCGCCCAGCGCGGCGACGCGCTCGCCGTCGAGGAACGGGTACTTCTCGAGCGCGGCGTCGAGCCCCTTCATCAGGTCCTCGTAGGGCGCGCCGCCCCAGTCGCCGCGGATCGCGTCGCAGAAGGCCTGGCCGTAGCCGGTGGAGCCGTGGAAGTCGATCATCACCGCCGCGTAGCCGGCGCCGGCGTAGGCCTGCGGGTTCCAGCGGTAGTGGAAGTGGTCGCCGAAGGAGCCCTGCGGGCCGCCGTGGATCAGGAACGCGACCGGGTAGCGGCGTCCGGGCTGGAAGTCGGCGGGCTTCACCAGGAAGCCGTGCACGGTGTCGCCCTTCGCGCCGGCGAAGGTGAACTGCTCGTAGGCGCCCATGCGCGCGGCGGCCACGCGCTCGGCGTTGAAGGACGTCAGCGCGCGGCGGTCGGAGCCGTCGGCCGCGATCGTCCAGAGCTCGACCGGCGAGCGCAGGTCGTCGTGCGCGAAGAGCACGCGCCCGCCCGCGACCGCCGCCGGCGAGCCGCAGGTCCCCTTCTCGACCAGCCGCTTCACCGCGCCGCTGGCGACGTCCACCGCGAACAGCGCGTGGTTGCCGACGTCGTCGGCGGTGACCCAGATCGTCTTGCCGTCGGCCGACCAGGCGAGCTCGCTCGCGGAGCGGTCCCACTGGCCGGTCAGCGCGCGCTGCTTGCCGCTCGCGCGCTCGAGCAGCTCGACGTGCTGGCGGTCGGCCTCGTAGCCCGGACGCTCCATCGCGAGCCACGCGAGCCAGCGCCCGTCCGGCGAGTACGCGGGGGCGTTGTCCATCGCCTCGTTGGCGGCGGTCAGGCGCTCGGGCGCCTGCGAGCCGTCGGTCGGCACGCGCCACAGGTCGACGTTCGTGGACCAGGCGTCCTCGCGACCCTCCAGCTTGGCGGCGAAGACGAGCTCCCGGCCGTCCGGCGACACGGCGATCTCCTCCGCGCCCCCGAAGGGATGCGTCGGCGCGTCGGCGTCCATGCCGGCCATCAGGTCCCGCGGCGCCTCGTCGCTCCCGATGCGCCAGACGAAGACGTGGCTGCGCTTGCCGTCCTCCCAGGTGTCCCAGTGGCGGAAGAGCAGGCGGTCGTAGACCTTCGCCTGCACGGGGCTCGCGGCCGCCGCGGCGTCGCGCTCGGCCGTCTCGGCCAGCGTCTTGGCGTCGAGCCAGACGTCGGTCGTGAACCACAGGCGCTCGCTGCCCGGCACCAGGCCGAAGTTGCTGACGTCGAGCGGGAAGCGCGTCACCGGCTCCGCCTCGCCGCCGGCGAGCGCGATGCGCCACACCTGCGACGAGCCGCCGCGCGTCGAGAGGAAGAAGAGCGCCGCGCCGTCGGCCGCCCACACGGGCGAGGAGTCGCTCGCCTCGTGCGCGGTCACCCGCCGCGGCGTGCCGCCCGCGGTCGGCGCGACCCACACGTCGGTGCGCCCGCGGTTCGCCGCGACGTCGGTCGTGCGCAGCGTGAACGCGACCTGCGTGCCGTCGGGCGACACGGCGGGCCCGGACACGCGCTGCATCGCGAGCATGTCCTCGACGGAGAAGGCGTGCGTGGCCGACTGCGGGAGCGGCGCGGCGAGCGCCAGGGCGAGGGCGAACGAGAGCATGGCGTGGGTCTCCTGGGACGAGGGGCCACATCGTAGCGGCTCCCGGCCCGACGGGCCGGCGCGCGGCTGCTGCGCGGACGCGCTCCGGCCGCTACCCTCTCCCGTCTCGCGGGAGGCCCGCGACCCAGGAGAGCGACCATGATCGAGATCGGTAAACGCGCCCCGGCCTTCACCCTGCCCGACCAGGACGGCGCCAAGGTGCGCCTCGGCGACCTGGCCGGCGGCTGGGTCGTCCTCTACTTCTACCCGCGCGACGACACGCCCGGCTGCACGACCGAGGCCTGCGACTTCACCGACGGGCTGAAGGCCTTCGAGAAGCTCGAGTGCACCGTGCTCGGCTGCAGCCCCGACTCGCCCGAGAGCCACCGGAAGTTCATCGCCAAGCACAAGCTGAAGGTGCGCCTGCTCTCCGACCCCGAGCACAAGGTCATGGAGAAGTACGGAGCGTGGGGCGAGAAGACGCTCTACGGCAAGAAGTCGGTGGGCGTGATCCGCTCGACGACGCTGATCGACCCCGAGGGCAAGGTCGCCTGGCACTGGGCCAAGGTCAGCGCCAAAGGCCACGCGGAGAAGGTGCGCGAGAAGCTCGCCGCGCTCGTGGCCGAGCGCTGACCCTCGCGAGCGGCACGCATTGGGCTCGCTCTTCGCCTCCCCGGCCCTCGTCGCGCGCGTCGAGCGGGCCGAGTGCCGCCTGCTCGAGGACGGCGTGGCCGCCGCGCTGCGCCGCCGGCCGTCGCCCGGCGCCTTCGTGCGTCCGGTGGCGGGCGGCGTGGCGGCCTTCAGCGCGCCCGACGCGCCGCTGGACAAGGTCTCGGGCCTGGGCTTCGCCGCGGGCTTCGACGGCGCGCTGCTCGACGAGATCGAGCACCTCTACGCGCGCGTCGGCTGTCCGGTGCGCGTCGAGCTCGCGACGCTCGCCGACCCCGAGATCGGCGCGCTCCTGACGCGCCGCGGCTACGCGCTGGTCGGCTTCGAGAACGTGCTCGGCCTCGCGCTCGAGGGCGGCGGCTGGCCGCCCGCCGCGGCCGACGTCGAGGTCGCGCGCAGCGGGCCCGAGGGCTTCGACGAGTGGCTCGACGTCGTCGTCACGGGCTTTGCGCACCCCGACCTGCAGGGCGTGCCCTCCGACGAGTCCTTCCCGCGCGAGATGCTCGAGGAGGCGATCGGCGACCTGGCCTCGGGCGAGAGCTTCCTGCGCTACCTCGCGCGCCGCGGCGGCCGGGCCGCGGGCGGCGCCAGCATGCGCCTGTGCGAGGGCGTGGCGCAGCTCTGCGGCGCGGCCACCGTGCCCGAGCAGCGCCGCCGCGGCGTGCAGAGCGCGCTGCTCGCGACGCGCCTCGACGAGGCGCGCCGCGCCGGCTGCGACGTGGCCGTCGTCACGACCCAGCCCGGCTCGAAGTCGCAGGAAAACGTGCAGCGGCTCGGCTTCGAGCTGCTCTACGCGCGCGCGGTGCTGTTGCGGGAAGCCTGAGGCCCCGCCTCACCCCAGGATCCGCAGGTACGCGCGCCAGGGCCCCGCGTCCTCGGCGTAGCGGCGCGCCATCACGCGCGCGATCTGCGCCAGGTGGTCGAGGTCGTGCGCGACCCAGGTCGCGAGGTGCTGGCGGAGCGTGACGCGCCCGAAGGCCGGGTGGACGCCCGGGCGCTCGAGGTCCGCGGGCGCGAGGCGCCAGCCGCGCAGCGCGGCGACGCTCTCCGCGCGCAGCGCGGCGAAGGTGGCCAGCAGCTCGTCGAGCGTCTTGCCGCGCGACGCCTCCTTCTGCGCGAAGCGGTCGAACGGCTCGAACACGCCGTCCGACTCCAGCACGAGCCGCGCGCGCGGGATCCAGTCCGTGCGCTCGCCGTGGATCAGGTGCCCGACGACGTCGAAGGCGCTCCAGGTCTCCGGGCCCTCGTCGCAGCGCGTCCAGCTCGCCGGCAGGCCCCCGAGCCAGGCCGTGAGCAGGGCGGGCGTGCGCTCGAGGAGCCGCGCGGCGTCCTCGACCTCGTACGCCACGCCGCTTCCTCCCCTAGCGCTTGGCGAAGCGCAGGAAGTAGTTCTCGCTCAGGCCGTCCACGCGCACCTCCTCGATCGCCTCGAAGCCGTACGAGGCCATCTCGGCGATCACCTCGGCGCGGCCGGCGCGCACGTGCTCGAGCACCCAGTCGCGGCTCTGCCCGGGCACGCGGTCGAAGTCGACGATCACGACCTGGCCGCCGCGCTTGAGCGCGCTGGCGATCGACTCCATCGTCGAGCGCGGATACTCGAAGTGGTGGTAGACGTCGCACAGGAAGGCGACGTCGATGCTGTTCCGCGGCAGGCCGATCGAGTGGTCGCTGCACATGCGCGCCTTGACGTGGCGCAGCCCGGCCTCCGCGGCGCGCGCGCGCAGGTGCTGGACGAACGGGCGCGCGATGTCGAGCTCGTACACGGTGCCGCGCGGGCCGACGCGCTCGGCCAGGAGCTCGAGGAAGAGCCCCGTGCCCGCGCCGACGTCGGCCACGGCCATGCCCTTGCGCAGGCCGATCGCGTCGACGATCGCGACGCGCGCCTGCGCGATCTCGCGCGCCTCGCCCTCGAAGCGCTCGGTGAAGGCGGCCAGGTCGAGCGCCGGGTCCAGGTACGACGTGTTCACGCCCGGGCGGACGCTGGGCTCCGGGGCGCTCGCCTCGACGATGCCGGTCTGCGGCGCCTGGCAGGCGGCGAGCCCCGCGGCCAGGGCCAGGAGGATGCGCTTCATGCCGCGGATGCTACCGCACCCGCGCGGGAGCGCCGAGCGCCGTTCAGGCCTCTCCGGCCGCCACCAGCTCCCGCGCGCGGCGGATGGCGGCGACGGGGGTGCGGCGCAGCTCCTTCGTCCAGCCCAGCTTGGAGAGCGACCAGATCGCCCACTTCGTCGGGTCGAACTGGTACCAGCGCACGCCGTTCCGGTAGTCGAGCTGGAAGCGGTGGTGGAAGTTGTGATAGCCCTCGCCGAGCGTCACCAGCGCCGTGAAGAAGCTGTCGCGCGCCGAGCCCTTGCGGCAATACGGCTGGCTCCCGATCGTGTGCGCGACCGAGTTGACGGCGAAGGTCGCGTGCCACTGGAGCGCCAGGCGCAGGAAGCCCGCGACGAGCAGCGCTCCCAGCGGGTCGCCCCACAGGAGCCCCAGCGCCGCCGGCAGCACGAAGGCCGAGAGCACGCCCAGCCACACGTAGTGGCGGTGCTGGAACTGCACGAGCGGGTCGGCCGCCAGGTCCTTCACGCCGCGCACCCCCTCGGTGTCCCGGTAGAAGATCCACACGATGTGGGCCCACCAGAAGCCTTGGCGGATGTTGTAGGGGTCGCGCTCGGTGTCGGTCTGCGTGTGGTGCGCGCGGTGGTCGGAGCTCCACTTCAGGGCCGAGTTCTGGAACGCGCCCGCTCCGAAGAAGAGCAGCACGGCCCGCAGCCAGGGCGAGGCCCGGTAGCAGGGGTGCGCGAACAGGCGGTGGTAGCCCCCGGTGATCGCGAAGCCGCACAGGGCGAACCAGAGCAGGCCCAGGCCGAGCGTCGCCCAGGAGAAGCGGAACGCCGCCATGTACACGAGCGCGAAGAGCGCCACGAGGTGGCCGGCGCCCAGGAATGCGATGTTCGTCCAGTCCAGCTCCGGGGGGCTCTGCGCGGGACGCGCAGGCGCTCGGGCCGGGAGGGCGGTCGTGGTCATGCGATGGCGGGGGACGGGAGGGTCGGGGGGCCAAGAGGATGACCGCACGGGCCTCCCCGTGGGAGATGTTTTCGGCCCGATCGGCCCGGAGGCTCCAGCGGGCCGAACCGGCACCGAACGGATCCGCGGCCCGGCCCGCGGGGGGTCGGCCGCGCACGGGAGGTCTCGAGAACCTGCTTCGGAGGGCGGCACGGCGGTTTTCGCCGGCGGCGGGCCTCTCGCCCGGACGGCCCGCGGCGAGGCCGGCGAAGCGAGGCGGGCCGAGCGCCGATCGGACGAGGAATCCCTCCGCCGGGCCAGAGGATCCGGCGCCCCTAGGGGTCTCCCCCGCCGCGGCGGGCGAGCCACGCCTCGAGCTCGGGCAGGCCGCCCAGCGGCTCCCCGTCGAGCAGCACGAGCGGCATCGCCGGCCGCGGGAAGCGAGCGGCCAGGCGCTCGCGCAGCGCGCGGTCGCCGTCGAGCGGGCGCTCCTCGAAGGCGACCCCGTGCCGCGCGAGGAGCTCGCGGGCCCGCTGGCAGAAGGAGCAGCTCGACCAGGTATAGAGGAGGACGTGCACGCACCCGGCTCCCGCCGTCCCCACGATCCTCGCGCGCGCGGCGGCCGCGCGCACGCTCCCGGCGCGCGCTTCGCTCGACTTGCGTCGCGCGCGCGCCGGGCCTGGGCGGCGGCGCTCCTCGCGGCGGCGCTCGGCTGCCGCGCGAGCGGGAGCGCCGCTCCGCCGGGCTCCGACGCTCCCGACCCGCGCGCGCCCTTCGTGGTCGTGCTCGGGATCGCGCAGGACGGCGGCGCGCCGCAGGCGGGCGACCGCTCGGCCGCCGGCTGGGGCGCGCCGGCGCGGCGCGCGCTCGTCGCGTGCCTGGGGCTCGTGGACCCGCTCTCGGGCGAGCGCTGGCTCGTCGAGGCGACGCCCGACCTCGCCGAGCAGCTGCGCCGCCTCGACGCGCTCGCGCCGCCCGCGCCCGCCGCTCCGCCGCCGGGCCTCGCCGGCGTGCTCGTCACGCACGCGCATTTCGGCCACTACGCCGGCCTGGGCTTCCTCGGGCACGAGGCGCTGGGCGCGCGCGGCGTGCCGCTCCTCGTCATGCCGCGCATGGCGGCCTTCCTGCGCGCGAACGGGCCGTGGAGCCAGCTCGTGGCGTACGGCAACGTGGAGCTGCGCGAGCTCGCCGCCGGCCGCACAGAGCGCCTGAACGAGCGCCTGTCGGTGACGCCGCTCCTCGTCCCCCACCGCCAGGAGTTCTCCGAGGTCGTCGCGCTGCGCATCGACGGCCCCTCGCGCAGCGCGCTCTTCCTGCCCGACATCGACTCCTGGGAGGAGTGGGACGCGCAGGGCACGCGCGTCGAGAGCGTCCTCGCCGAGGTCGAGCGCGCCTGGCTCGACGGCACCTTCCACGCGAACGGCGAGATCCCCGGCCGCGACATGACCGGCTTCCCCCACCCGTTCCTGACGCACAGCGCCGAGCGCTTCGCCGCGCTCCCCTCCGCGGAGCGCGCGAAGATCCGCTTCCTGCACCTGAACCACACGAACCCCGCGCTGTGGGAGGGCCCCGAGCGCGACGCGCTGCGCCGCGCGGGGCTCGAGGTCGCGCGCGAGGGCGAGCGCTTCGGGCTGTGAGCGCGGGCGCCGCGTCTCGGCCGCGGACTCGTCCGGTCCGCCCGCACGCGCCCCCTGCGCCGCACGGCCCGCCGCCTCCTCCCGCCGGCCCGCCTCCTGCGCCGGAGAGCCAGTGGCCGATCGGCGCCGTCCAGGGCATCCTCTTGGGCCCGCGCAGCCGCGCTCCACCACTCCCCTCGCGAGCCCGACCATGTCCTCGTCGTTCCAGAAGCAGCTCCGCAAGGTCCGTACCCAGGAAGGTTTCCTCGCCGCGCTCGACCAGAGCGGCGGCAGCACGCCGAAGGCGCTGAAGCTCTACGGCATCCCCGAGAGCGCCTATGCGGGCGAGGAGCAGATGTTCACCAAGATGCACGAGATGCGCTCGCGCATGGTGAAGAGCCCGGCCTTCAACGGCGACCGCATCCTGGGCGCGATCCTGTTCGAGGGCACGATGGACCGCTCGATCGACGGCCTGGGCTCGGCGCAGTACCTGTGGGAGAAGAAGCGCGTCGTGCCCTTCCTGAAGGTCGACAAGGGCCTGGCCGAGGAGGCGCACGGCGTGCAGGTGATGAAGGCGATGCCCGAGCTCGACGCGCTGCTCCAGCGCGCCAAGTCGAAGGGCGTCTTCGGCACGAAGATGCGCTCGGTGATCAAGCTCGCCGACCCCGAGGGTGTGCGCGCCGTGGTGGACCAGCAGTTCGAGGTCGGGCGCCAGATCCTGAAGCACGGCCTGGTCCCGATCATCGAGCCCGAGGTCGACATCAAGAGCCCGCAGAAGGCCAAGGCCGAGGAGCTCCTGAAGCAGAACCTCCTCGCGCAGCTCCAGAAGCTCCCCGCCGACCAGAAGGTCATGCTCAAGCTGACCCTGCCGGAGAAGGACGACTTCTACATGGACTGCATCGAGAGCCCGGCGGTCCTGCGCGTCGTCGCCCTCTCCGGCGGCTACACCCGCGCCGACGCCAACGCCAGGCTCGCCCGCAACCACCGCATGATCGCGAGCTTCTCGCGCGCGCTCACCGAGGGTCTGTCCGCGCAGCAGTCCGAGGCGGAGTTCGACGAGGCCCTGGACGAGTCGATCCAGAGCATCTTCGAGGCCTCGCGGACGTAGCGCAGCGCCTCCCGGCGTTCGCGGCTGGTGCCGGAGCGGGCCGCCCTTGCAGCGCTGTGCGCGCGGCTCTCTCGACCGGAGCCCATCCCTCCGGCGCCGGCGGTTCCCCCCTGCTAGACTCCGCGTCTTCTCGCCTCGAGGGATCCGTCTTGGCCCGCGTCCTCTTCTTCTCTCCCGGATACCCGAGCGAGATGGCGCACTTCGTCCGCGGCCTGGCCGAGGTCGGCGCCGAGGTCCACGGGATCGGCGACCAGCCGGCGGCCGCGCTGCCCGCGGCGGTGGGCAGCCGTCTGGCGAGCCACCTCGTCGTCCCGTCGCTGTGGGACGAGGAGGCGGTCGAGCGCGCCGTCCTGGAGCGCCACGGGCGCGGCGGCTTCGACCGCGTCGAGTGCCTGTGGGAGCCGGGGATGCTCGTCGCGGCGCGCCTGCGCGAGGCGCTCGGCGCGCCCGGGCTCGGGGTCGAGGCGACCCTCCGCTTCCGGAACAAGGAGCGCATGAAGCAGGCGCTCGACCGGGCCGGGATCCGGACCCCTCGCCACGCGGCCGCGCGCGGAGAACGCGCCATCCGCGCGGCGGCCGAGCGCATCGGGTTCCCGCTGATCGTCAAGCCGATCGCCGGCGCGGGCTCCGCGGACACCCACCGGGTGGAAGATGCCGGGGAGCTGGAGCGCGTCATCGGGGCGGTGGCGCACGTGGAGGAGGTCTCGGTCGAGGAGTTCATCGAGGGCGAGGAGTACACCTTCGACACCGTCTCGATCGCCGGCCGGCCCGCCTTCCACAGCGTCGCCTGGTACCGCCCCCGGCCGCTGGTGGCGCGCACGAACGAGTGGATCAGCCCGCAGGTGGTCGCGCTGCGCGACCCGGACCAGGCCAGGCTCGCGGCCGGGGTGGAGCTGGGGCGCGAGGCGCTCCTGGCGCTCGGATTCGAGTCCGGCTTCACGCACATGGAGTGGTTCCTGACCGCGTCGGGCGAGGCGGTCTTCGGCGAGATCGCGGCGCGCCCCCCGGGCGCTCACCAGGTCGACCAGATGAACTACTCGTGCGACATCGACGTCTACCGCGGCTGGGCGCAGGCGGTCTGCCACGGCCGCTTCGACGAGCCCGACCGCAGGCTGTGCAACGTCGCCAACGTCTACAAGCGAGCGCAGGGAGAGGGAGTGATCCACCGCATCGACGGCCTCGACCGCTTCCGCGCACGCCACCAGGCCGCGATCGTCTGGGAGAACCTCCTGCCGGTCGGCTCGCGGCGCCGCAACTGGAAGCAGACCCTGGTGTCGGACGGCTTCATCGTCGTGCGCGACCCGGACCTCGCGACCACGCTGGCGATCGCCGACGAGTTCGGCAACGACGTCCATCTGTTCGCCGCCTGAAGGGACGCCGGAGAGCCGCAATCGGGCGCCGCCGGGACGCGAGCGTCGGATTCCCCGCGGCGGACGCGGCCGGCGTGCTCGCGCCGCGGGCGGGAGCCTCTGCTTCCTGCCCGCGACGCGCCGGGTTTGCCGCGCCGCCGGCCCTGGCCGAGAATCCGTCCATGGAGCTCGACCGACGCCAGCTCCTCGCGGCGGGGAGCGCGGGGCTCGTCGCCTGCGGGGCGCGCGCGCTGCCGCCCGCCGCCGAGCGGCCCGCGCGCCTGGACGAGCTCTTCGAGGCCCACGCGCACGGCCTGCCCGAGCGTGCCGGCGCGGGCGCGAACCACTACCCCATGGCGGCGGAGGCGCTCGAGGCGCTGGGGCGCGAGGCGGCGATCGAGCGCGACTGGGTCGAGGGCGCGGCGCTCTACGCGGGCACGCCCGGACGGCGCGGGGCGCTCGGGAGCGAGCGCGACGCCGCGCGCGCCCTCGGCGACTACGAGCGCCTCGGCGACTGGCTCGACCTCTTCCGTCGCTCGCTCGAGCACGAGTCCTGGCGCGCGGTGGTCGGACATTGGGTCCCCGTCCTGGCAGCGGGCTCGTGCGCGGCGGCATTCCACGGCGTGATCCGCAGCGGCCACGCCGTGCGCGCGCTCGGCCGGCGCGACACGCCTTCGCGCCGGAGCGAGCTGGCCATGGGCCTGGCGTACTGGGCGGCGCGCTACGTCGAGCTCCCCACGCGCGCGGACGGTCTCACGGGACACGACCTCGAGTCCACGCTGGCGACGCTCGAGCACCCCTGGCTCGACGAGCGCGACGACGTCCCCTTCCACGCGGTCGTCGAGCGCCTCACGCGCCGTGCCGTGACGGCCCCGGTCGGCGCGCCGTCCGGCGGAGAGGCGCGCGGAGAGCTCGAGGCGATCGTGCGCGTGGCGACGGAGGGGTTCCTCGAGATGCTCGTGCTCGAGCGGCACCGGCTGTGGATGCTGCACACGGTGACCGGGCCCGCCGCCCTCGACTGGCTCCTGCCGGAGGTCGGCGCTGCGGACGCGCGCCTCCTGGTCGAGCACGCGCGAAGGGCGGTCGTGGCGATGCACGTCGCCTATGGCGAGCCCTACACCCCGCGCGCCCACGTGCGCCGCGCACCCGCGCCCTGGCCCGAGCTCGTCCGGCGCGTCGTGGCGAGCCGCTCGGTGCACGGGATCAAGCTGCTCGACGCCCTGCTGCGCTTCGACGCGGACGGCGACCCGCTGTGGCGCTCGGTGGCCGAGCAGTGGCTCGAGTGGACGTAGGAGGTCGTTTCCGGATCGCTAGCCCCGCGGGTCCGCCCGCAGCGGCACGGGCGGGATCTGGTCGGCCGGCAGCTCGCCCTCGATGGAGAGCGTGAGCGCGTGGGCCTCGAGCGGGCCGGAGACGCCGCTCGACCAGATCTTCGAGCCCAGGATCACGTCGCTCGGCGGGTCGCCCTCGTGGCGGCCGAGCTCGCTCCAGAGGCCGGCCTCGCGGTGCGAGCAGACGACCGTGCGGCCGCGGCGCTCGACGCGCAAGGCGCCCTCGGGGGCGCGCACGGCGCGCGGCGCGCTGAAGACGGCGTTCGTGAAGTTCGCGAAGCACTCGTGCGGCGCGCCGGCGGACGAGCGGCGCTGCGCGTAGTAGCGCTGGGTCGAGGCCTCGTCCTGCGCGAAGAGCGCGAAGCTCGCCGCCCCCGCGCCGGGCTCCCAGGCGGCGAGCCGGTACTCGAGCGTGGCGCAGAAATCGCCGCGCACGCGCGTCGGCACGTAGAAGCCCGACGAGGTCACCTGGCCGAGGTCGCCCGCGCGGAAGGCGATGCGCACGCGGTCCGCCTCGGCCACGACGTCGACTTGGGCGCGCGCGGGGAAGCGGTAGATCGCGAGGCCGCGCGCGCGCAGGCGCTCGTCGGCGGAGCCGAGCGCCCAGGCGAGGCCGCCCGAGATGTAGGAGTTGAACTCGACGAGCAACACGCGCATGCGCGCCAGCGCGACGCGCAGGACGGCGGCGCGGCGCTCGAGGCCGGCTTCGTCGACGCCGCCGAGCGCGCGCAGCGCGTCCCACGGCATGCCCGCCGCCGCGAGCTCGTTCCCGAACGCCTCCGCCATCTGCCCCGGCTCGGCGCCCTCCTGGCCGGCGAAGGCGAGCGCGAGCGCGTCCCCCTCGAGCGCGAGCGTCGCGCGCAGGTCGTGCTCGGCGCAGGCCGCGCGCACGACGGCGTCCAGGCGCTCGAAGACGCTCGCGGGCGGGAGGGACATGGGCCCGAGAGGGTCGGCCCCTTCCAGGCCCCCGTCAACCGGCTGGCGCCGGGCGACGCGCGAGCCGACCGGCGTCGGCCGCGCGTCACCGTCCGACGGGGACGCGCAGGAGGCCGAGGTCCACGCGGGCCTCCTC
>CADEGS010000006.1:12868-71093 GCA_902826945.1 uncultured bacterium | reverse complement strand
AGGTGCTGAAGATGTGGCAGCGCCACGACATCGAGGGCCGCGACCCGGCCACGATCGCGAACAGCCTGACCGAGGCCTTCGCGCAGCACTGCTGAGCGCCGTGTCGCAGGCGGAGGAACGGCTGGAGCTCGCCGCCGCGTTCCTGCGCGAGGCGGTCTTCGCCTCGCGCGCGCGGACCGCGGCCGGGCTCTCGCTCGGCGGCATCGACCTCGAGCGCCCGGCCGGCGGCCCCGGCTCGTGCGGCCTGGGCGAGAAGGCCGCCGTCGAGCTCGAGCTCTCGCCGCGCGCCGCGTCGCTCGCCGAGCGGCTGTGGCCCGCTGCGCTCGCGCCCGCGGAGCGCGAAGGCGTGCGCGAGACGATGCGCGACTGGGTCGTCCTCCAGGACGGCCTCGACCGCGCCCGCAACCACTTCCTGCGCGACTTCCGCGCCGCGCACGGCACCGCGCGCGACGCGTGGAGCGCGGAGACCGCGCGCGCCTACGACGAGGGCCTCGCGGCCCTGCACGCCCGCGAGGACGCGCGCCTGCGCGAGCACGCGACCCGCCTGCTCGGGAGCCGCGCGGCGCACGGCTGATCGCTCCTCGGTCGGAGCCGCGCACGGACCCGTCGCGTCGCGGCCGATCGGTGGCGGGAACGGCGGACCGCTGCGGCGGCGCTGCGACCCGCGGCGGGCGCGCTGCTAGGCTCTCCGCCATGCAAGACCCGACCCTCCTGCAGCGTGTGGAGCGGCTCGAGCGCGCGAACCGTCGCTGGCGCCGCGCCGCCTCCCTGGGACTCCTCGCCGCGGCCGCGCTCCTCGCCTCGGGCTGGCGCCGCGCTCCCGACGTCGTCGAGGCCAGCCGCGTGGTCGTGCGCGGCCCCGACGGCTCGGAGGCGATCGCGCTCGGCCTGGACGACCAGCGCCGCCCGAGCCTGCTCCTGCGCGACAAGAAGGGCTTCGCGTTCCTGACGCTGTCGGGACCCGGCCTCCTGCTGCGCGGCGAGGACGGCAAGCAGAGCTGCTTCCTCGGCTTCGACGCGCAGAGCGCGCCGCAGCTCGGCCTGACGAGCGGTCGCGCCGCGGACGGCGTGCGCCTCTCCGTGCAGCCCGACGGCAGCGCGCGCTGCGCGGTGCTCGACGGGAACGGCCGCGAGCGCGGCGCGCTGGCTTACGCCGCCGCCGACGGCAGCTCGTCGGTCACGACCAAGGACGCGAGCGGGCGCGTGCGCACCTCGCTCGCGCTCGAGGACGGCGACAAGCCGGGCCTGGTGCTGCTCGACGAGCGCGGCGTGCGCCGCGTCGGCATGCTCGTCGACCCGAGCGAGCAAGGCGCCCCCTTCCTCGCCCTGCTCGACGAGCTCGGCCGCCCACGCGTCGAGCTCACGACCTCCGCCAGCGGCGAGCCCTCGCTCGCCCTGCGCCGCCAGGACGGCGACCCGAGCTTCCGCGCCCCCTGACCCGCCGCCCCGCGTCCGCCGACCGCGCTACACTCTCCTGCGCGCGGAAGTGGCGAAACCGGCAGACGCGCAGGATTTAGGTTCCTGTGGGGCAACCCGTGGGGGTTCGAGTCCCCCCTTCCGCACCAGCGTCAAGGACGGCCTTCGGAGTGTCTTCCAGGCGGTTCTTTGTGACACTCCCCGCGCCGACGCATTCGGCCTCGACGTTCGCTCGAGTGCACTTCACGGAATGGCTGCTCCGTCCGCGGGCCGGACAGCGACGGCGGTCATCAGCCCCCACACGAAGTCGATCTTGTAGCGATCGATGTGCTCAACGACGAATCCCGTCTGCGCGAGCATCCCAGCGCAGGCTTCGGTGCCGTAGATGGTCTGGGGGCGGCGCCGGAGGAAGCGGAGATAGAGACTACAAATCCGGCAGACGAGGTAGTCGTCGCACCAATCGGTCAGGACGAGACGCCCTCCTGGCCGCAACACCCGCGCCATCTCACGCAGCGCCAGGTGCGGATCGGCGACGTAATGGAAGACGTTGCTGGTCACGACCACGTCGAGAGCCCCCGATCCGAACGGGAGCTCCTCCGCCCACCCCGCCACGAGCTCGATCGACCCGGGGAGCTGCCGGCGGGCAATCGCCAGCATCTCGGGAACAGGGTCAACTCCGGCCAGAACGACCGTCGGATACGCTGCCGCCAGGCGCCCGAGTAGCACCCCCGTGCCGCAGCCGACGTCGAGGAGCCGTTGATCCTGGTGCAGCGACAGCCGAGCCAGGGTGTGCCGCGCGGTGGCCTCGACGTAGGTCCCCCACCGTTGGTCGTAGCTCGTCGCGAGGCGCGCGTACTCCGCCACGACAGAGCCCCTCCGGTCGGCTCTGGTACCGGGCGAGGGCCTCACCATTCGAAAAGCAGCTTGCCGGCCATTCCGCCTGCTTCCGCCTGCATCGATCGAGAGCCCACCTGGAGACGCTGACGGGGTTCTCCCCCCTTGCAGTCGCCACGATACAGGACCAGGACGCGCCCTTCCCCGGCAGCGGGGAGCCGCGCGGAGCGGAGCCCGCGCGGAGCTCGAGCGCAGCGCGGGGGTCCGAGGGCAGAGCCACCGGGAGGAGCCGAGGCGCTCCCGCGCGCCGCAGCTATGCTCTGCGCATGCCCGCGCCGGGGAGCACCCCCGCCCCCTCCGAGGATGCGCCGCGCCGGCGCCGGCCGCGCTATCCGGGCACGCACCCGCGGCACTTCGCGGAGAAGTACAAGGAGCACGCTCCGGAGCACTACCCCGGGATCGTCGAGCACGTGCGCGCGCGCGGGCAGACGCCGGCCGGCCAGCACGTCCCGGTCCTGCCCGACGAGCTGCTCGAGATCCTCGCGCCGCGCGCCGGCGAGCGCGGCGTCGACTGCACGCTGGGCTTCGGCGGGCACGCGGAGCGCGTCCTCGCGCAGCTCGCTCCCGGCGGCACGCTCCTGGCCCTGGACGTCGACCCGCTCGAGGGTCCGCGGACCGAGGAGCGCCTGCGCGCGGCGGGCGCGAGCGCGGAAGCGCTGATCGTGCGCCGGACCAACTTCGCGGGGCTCCCGGCCGAGCTCGAGGCCCTGGGCTGGTCGGAGGGCGCCGACTTCGTCTACGCCGATCTCGGGCTCTCCTCGATGCAGATCGACGACCCCGCGCGCGGCTTCACGTGGAAGCACGCCGGTCCGCTCGACATGCGCATGAACCCGCGGCGCGGCCTGTCCGCGGCCCAGTGGCTCGCGCGCGCGGACGAGGCGGAGCTCGCGCGCGTCCTGCGCGCGAACGCCGACGAGCCGCGCGCCGCGGCGCTCGCGCGCGCGCTCGCCGCGCGCCGCGGCACGCTCGAGTCGACCACGGATCTCGCCGCTGCGCTGCGCGCGGCGCTGCCCGCGACGCTCGCGCGCGAGGACGTCGAGAGCACCGTGCGGCGCGTCTTCCAGGCCCTGCGCATCGAGGTCAACGACGAGCTCGGCGCGCTCGCTGCCTGGCTCCAGGCGCTGCCGCGCTGCCTGCGCCCGGGCGGGCGCGTCGCCGTGATCTCCTTCCACTCCGGCGAGGACCGCCGCGTGAAGCACGCCTTGCGCGCGGGCCACGCCGCGGGCCTCTACGCGGAGATCTGCGCCGAGCCCGTGCGCTGCTCCCCCGCCGAGCGCCGTGCGAACCCGCGCGCGGCCCCGGCGAAGCTGCGCTGGGCCCGCGTGGCGTGAGGATGCCCTCGGCGCTTCTGCGCGCGGCATCTCGCTCCTCAGGAATCGCAGACCTTCCTCGAGAAACCGGATTGTCCGGACGTTCGAGGCTTCGATCGACCTTCTCCTGGTGGAGCGCGGGGTGATGGCTCCCGGCCTCGGAGCTCCGTCCAGAAAACGGGAGCGGGCTACGACTCCACCGCGAGGACATCATGAATGGTTCGTCCGCGTTTCTCGGCCTGCTCGTCGCCGCCACGGCGACGGCCGCTCTGCACGCGACCGGCGGAACGGTGACGGGGTCCGGAGCGCCGTCCCTGGCGACGCCTCCGCTGGCCGAACAGAACCCGTGCCAGACGCAGCTGGTCGCGGATCTCGAGCAGTGCGAGAACAAGTTCCGGCACGTGATCGGCCCGAACATCGCGCTGAAGGCCTGCATCGACGGTGCCGAGCGCACGCACATCAAGTGTCTGGCGGACGCGCAGAAGCAAGCGTACTAGGAGCAGAAGATCCCCCGCCCGGATTCTCCTGCCGGGCGGGAGATCGCTCGCCATGAAGCGCTGGACGGCATTCGCTGCGGCCCTTGTCTGCTGCCTCGTCGCGCTGCTCAGCCTGAGCCGCGATGGGGCTCCCGTCGCGATCCATCCGACGGAGCGAGGGCAGGGGGAAGCGGACCCGAGCGCGGAGCCGGTCGTCGCCGGAGAGGTGGCGGGCGCGGCGCTTCCCGACGGGAGCTCGAGGGTCCCCCTGGCAGAGGCGTCGGGCGCAGAGACCGGGGCCGCGGCCGCGGAGAGGGAAGGCGAGCTGCTCGCCGACGGGCTGATCCGCGCCCTGAGGGAGAGCGCCCGGGGCAAGGGATTCCACGCCGCGGCCTGGAGCCTGCTGGAGGCGGCGGCGCCGGCGATCGCGCGCGAAGCGCAAGAGCGGCGCGCGGCAGAGCTGGAGACGCTCGTGCGAGCCGTGCGCGACGCGCTCGAGGACGATCGCGTGCGCGGCGCGTGCCTGCTCGCGCTCGCCATGGCGGCGCCGGAGCCGTGGTTCGAGACCGAGTTTCCCGAGGTCCCGACGGAGACGCCGGAGCTGGAGCGCGCCGGCTGGGTCGCCGCGGCGCTGCGCCGGCACACGCGGGCGGGCCTCGAGATCCCCGTCGGCGACTTTCCCGACTGGTCGAAGCTCGAGACGTATCCGGTGCTCGTCGACCGGGTCGCGAGCCCCGAGGAGCTCGAGCGCGGGCTGCGTCGCATGCGCGCGCCGCTCGATCCGGCGCTGTACGAGAACGGCGCGAGGGGCCTGCCCGAGTCCAGGCAGGAGGGATTCACGAGAGAGGTGGTGCTGCTCTGCGTCCTGGGACCGGGCGCCGCCGAGGACTCCCCGGAGCAGAAGGAGCTTCTTGCCTTGCTCGCGCCGCGCACGATCGAGGACGTGTTCCTCAAGTCCGCCGCGACGTACGTCCTGGTCCTCGCGGCGCGCGGCTCCGACGCGCTGGCGCGCAGGATCCTCCAGGTCTCCGCGAGCGACCCCACGGGCCCGAACATCGTGGAGACGCTCGAGTTCCTGGCCCGCTTCGGTGGGCGCGAGGACCTCGCGGTGGAGGGGCTGGAGGCCCTGTTCCGGCGCGAGAGCCAGGACGACCTCCGGCTCCAGGTGCAGCAGACGATCGCCAGCAAGGTGGTGCGGGACCTGCTGACCTCGGACGACCCGGCCGTGCGCGACGCGGCCCTCGCGATGGCGCTGGGGGGAGCGCTCGACGCCTCGCGCAACGCGCACCAGCGGCTGCTCCTGCTCTCGTGCCTGGAGGACGCGGATCACGCGGCGTACCTCGACGCGCTGTCGCTCGTGATCCAGAGCGACCGCGACGAGAAGCTGCTCGGCCTGCTCGCCGCGTCGCTGCGCTCCCTGCCGGACGAGGAGCGCGCGACGGCCTCGCAGCTGTTCTCCGTGCTGCTCGACAAGCCGGAGCTGGGCGGCGAGACGAAGCGCTTCGTGCTCGGCCAGATCGTGCTCCTCGGCGGGCCCGAGGCACGCGCGCTCTTGACGGCGTTCCTCGACCGCGAGCCGGACGCGGCCTTGCGCCAGCACGCCCGCGAGCTCCTCGCGAAGCTCCCCTGACCCCTCGCGCAACGAAGCGGGGGGCGGACCGGTCTCCCGGCCCGCCCCCCGCGGGGAACGCGCAGCGGCGTCTCAGCCGGCCGAGACGCGCGGCGCCGCGGGCTCGCTGATGCCGATCGAGAGGCCGAGCTGGACGATCGTGTCGTCGATGTCGTCGTCCTCGTACTGGGAGACGTTGAACTGCCACTTGAGCTTGTGGCCCATGACGTAGTAGTTCACGCCGCCGCCGAGGATCGTGGCGTCCACCTCGTTGTCGAGGTCCTGGTAGCGGACGAAGCCTTCCCACTGCGGGTCGAACAGGTAGCCCGCGGTGACGTCCCACGGGGTGGCATCGTCGCCGGTGTTCCCGAGCGCGTGGAACGCCAGCTCGTCGTTCATGTCCAGGATCTCGGCGGCCAGGCTGAACATGTCGTACGTCGTGTAGGCGTCGATCGCCCAGGCATTCCCGAACTCGTCGCCCGGGTTGCCGGCAGCGCCGTCGCTGCTGTCGTTGAAGTAGCCGACGCCGAAGGTGGCGTTGAAGCCGTCGCCGCCGCCGTCGAGCGCGCCCTCGCGGGCCTTGGCGCCCGTGCCGACGTTGTACTCGCCGCGCACCACCAGGCCGACGCCGTCGGTCTCGTCGTCGAAGCCGTTCTGCACGGACACCTTGGCGTGCCAGGGACCCTCGTCGAAGGTCACCGCGACGCCGGGCTGGTAGGCGCCGGGGAAGGCGAACAGATAGCCCAGGCGCGTGCGGTCGATCATCGCGAGCGAGCCGTCACCGATGGCGGAGCTGAGGAGCAGCGGGCACTTGTACTGCCCGAAGTAGAGGTCGAGCTGCTCGGTCAGGGCCTTGCGCACGAAGGCATCCCGGAGGTCGATGCTGATCTCGCCCGAGCTGTTCAGGTTCGCGCCCGTCGCGTCGCGCGCGCCCGGGAACGCCGTCGTCTCCGCGCCGTCGAGCTTGATGAAGAAGTGGTAGCCGGCGATCTCCGCCGCGAACCAGAGCTGCGCGTCGTACAGCCGCGCCGCGAGGACGTCGTCGTCCCCCGTCTCGGAGAGCTCCTCGCCCGCATAGTCGACGGCGCCGCGCAGCAGCCCTCCGACGCGCAGGTCGTCGAGCATCCCCCAGCCCTCGGTGATGAGGCTGGACAGGGGGATCCCCTCGGATCGTTCCTCGCCCCCCGGCGTCACGAGGGGAGCGATCAGGGTCAGGGTCTGCATCAGGAGCATGGGCGGTGGCCTCTCGAATGGGGAAAACGAGCCGCTTCCAGCGCTCCGGGCGCCGGCACGGGCGGTCTCGGGAGTGACGGGGCCGGAGACAGCAAAGGATGCGCCAGCGAACGGCCCCCCCGAGAAAGGGTTTCCGGCCGGCGCGCGGCCCGTGGGGCGCGGATGGTCTACGAATCCGGCCGTAGATTCCAGCCCTCCGGGGAGCCGGGCCGGTGGGGAGCTCGAGGGACGTGGATCCTCCCCGGGGGAGGCTCCGTCCAGGGAGGAGCCCTGCCGCAGGCGCCCGCCCCGCTACCCTCCCCCTCGATGCGGCCAGACGACCGATCCTCGAGGAGCGCCGGCCACCCCGTGCGACCGGAGCGCGCCGGGGACCGGCTCGCGGTGCGCGCCCTGCTCGAGGCGGCCTTCCCCGGGCCGGACGAGGCGCGGCTGGTGGACGCGCTGCGGGCCGCGGACGAGCTCGCCCTCGCCCTGGTCGCGGAGAGCGCCGGAGCGATCGTCGGCTTCGTCGCCTTCAGCCCGGTCGTCACCGCGCGCGGCGAGCGCGGGCTCGGGCTCGCGCCCCTCGCCGTCGACGCCGCGCACCGCCGCCGCGGGATCGGCGCGCGCCTGGTCGAGGAGGGCCTCGCGGCCTGCGCGGCGCTCGGCGCGGGCTTCGTCGTCGTGCTCGGCGAGCCGTCCTACTACGCGCGCTTCGGCTTCCGTCCCGCTCCCGCGCTCGGGCTGCACGACGCCTACGGCGGAGGCGACGCGTTCCAGGTGCTCGAGCTCCGGCCCGGCGCGCTGCCGCGCGGCGCGGGGCTCGTGCGCTACGCCTCCGCCTTCGGCGCGCTCGAGGGATGAGCGACGAGCGCGGATCGTTCGCGCCGTCTCCCTCCTCGCGCCCTCGCGACGCGCCGCGCGCCGAGACCGCGGCGCGACGGAATCCTTTTCCGAGCGCCGCGCGCGCCGCGCGCCGCGCACGCGAGCCGAAGCGCGGCCCGGCTATCATCACCGGGATGCTCCGCGCCCGCGAAGCTCCCCCCGCAGGCGCGGCCTGGCGCACGCTGCTCGTGCTCGCGGCCGTGCTCGTGCCGTACGCGCTGCTCGTGCGTCGCTTCGACTTCCTGAACGACGACGCGTACATCTCCTTCCGCTACGCGCGCCACCTGGCGGAGGGCCACGGCCTGCGCTTCAACGTCGGCGAGGAGCCCCCGGTCGAGGGCTACTCGAACTTCCTGTGGGTCGTGTGGCTGGCGCTCCTGCACCGGCTGGGGCTCGACATCCTGGTCTGGTCGCGCGTTTGCTCGATCGCGTGCGGCGCGGCGCTGGTCGCCTGGTTCCCGCTCTTCCTGCGCCGGCGGCTCGGCTTCTCGGACCTCTCGGCGGCGGCGGCCGGCCTCGTGCTCGCCACGCTGCCGACGATGACGGTCTGGTCCACGAGCGGGCTCGCCGCGATGCCGACGGCGCTCTTCGTCTTCGGCGCCTTCGCCTCGCTCGTGGCCGCGCGGCCGCGCGGCCTGCGCGCGGGCGTCTTCGGCGCGCTGGCCGCGCTGACGCGCGCCGACGGCGCGGGCTACGTCGGCCTGGTCGGGCTGGCGGCGCTCCTGCGCTGGAGCCGCACCGGCGAGCGCGCGCTCCTGCGCGCGGCGCTCGCGACCAGCCTGGTCGTGTGCGCGGCGCTGGGCCTGCTGCTCGCCTGGCGCCTCTCCTATTACGGCGACTGGGTGCCCAACACCGCGCACCTCAAGGGCGGCTTCGCCTGGGGCCGGCTGGAGCGCGGCGCGAAGTACGTCGCCCTGAACCTGCTGACCGTGCTGCCGCTCCTCGCCTGCCTCGCCGCCGGCCTGGCCGCGCTGCGCGCGCGCCGCGCGGAGCTGCCCGCCCTGGCGCTCGTGCCCGTGCTCGGCACGCTCGGCTACGCGCTGTGGGTCGGCGGCGACTTCCTGCCCTTCGGCCGCCTGCTCGTGCCGGCCGCGCCGTTCTTCGTGCTGGCCGGCGCGGGCGCGTGGCAGCGCTGGGTGCCGCGCGCGCCGGGGCGCGTGCTCTCGGCGGGCGCCCTCGTGCTGCTCTCCGTGCTGGCCTCGTTCGACCGCAACGCTTTGCCGCGCTCGGTGCTCGAGCGCTTCTTCTTCCGCTACGGCGAGGCGGCCTTCGAGACCGAGGTCGAGAACTGGGAGAAGGTCTGCGGCTTCACCGCCTCGTGGACCACGATGGGCCGCGCGCTCGCGCGCTTCACCGAGCCCGGCGAGTCGATCGTGCTCTACAACGTCGGCGTCGTCGGCTACCTGACCGAGCTCACGATCTACGACATGTACGGCCTGACCAGCCGCGAGGCGGCGCGCGCCGCCGTGATCACGCCGCGCCAGACGCCGGGGCACGACATGCAGGTGCCCTACGAGTTCTTCCGCCCCTGGCGGCCGACCTACATCCAGGCCGTGCTCGTGCCGCACGGCAAGGAGATCGACCTCTCGATCATGTCGAGCGTCACCGACTGGTTCGAGCAGGTGCAGCTCGAGCGCCACGAGCTCCCGCCCGAGGAGGGCTTCCCTCCCGGCGTAGATCTGATGGTCGGGCGGATCCGCTACTAGGTCGGTCCGGCCGCCGGTCAGGCGAAGGGCCCGGAGGGACCCGGGTCGGGTCGCTCGGGCTCGCGCCGGCGCAGCGGCAGCCAGTCGCGCGCGCGGCGTGCGGGGTGCGGCGGCGGAGCCGAGGACGCGGCCCACGCGTCCCCGGGAGCCTCCGAGACGCCAGCCGCCGTGCGGGCGGGGGCGGAGGGGAGCTCGTCGGCCGGGCCGCCGTCCGCGCGGGGCGCGCAGGCCTCGCGCGCGGGCGCCTCGGTCGGCGCGCCGGCGCCCTGGTCGTCGTCGGCGAGCGGCTCGGTCTCGATCGGGCACAGGAGCGGCGTCACGCGCGACGCGGGGCCGGGAAGCGGACGCGGCGGCGCGCGGCGGGCGAGCGCCGGGCGCGGGTCCGCCTCCTCGTCGGCGCCGACGCGGTCCTCCAGCGACTCCGCCTGGCGTCGCAGGCGCGCGACCTGCCGCGCGCTCGCGCCGAGGACCTGGGCGAGCTCCTCGTCCTCCGCCAGCAGCACGTCCTGCAGCGAGGCGTAGCCGGCGTGGCGCAGGCGCACGAGCGCGCTCGTCCCGTCGGCGGAGAGGTGGCAGAGGAGCGCGAGGGCGTCCATCGCTCAGGCGGCGCCCTCCGAGCGGAGCGCGCACGGGTGCGGATCGGCGGGCAGCGCGCGAGCCTCGCGCGGACCGCGGCCCGTCGCGAGCGTGCGCTCCCCCCGGCCGGCCGGCAACCGGGCCGGCCCGACCGCCGTCGAGGAGTGGCGTCGGCCACCCGGCGGACAGAGTATGGTCAGGGTCTCCATGGACCGCGCTCCCGGAGACGCGCGCAGGCGCCCGCGGGCGGATGGAGCACCGACCACACGACGGATCGCGCGGGGACCGGTCAACGAGTCCTCCCAGCGACTTGCGCTCGACGATGCAAGCTTCTGCATGGAAGGGAGTTGCGATGATCGCCCGGCCGCCGAAAGACGCGCCGGAGCGCTCCCCGCGTCCGGCACGCCGCGAGGCGCAGGACGCGGGGACAAGAACAGGGCTCGCCCCTCCCCCCAGAGGTGCGAGCCCCGACCCCGAGCCGTCGCCGGCCGGGGGGCGCCGCTCGAGTCGCGTCCGGGGACGCGCTCGCGGCGCGCAGCCTTACCTTTTCCCCGTGGCAGGAGCCGGAGCGCGCCCAGGCCAGACCATTGGAGGGCGAGCGCCGCCTCCCGACCACGTTGCCCGCATACGCGGGCCGGGCCTCTCGGTTCGTAAGCGGCCGGTTGAAGATCCGTTGCCCGCGGGGAGGCGCGCCGAGCGATGCCCGTCCCGCTGAGCGCAGCCGTCCACCGCCACCTCCTCCCCTGGCGCGCGGGCCCCTGGCCGCCGCGCTGGGAGGCGGTCTTCGGCCGCCGCGCGCCGCTCGCGCTCGAGGTCGGCTTCGGCAACGGCGAGTTCCTGGCGGAGCTCGCGGCGGCGCGGCCGGAGCGCGACCACGTCGGGGTCGAGCTCTCGTGGACCTCGGCCACGCACCTCTTCCGCCGGCTCGACGCCGCGCGGCTCACGAACGTGCGCGCGGTGCTCGGGGACGCGCGCCTGGCGCTCGCGCTGCTCTTCGCGCCGGCCAGCCTGGACGCGCTCTACGTGAACCACCCCTGCCCGTGGCCGAAGGCGCGCCACGGCGACCGGCGGCTCCTCGACCGGCGCTTCCTCTCGCTCGCGGCGCATCGCCTGCGGCCGGGAGGCGAGCTCCTGATCGTCACCGACCACGACGCCTACGCCGGCCAGGCGGCCGAGGTGCTGGCGGACCAGCCGTGGTTCGTCTCGCGCCACGCCACGCCCGAGGTGGCCGCGATCCCCGGCCGGCGGCCGACGAAGTACGAGCGCAAGGCGCTCGCCGCCGGCGGCCGCATCCATTACTTCGAGTGGCGGCGCGAGCGCGCGCCCGACGCGCCGCCGCCCTCGCCCCTCCCCGACCCCGAGCGCTCCCCTGCGATGCTCAGCCTGACCCTGCGCGGCCCCGGCGCGGCGGACGCCGCCGACGCCCTCTCCACCTTCGCGCCGCGCCTGCACCGCGAGGTCCATGACGGGATCGAGGTCGTCGTGCGCTTGGTCGGCGCCTACCGCCGCGCCGGCACGGACGAGCGCAACCCCTTGTGGCTGGTCGAGGCGCTGGTGAAGGAGGACGAGCTGCTGCAGGAGCTCGCCGTCGCCGTCGTCGCCGAGCGCCCGGGCGAGGTGCTGGTGAAGCTCTCCTCCCTCGGCCGCGCCCTCCCGACCTACGGCGTGAAGCGCGCGGTGTGGCTCGTCGGCGAGCTCGTCCGTGAGCGCCTGGGAGACGTCGCGCTCGCGCACGAGAACCTGGGGCGGGAGGTCGTGGGCGAGGGCTGACGGCCCGGTGGGCTCGCGAGCGCGCCCCTGGCGTCCCATCCTGTGCGCGCGATGACGCGCGGCTCCCCGGCGACGCGACCCTCCCGAGCGGCGCGCGGACTGCGCCGCGGCGCGCTCGTCCTGGCCGTGCTCCTGGGCCTGGGCGCCGCCGCGACGCGGCTCGCGAGCCGCGCGGCCGAGCGCGAGCACCCGCCCCTGGGGCGGACCGTGCTCGTCGACGGCTGGCGCCAGCACGTGCTGGAGCGCGGCGCCGGGCCACCGGTGATCTTCGTGCACGGCGCCTTCGGCGGGCTGCAGGACTTCGCCGTGACGATCCTCGACGAGGCCTCGGCGCGCTACCGCTGCGTCCTGTGGGACCGTCCGGGGCACGGCTACAGCGAGCGACCGCCGGGCGCGCTCGACCCCGGCGACCAGGCGCGCCTCTTGCTCGCGCTCGTGCGGGCGCTCGAGCTCGAGCGCCCGCTGCTCGTAGGCTTCTCCTACGGCGGCGCCGTGTGCCTGGCGGCGGCGCTGGCCGCTCCCGACGAGCTGCGCGGGGTCGTGCTGCTCAACGGGCCGAGCCATCCCTGGCCCGATCCGCTCGACCTCGAGTATCAAGTGGCGGGGGTGCCGCTGGTCGGCTGGCTGGTCTCCGAGTGCTTCGTGGTGCCCCTGGGTGCCTGGCTCGCGCGCGACGCCGTCGAGCGCGCCTTCGCGCCGGCCGGCGTGCCGGCGCGCTTCGAGCGCTCGCCCCTGCCCCTGGCGCTGCGCCCCGCGAGCTACCGCGCGAACACCGAGGACGTGCGCCTGCTGAAGCCCTTCCTGCGCGTGCAGGCCGAGCGCTACGGGGAGCTGCGCGTGCCCGTCACGGCGCTCGTCGCGAGCGAGGACCGCGTCGTCAGCCCGACGATCCACGTGCCCCGGCTCGCCGAGCAGGCGGCCGATTGCCGGGTGATCCGCCTCGAGGGCGCCGGGCACCAAGTCCTGTACACGCACCCCGAGCGGGTGCTGGCCGCGATCGCCGAGGCGCTCGGGGACTGATCGCGCGTGGCCGGCACGGTCCGGCTGCGGCCCGCATCCATCGCTCGCCGGCGCTCGAAGAACCGGGCGGAGACCGCCATGTGGACCACAAGTCCGTGCCTCGCCCTCGCCGGCGCTCTCGCGCCCGCCCCCGAGCTCTGCATCGAGCCGCGCCGGGCGAGCTGGGAGGAGGCCGCGCGCCAGTTCGATCCGGCCTGGATCGTGCCCCGCGGAGGGCGTGACCTGGTCCTGGAGCTCGAGCGCCTGGAGGCCTGGAGCTGTGACGCGCGTCCGGGCGACGACGCCCTGGCGCGGGCGCGCTCGCTGGGCGACCTGGCGGAGCTGTTCGCGCCGCTGGCCCAGGACGCGCGCGGCACCGACCGGCTGCTGGCGCGCCTCGAGCGGGAACGACCCGAGCTGTGGGACGCGCTCGGCCGCGTGCTGGGCGAGCTGGTGCGCGAGTCCTGGTTCCAGGGCAACGACTGGGATCCCGACCGCGACCGCAAGGACGACGGGTTCCTGATCGGCGATCCGCGCGACCTGGCCGAGGAGGGCGGCACGCCACTCGCGCGCGGGCCCGGCAGCCGGCGGCTGGTGCAGGTCGCAACGCTGATCCGCGCCGACCTGGCGGCGATCAAGGAGGCGGAGAACGACTTCCGCACCTGGCCCGCCCGTCCGGGCGCGCGCTACGAGTGGATCCGCCCCGAGCCCGACAGCTACCTGCGCGGCGACGACGGCCCCTCCGGACCGTGGGCCAGCCTGCGGGTCGACTTCCGCACCGACCTGCCGTTCCCGTTCTCGCACTACGACGTCGACCTGCGCATGCTCCACCGCCTCGACGAGCGCGGCCGGCTCGAGAGCCACGTGGCCGCCACTGGCGAGGACTTCTACTGGCTCGCCGGCCATGACGTGCACCTGCCGCTGTCCACCAGCGATGGACGCTTCGCCGGCCTCTTGTGCGTGCGCGTCTTCGGCACCGATCTCGACGGCGTGCCCGATCGCACCTCGCACCACGAGGAGGGCGCGCGCCAGGGTCTCGGTGGGCTCAAGCGCGAGGCCGAGCGCCGCTGGCGCGCGCGCGGCCAGCGCGAGGCCGTCGTGTCCGGCAGCGTGCCTGCGTTCCAGGTCTGGGCCCCCTGACCGACCGGTCCTGCGGTGCGCCGGGTGCTTTCTCGATCTGGCCCGCCTCCGGCGAGGGCTCCTCGACTTCGACCGGCTCGGCGCGCAGCACCAGCCGCACGACGACCGGGACGTGGTCGGAGACGCGGTCGGCGAAGTCCCCCACCGAGCGGTCGAGGCGCACGATGACCGCGTCGTCGCCCTGGATGTCGCCCAGCGTCACGTCGCTGGACACGACCACGTGGTCGATCAACGAGCGGTGGCTGGTGCCGCCGAACGAAATCGCGCCGGGATCGTCGCCGGAGGCGTCGTCGGCGGTCAGGGCGAACAGGTGGGGCGTGTCGTGCAGCGGCGCTAGGACGTCGTTCGTCAGGAGCTCGTTGAAGTCGCCACCGAGCCGCCTCGTTCCCGCGCAGCAGGTGGTCGACGATGGCGGACATCAGGATGCCCTCGTTCTGCCCCGTCCCGTCCGGCTCGGAGAAGCCCGCGTCGTCCGGACCTGGAGTACCAGCCGCCACGCGAACCCCGAGCACCCGGCCCTTCAGGGCGCTTCGGCATCGCGCCCTTCGCGCTGACCTCGGCCTGCGACTTCGTCCTGGGGGGTTGAGCTTCCCGCTCGGGGAGCCTCGTGTCGGCCGGGGCCGCCCTCGCGCGGTCCCGGCCGCTTCGTCTCGCGCTCAGTCCGGATCGCCGCTCAGGATCCAGCCGGCCCAGTCGCCGGCGGCGTGGCCCTCGGCGCGCAGCGCGGTCTTCGCCCGCCACAGGGCGTCGGCCGGGCCGCGCCCCGCGCGCCAGAGCTCCTCGTAGAAGAGGTCGAAGAAGCGCCGCGCGGTCGCGTCCTCGACGCTCCACAGGCTCGTGATCGCCGTGCGGCAGCCGGCAGCGTGCAGGGCGGCCTGGAGCGAGTGCAGGCCCTGCCCGGCGCGGCGCACGCCCGCGTTCGTGTCGCAGGCGGAGAGCACCGCCAGCCGGCAGCCGCGCAGGTCGAGCGTCGCGAGCTCCTCGGCCGTCAGGATTCCCGGCACGCGTCCCAGCGCGTCGCGGCCGCGGTTCGCGCCGGCGAGCGCCAGGCCGCACAGGGTCTCCGGCGCGAAGCCGACGACGATGTCGCGCTGCTGGAGCAAGCGCTCGCCGCCGCCGGCGGCAAGGGCCTCCGCGAGGCTCGCCTCGGAGGAGGACCATCCGTGCGTCGCCACGTGCAGGTAGCGCGCTGCCGGCGCGAGCGCGAACAGGGCGGCCTTCGTCGCCGTCGAACCCGTGAGCGCGCGCGCCTCGCGGCCGAAGGCGTCGAGGAAGAGAGCGCCGACCGAGCGTACCTCCGACTCCGTCGCGGGCAGGAGCGCGAGGGGCTCGCGCTCCGACGTCGCCGCGCGCGCGTCCGCTCCGGCCGTCTCCCCCGCTGCGGGACGTCCGAGCGCCGCGTCGAAGTCGATCCCGCCGAGAGCGACGAGCGCCGGCTCGCCCGAGGGCGCCGGGAGCGGCCGCAGGAGCCGCGCGAGCGCCGGCTCCGTACGGATCCGCCAGCGATCGCCGACCAGCTGGCCGTCGAGCGGCAGCGCGTCGAGCGGGAGCAGCAGGAGCGCGTCGTCGGGGACGACGACGAGGTCCGCCACCTCGCTCGCGTCGAGCGCGGACAGCACGGGGTCGAGCACGCGCCGCCGCAGCCGCTCGCCGGGATCGACGTCCGCGCTCCTCGGCGCCGCGGCGCGGACGGTGCCGACGCCGCGGCCCAGGAGCGGGCGCTCGAGCGCCGCGCGCCAGGCGAGCACGAGCTCCTCGACGTCGGCGGCCGGACCGAGGTCGAAGCGCGCCACGCTCCCGTCGGCGCGCAGGAGGAAGGCCACGAGCGCGTCCGCGCCCGGCTCGAGCTCGCCCGGCGCCGTGCGCGCGTGGCGCAGGTACGAGAGCGCGGCGGTGCGCGGCGGCAGCGCGGCCCCGAGACGGAGCGCGTCGATCTCCAGGTCGAGCAGCGCCGTGTCCCCGAGCCCTGAGCGCAGCTCGGCGTCGAGCCGGTCGCGCTCCTCCACCACGTGCAGGAACGCGGCGCGCCACGCGCCCTCCTCCGCGCCCGGCTCGGGCCCCGCCGCGACGAGGTCGTTCAGGCGCGAGCGCGCGCGCGCTGCCTCGCGCGCGATCCGCTGCAGCTCGGGACGGCCGGCGAGCTCCCGCGCGACCTGCGCGCGCAGCCGGGACGAGAGCCGCAGGCTCTCGAGCGTCGCGAAGAGCTCGGCGGTGAGCGCGCCCTCGGGATCGACCGCGGGCGCGAGCGAGAGCGCGCTCGCGAGGAGTCCCAGGTCGCTGCGCACGCCCTCGGCAGCGACCCGTGTGGAGGATGCGCACAGCGCTCGCGCGTGCGCCCGCACGCCCGCGAGCAGCTCGTGGAGCAGTCGGCGCGCTTCCGGGGCGTCGCCCAGCACCGCCGTCACCTGGGCCAGGCTCCGCTGCGTGGCCAGGCGGTCGGGGTGGTCGATCGGCAGGACGCGCACGCAGGAGGCGAGGGCCTCGCGCTCGAGCGCTCGCGCTTCCTCCAGCCGTCCGCGCGCCGCCAGCGTGGCGGCGAGGCAGCCCCTGGCCTTGATCAGGTCGGGATGGTCGGGCCCGAGGGTGCGCTCGCGCAGGGCGAGGACCTGCTCCTCGAGCGCCTGCGCCCCGGCGTAGTCCCCGAGCCGGTGCAGCGACGCGGCAAGATTGAGCCTGGTCCGCGCGAGATCCGGGTGGTCCGCGGGCAACGCGCGCTCGAGCGCCGCGACCACCTCCTCCAGCAGGCGGAGCGCGGCCGGGAGGTCGTCCAGGCTCTCGAGGTTCAGGGCCAGGTTCTGGCGGATCGTCAGGAGGTCGGGGTGGTCGGGCGGGAGCGTCCGCTCGCGGGCCGCGCAGACCTCCTCGTTCAGCACGAGTGCTCCGAGCAGATCGCCCGCGGTCCAGCGCAGCGCCGCGAGGTTCTGCTTCGCGCGCAGGAGATCGGGGTGGTCGGGCGGCAGGCGCGCGCGGCTGGCGAGCACGCCCTCCCAGAGCGCGCGCGCACCGTCCAGGTCGCCGGTCTGGAAGCGCAGCGACCCGACGTTCTCCTCGATGGCCAGGAGGTCGTGGTGCCCCGGCGGAAGGCGCGCGACGAGAACCTCGAGGATCTCCTCCTGGAGCGCACGCGCGCGCTCGAGCTCGCCCTGCTCTGCGAGAATGACGGCCAGGTTCTCCTTGGCCGCGAGCACGTCGCGATGATCGGGCGGGAGCTCGCTCGCGGCGGCCAGCTCCTGCTCCAGCATGCCGCGCGCGCCGTCCAGGTCGCCCTGGGCGCGCATCGACATGGCGAGGTTCTGCATGGACTGGAGCAGGTCCGGGTGTGCGGGGGGAAGGAGGCGCCGGCGAGCAGCCAGCACCTCCTCCTGGAGCGCACGCGCCCCGGGGAGGTCCCCCAGCTCCTCGAGCGTGGTGGCGAGGTTGTGCTTCGCCATCAGGACGTCGCCGTGGTCGGCCGGGAGCCGGCGCAACCGGCCGGCCAGCACCTCCTCCTCCAGAGCGCGCGCGTCGTCGAGCCCGCCCTGGAGCTTGATCGTCACCGCCAGGTTCTGCATGGCCCGCAGCACAAGGGGGTCGTCCGGAGAGAGGAGCTCCATGCGCGCTGCCAGCACTTCCTCCTCGAGCGCTTGCGCACCCGGGAGGTCTCCGAGGTCTCGGCGCACCACCGCCAGGTTCTGCATCGCGACCAGCAGGTCGGGATGGCCGGGAGCGAGCGCGCTCCGTCGAGCGGTCAGGACCTCCTCGAGGATCTCGCGCGCTTCCCCGATCTCGCCCAGCCGAACCAGCGAGGTGGCGATGTTCGCGCGCGCCGTGACGATCTCTCCGCGATCGACGCCGGGCAGCCCCTCGATCGTCTGCAGGAGTGCCTCCCGCAGGCGCTTCCCTTCGTGCAGGCTCCCGAGCTCGTCGGCCAGCGTGGCCAGGTCGAAGAGCGCGCCGACACGCGCCGCTGCCGCGCCGGGCGCGGACGGGCGGAGCTCGTCGACCGCCGTGCGCAGGAGCGCGCGCGCGCCCTCGCGGTCCCCGCTCTGCACGCGCTCGCGGGCGGCTTCGAGCAGCGAGAGGAGCGGATCGGCGGCCCCGGCGGCCTGCACCGAAGCGGCCTCGTGCTCTGCCTGAGCCGGGAGGCTCGCCTCGACGCCGGGCGACGCGAACGCGAGCCAGATCCCGACGCGCAGCGAGGCCGCCAGCCGTACGCGGCGAGCGCCCGATCCTCCGGCACGTCGCTTCGCACGCCCGGCCGAGCGTCTCATCGCCGCTCCGCGCTCTCGTGCTCGTGCCGCAGCGTGACCAGGCTCCACACTTCGTCGCGGCTCGCGTCGCCAGCGTCCACACGCCCGCGGAACAGCTCCGCGAGCGAGAGCGGCGGTTCCGGCGGCGCGCCCTCCCCCAGAGCTCGCGTCGCTCCCACGCCGCGCAGGAGCAAGGCGCGCGTGCTGCCGGAGAGCGTCACCGCGCCGTCCCCGCCCTGCGTCGCCTCGGGGATCTCGCGGCGCAGCGCCTCCCCGGCGGCCGAGGGGCCGCGCGAGGCGATCGTGAGGAAGCGCTCCGTGCCGGCCGCCGAGTCCACCTCCCAGGCCAGCGACACGCCCTCGCGCGCGCCGGGCAGGCGGTGCGCGCGGAGCCCTCGCAGCGGGTTCGCCGGCAGCACGCCGTGCAGCGGGAACAGCGCGTGCCAGCGACCCCGGTCGTCCTCGTTGAACACGTAGAGCCAGAAGTCGTCCGGCGCGCGCGCCTCCATCACGAGGCCGTCGCCCAGCCGGATCGCGTCCCCGTCGGCGAGCGCATGCTCCCCTCCGTCGCGCAGGACGAAGAGCCTCGTCGTGGCGTGCAGGGTCCTCCCGGCGAGCACGCTGCGCGCGCCGAGGACCGAGCCGGCGATCCCGACGACGAGCGCGGCGACGAGCCAGGCGCGGCGCGACCCGCCGGCCGCGGGCAACCGGGCACGAGGACCGTTCCCGTCCGCCTGCAGCGAGCGCAGCGCCTCCTCCATCGCGCCCGCGGAGGAGAAGCGCTGCGCCGGATCGAGCGCGATCGCGCGCGCCACGATCTCCGCGAAGCGGGCCGGGACGTCTGGAACGCGGTCGAGGAGCGGCACGCGCTCGCCGCGGTGGACGCGCGCGAGGAGCTCCTCGAGCTGCGGCAGCCGGCCGGGCTCCGCCCACGGGTACGCGCCGGACACGAGCCAGTACAGGGTCACGCCGAGCGCGTACAGGTCGGACGAGGCGCTCTCCTCGCCGCCCGGCTCCAGGAGCTCGGGCGCCATGAACAGCGGCGTGCCGCCCTCGCTGCCGCGCCGCGGCCAGGCGACGGATCGAGCGCGGCGCGCGACGCCGAAGTCGAGCAGCACGATGCGCCCGCCCACGGCTCGCATCGCGTTGGCCGGCTTGACGTCGCCGTGGACGAGGCCCTGCGCGTGCACGGCGGCCAGCCCGCGGCAGAGCTCGATGCCGACGCGCGCGGCCTCGCCGGGAGCCAGCGGGCCGTCCCGCGCCACGACCTCCGCCAGCGTCCGGCCTTCGATGCGCTCCAGCGCGATGCGGATGCGGCCGTCCACCTCCTCGACGGAATGGATGCGCACGACGTTCGGGTGGTCCACGCGGGCGAGATGCCGCGCCTCGGCGAGGAAGCGCGCACCCGCACCGGGCGGGAGGTCGCCCGCGAGGCGCAGCTCCTTCAGCGCCACCTCGCGCCCCAGCACCCGGTCGCGCGCGCGGTAGACGCGGGCCTGCGCGCCCTCGCCGAGCAGCCCGAGGATCTCGTAGCCGCCCTCGGACGAGTGGGCCGGCGCGTGCTCGTGCGCTTCACGACCCGCGGCGCGGATGCGCGCCAGGAGCTCGAGGGCTCTGCGATCGTCGTCGCCGAGGCGTGCCTCGCGCCGCAGGCGCTCCCAGTCCACCGGCGCTCCGTCGGCGATGCGCGCCAGGGCGGCCTCGACGGGATCAGGCAAGCCCATCGCGCTTCACCACGTCGAGGACCTGCGCCAGCGAGCGCGTGATCGCCATGCGGGCCGCGTCCGAGGTCGCGTACCCGCACTCGCGCGCGATGTCTTCGTAGGAGAGGTCGAGGTCGAAGCGCAGCCAGAGCGCCTCGCGCTTGCGCTCCGGGAGCGTGTCCACGGCTCGCTCGAAGGCGCGCAGCTCCTCCTCGTGCACGAGCTCGGTCCCGCGCGAGGCCGCCGGATCGGCCACCTGCGGCGGGTGCGAGTCGTCGAGGGATCCCGCCGGCGTGTTGGCCGACGCGCGGTGCGCGCTGCGCACGGCGTTGAGCGCCGTGCGGCGGATGTACGCCCACAGGCTGCCGACGCCGTGCGGCTCGAAGCCCTCGAGCTTCGGCAGGACACGCGTCCAGACCTCCTGGGCGAGGTCCTGCGTCTCGAGCACGCCGCGCCGCGCGCGCGGCACGCGCCCGCGCAGGAAGCGCTGCAACGGCTCCTCGTAGCGCCGCACGAGCTCCTGGCGAGCCCCGCGGTCGCCCCTGCGGAGGCTCGCGAGCAGCTCCGCCGTCCGAGACGGGTCGGTGGTCGGATCCAATCCCCCTGGGCGATCCGCGGATCGCCTCCCCGGTGGCATCCTAGCAGCCTCGCGCACCCTCGAAGTCGGCTCGTGGGCTTGGCTCAGGCCCATTCCCGGCCATGGAACGCGGATGGACGCGATCGGGTGGCGAGCCGCCGAGCGGTCCCGGCGCCGCGAACCGCGCGCCCTTCAGCGCTGCGCCGGGGCCTCCGCGTGGCGCAACGTCACCACGTTCCACGACTCGTCGAGGCTCATGCCCTTCGCGAACGCGCGCAGGCGGGAGAGCTCGGCGAAGCGCAGGGCGGGGGAGGGCGTGCGGTCGCCCGGCGGGCGCGAGGGAGGGAGGCCGCGCGCGATGAGCGCGCGCGTGGCGCTCGGGACGGTCGTGATGCCGGGTCCGCGCGACGCCTCGGGGATGTCGTGGCGCAGCGCCTCGCCGATGGGCGAGGGGCCGCGCGAGGCGATCGTGACGAAGCACTCCGTGCCGGCGGGCGCGTCGGCCGCCCAGGACGGGAGGACGTCTCCCTGTCGCGAGGGCAGGCGGTGGGCGCGGTGGCCCGCCAGGGGGTTCGCGGGCGGGCTCCCCTGGAGCGGGAAGAGCGTGGTCCAGCGCCCCTGGTCGTCCTGGCGGAAGACGTAGAGCCAGAACTCCTCCGGCGAGCGCGCGTCGAGGACGAGTCCCTCGCCGGGCAGGAGCGCATCGCCGTCCTCGAGCGTGCGCTCCGCACCGTCGCGCACGGCGAAGACGCGCGTCCAGGCCTGCAGCTTGCGCATGCCGAGGAGGCGCCGCGCGCCGATCACCGAGCCCAAGAGCCCCAGGACGAGCAGCAGGACGAGCCAGCCCCGGTGGGACCGCCCGCGGACGGGCGCTTCAGTCGGCTCCATCGCACATCACCGGCCGCAACGCTTTGGATTTCCCACGAGGGCCTTCCAGCCTAGCAACGCGACCCGGTGGGCGCCGACCAGCAAGCTCGTCTGCTCCCTGCAGCGCGGCGCCGCTCCGACGGGGAAGCCACGGAATCTCCGTTCGGTGTCCCCGACCGCCGCGTTGAGCGGTGGGACCCGTTCCCGCTGCCCTCCCCCGGTCGCCGGGCGAGGAGGGCTCTGACCCCGCGACGCATCCGCAGGAGGATCGCTCGAGAGGCGCCCTCTCCTGGGATGACGGAGCCTCACGCCTCCAGGAGTTCCCATGTTCGATCACGACAGTCCCTGCTTCTCTCGCCCGCACGTGCTCACGGTCCTGGCCGGCTTGGCGCTGTCCCTGATGGCGACCACCTCGCAGGCGCAGATGACGCTGACCTGCGAGCCGACCAGCACGACCCTGTTCATCGCTGGCGCAGGAACGACTCTCAAGGTCAAGACCTCGCCTCCGACGGAGGGCGTGATGGTCTCTGCGGTCGGCCACAACCCAGGCTGCATCTCCGTCGCGCCTGGCTCGCAGAGCACGGACTCGAACGGAGAGGCGACCTTCACCGTTTCCTGCGGGGGCGTGGAGTGTCATTCGACGATCACATTCAGCGGAACGAATCCCTGGACGAGCTGCCAGACGAGCGTGTGGTGCGTGGACCCTTGCCCCGATGACGAGGACGAAGGCCTGTCGGGCGAGGATCCCCCCGATCGGCCGGCGACGAGAAACTCGATCCAGCCCATCGAGAGCGATCCCCTGCTGCGCTTCCGCCACGCGAGGCACATGACGTACGACTACGCTGACCACAAGGTCGTGCGCCACGGAACTCCGGACAAGCGCTTCGTCGCCACGTTCTGCTACGTGAACACGGACACGATCGGCCTCTTCACGTCGACTAGTGTCGGCACCGAGTACATCGACTGGGGGATCCTCGGCGGCACCGCCACGACGCAATGCGCCGGTCTGTCCGACATCGTGTCGAGCTTCAACTTCGCCTATGCCACGTCCTCGCTGGACACGTCGGTCGCGGGCCCGGGCGCTGCGCTGACGCTGACGTTCTACACGAGCTGGACGGGCTTCGGCGCCGACTCCGGCAACTGCCCGGTCGCGAGCTTCGCATTCACGGGCCTGCCAGGCTTCTCCGGCTCGTCGACGGGCATCGGCGCGGCCTATGCCTTCACGGTGGATCTCTCCGGCGGCTTCGAGTTCTGCATGCCCGACGGGCGCTTCGGCTACGGCTACCGTGGAGACGGCAATACCGGCCCGCTGCTCTGCCTCACCGGCGACGGCGCCGGCGGGCGCGAGCCCGCGACGGGCAACTCGGACGTGTTCGACGTGTGGGCGCCGGACACGAAGGGCGTCAACGTCGGCTCCTTCTTCTTCGGCGGCCCGCCGAACAACTTCTCGTCGTGGTACGGCCAGGTCGCGCGCGCCGACCTGTCGGGCTCGCCCGCCTCGGTCACCATCCGCAACGACCCCTTCGGCTGCAATCCGCTGAACTCCCTGATCTGCTGCCCGGCGCCCCTGGGCGGCACGCTGTCGGCGACGATCTTCTGCCCGCCGGGCTACCTGCTGGCCTTCGTGTTCGCCTTCGACACGGCCTTCGCCGGCATCAAGCTGGGCGGCGGCCAAGTGCTCCTGTGCCTCGACCTGGGAGGCAGCGGCGAGCTCCTCGGCGGCCCCGGCGCGACCCCGGTCGGCGGCGGCATGTTCACGTTCACCGGGCCGGTGCCGAAGAACCTCGACCTGTGCGGCTTCAAGTTCAGCATGCAGGCGATCTGCGCCTTCGGCGTGACGCCCTTCGCCCTGACTTCCGCCTGCGACTTCTGCCTGGGCGGCTGAGACCGATCGATCCGGAGTCCGGGGAGCGTCCGGGTTCCCTCGCTCGCGAGGGTCCCGGGCGCGCTCCACCTCACTCCGCCGGCGGGAACACGAGCACCGGCACGTGCGCGTGGCGGACGACGCTCTCGGCGACGCTGCCCATGACCATGCGGCGGAAGCCGGTGCGGCCGTGGGTCGAGAGGGCGATCAGGGCCATGTCGTGCTCGTCGGCGTAGGCGGCGATGGTGCGCGCGACGTCGCTCGCGGCGACGACGTCGAGCGCGAGCGGGACGCGGCTGCCGAGGCGGCGCGCCTCGCGGGCGAGCTGCTTCCTCGCCTCCGCGATGCGCTCGGCGATCGGCTGCGCGAACGCCGCCGGCGGGACGGGGGCCTCGGGCATCGCGATCGGCACGTCCTCGACGACGTGCAGGAGCACGATCTCGAGCCCCAGCCGCTCGGCCCAGGCGACGACGGTCTCGAAGGGGCGCAGGGCCTCTCCCGAGAGGTCGGTGGTCACGAGCATGCGGCTCGGCTTCATCGACGGCCGCTGGCGCGAGCGCCGCGCGGCGCTCCCATCCTAGCGCCGGAAGTCCCTGCCGACCGTGGACCGGCCCGGGCGGAGCCGCGCCGGGCGCTGCTATCCTGGTGGCGCGTTCGCTCGGTCTCGCGGGCGCGCCCGACGCCATGCACCGAGAGCCCTCGCGCGCCGCCTGCCTGGCCCTGTGCCTGCTCCTGGTCGCCGGCTGCGGCGCGAGCGCGCCGACCGAGCGCTCGGTGCGCGTCTCCCGCGCCCTCCCGCCCGCCGCCTCCGGCAGCGCGCGTCCCGGCGCGCAGGCGGAGACGGCGCGCACCCCCGCGCCCTCGCCCGACGAGGGCGCCGTCCCCGCGCCCGCCGCTGCCGCGCAGCGCGCGCGCCTGGTGCTGCTCGTCGTCGTCGACCAGCTCCCGCCCTGGCAGCTCGAGCGGCTGCGCCCGTTCTTCACCGGCGGCCTGGCGCGCTTCCTCGCGCAGGGCCAGGTCTGGACGCAGGCCGAGCACGACCACGGCCACACCGAGACCGGGCCCGGGCACGCGACGCTCTCGACCGGCGTGCGCCCCGCGCGGCACGGCATCGTGGCGAACGAGTGGCGCGACGACGAGGGCCGGAGCTGGAACTGCGTGGAGGACCCGAGCGTGACCGCGATCGGCACCGACGGGCCGCTCGCCAAGGAGCGGCCCGCCTCCGCCTGGCGCCTGCTCGAGCCCGGGCTGGCCGAGCGCGTGCGCGCCGCGGCGCCGCGCAGCCGCTCGCTCGGCATCGCCGGCAAGGACCGCGCCGCGATCCTCGGCGCGGGGCGCGCGGAGCTCTCGCTCTGGTGGAGCGAGGAGCAGGGCGGCTTCGTCAGCTCGACCGCCTACGGACCCGCGCTGCCGGAATGGGTCGCGCCCTGGAGCCGCGGGTGGACGGCGAGGCTGCCGCTCGAGGACGGATGCGTGCGCTGGAGCGACGGCTGCACGGAGCAGGTCGCGCGCGCCGGCACCGCGCCCGACGTGCGCGCCGGCGAGCGCGACCGCCGGCCGATGCCGCACGACTCGCCGCGGCTCGGCGCCGAGCCGACGCGCGAGGAGCTGGCGCGGCTCGCGGCCTGGGTGCACCGCTCGCCCTTCCTGGACGACCTCGTGCTCGAGCTCGCCGCGCAGGGGCTCGAGGCGCTGGAGCTCGGCGCCGACGACGCCACCGACGTGCTCGTGCTCGGGCTCTCCGCCTGCGACATCGTCGGCCACGAGTTCGGGCCGCGCAGCCGCGAGGTGACCGACCTCCTGCTGCGGCTCGACCGCTCGCTCGGGCGCTTCCTCGAGCGCCTCGACGCGACCGTCGGCGCGGGGCGCTGGGTCGCGGCGCTCTCCTCCGACCACGGCGTGCTCGAGCTGCCCGAGTGGCTCTCCGAGCAGGGCGTCCCCGCCGCGCGCGTGCGCTCGAAGGAGCTGAAGGAGCTCTTCGGCGGCGCGAGCGCGCGCCTGGACGAGGAGTTCGCGCCGGGCCTCGTCGCCGGCGCGGACGTCTCGGGCCTGCGCTTCTCCGCCGCGCGCGTGCGCGCGGCCGGCGTGGACGGCGCGGCGCTGCGCGCGCGCGCGGCCGAGCTCCTCGGCGGCGCCGACTTCGTCGCGCGCGCCTTCCCGAGCGACGCGCTCGCCGCGCCCGACGCGCTCGCGAGCGACGACCCGCTCCTGCGCCGCATGGCCGCCGGCTTCCGCGCCGGGCGCTCGAACGACGTCACGCTGGTCCTGGCGCCGCAGCGCGTCGCGATGAGCGCCGGCACGACGCACGGCTCGCCCTGGGACTACGACCGCGCGGTGCCGGTCGTGCTGCTCGGGCCGGGCTCGCCCGCCGAGCGGCGCGACGAGCACTGTCGCACGGTCGACGTGCTGCCGACGCTGCTCCGCCGCGCCGGGCTGCCCGTGCCCGACGGCCTCGAGGGGCGCGTCCTGCCGCCGGAGCGCGCGCCGTGAGCCCGGCGGTGGCGCACATCGGGCTCGGCCCGCTCGGCCGCGAGATCGTGCGCGCCGGCCACGCGCGCGGCGCGACGCGCACGCGCCTCGCGTTCGACAGCGACCCGGCGCTCGTCGGGCGCGACCTCTCCGAGCTGTGCGAGGGCGTGCCCGCGGGCGTGCGCGTGCGCGCCTCGCCCGAGGAGGGAGCGTGGGAGGGCGTGCGGCACGCGATCGTGACGACCAGCTCGTCGCTCGAGGCGTGCATGGAGACCTTCCGCGCGCTGCTCGCGCGCGGGCTGTCGGTCGTGAGCACGTGCGAGGAGCTCGCCTGGCCCTGGCTGCGCCATCCGGTGCTGGCGCAGGAGCTGCACGAGCTGTGCGTGCGCCACCGCGCGCGCCTCGTCGGCACCGGCGTCAACCCGGGCTTCCTGATGGACGCGCTGCCCGTCGCGCTGACGCACGCCTGCCACGGCGTGCGCTCGGTGCGCGTCGAGCGCGTGCAGGACGCCGCGCGCCGGCGGCTGCCGTTCCAGCGCAAGGTCGGCGTCGGGCTCGAGCCCGAGGCCTTCGCGCAGGCCGCGCGCGAGGGCACGCTGCGCCACGTCGGGCTCGGCGAGTCGCTGCACCTGCTCGCGCACCACGCCGGCCTGGCGCTCGAGCGCTGGGAGGAGACGCTCGAGCCGGTCCTGGCCGAGCGCGACACGCCGAGCGGCCTGGGCACGGTGCGCCCCGGCCAGGCGCGCGGCGTGCGCCAGGTGGCGCGCGGTCTCGCGGACGGGACGGCCGTGGTCGAGCTCGTCTTCCACGCCGCGGCCGGCGAGCCGCGCAGCTACGATCGCGTCGTCGTGGACGGCGAGCCGCCGCTCGAGCTCCTGATCGAGGGCGGCGTGCACGGCGACGTCGCCACCGCCGCGATCGTGCTGAACACGCTGCGCACGCTGGCCGCCGCCGAGCCCGGCCTGCACACGGTCGCCTCGCTGCCGCTCGCCGGCTGCGGGGCGCGAGGATGACGCCATGGCGAAGAGGAAAGCGCCCGAGGGCTCCGCGGCCCGTGCCCCCCGCACGCCCGACGCGACCGACGTCCGCCCGCGACCGATCGCCGGCGTGGTGCGCCACGGCGCGATCGACCTCGGCGCGCAGCCGGACGCGCCGCTCGCGCCGCAGGCGCTGAGCTATCCGGGGCGCTCGTTCCAGCTCACGACCGCGTCGCCGGTCGCGCCGCTGCACCCGAGCGTCCAGAACCGGGTTGAGCGCTGGACGGTCAACCCGCCGCTGCCGAACGCCTTCTGGCCCGGGATCGAGCTCGCACCGCTGCCGCGGCCCGGCATCCTGCACCCGGTCAACCCGACGCCGATCCCCTACAAGCCGTTCGTGCCCGCGGCGGTGCGCTTCGGCGGCGGCGTGCCGCTCGGCGCGTCGGCGCTGCCCGGCCACCTGCCGCTGATCGGGCTCGCCCTGCTCGACGTCTACCTGCCCGCGGGCACGCCGCCGCCGACGGGCTGGCCGGTCTTGCTCGTGACCGGCGTCGCCGGCTGGGCGGGCTCGGCCGTGCGCGGCGCGATCGACCCCGACGCGCCGAACGACCCCGGCGGCTCGCTGCTCTCGAAGGCGATCAACGCCGGGCTGGCCGTGCTCGACGTCGGCGCGAACACGAGCGGCAACGACGGCAACCCGATCGCGCCGGCCTGGTTCTACCCGCCGGGGCACCCGAGCGGCCGCTGGGAGGACGCGACGCAGACGCTGCCCGACAAGGAGCTCGTGCAGGCGATCCAGTGGATCAAGGACCAGTCGCTCTACCCGCTCGACCCGGGCCGCATCTTCCTGCTCGGGATCAGCGCCGGCGCGCAGATCGCGCTCTGGATCGCGCTGCACCCCGACCTCGCGACGCCCGGCGGCACGTCGCAGGAGCGCCGCGACACGTCGGTCGCGGGCGTCGTCGCGCTCGATCCGATCACGTCCTTCGTCGCGCAGCGGGACGACTGGCAGATCGCGAACCCGCACTTCGAGAGCGTGTCGAACCCCGGGCACGACGCGCAGGACCTCTCCGACGTCGACCCCGAGATCCGCGACCAGGCCTCGCCGCTGCGCACGCTCCTGCGCGACACCTCGCGCGTGCCGCTCGTGCCGTGCTTCGTCGCCTGCGACGAGCCGCTCGGCTCGGACGACTTCTCGCTCGAGCCCGACGAGCACCCCGCGCTGCGCGGCGCGCTCGGCGCGCCGTCGGTCCACGACCTGTGGAACGCCGCCATGCTGGTCGCGCTCCTGCGCCTGCGCGAGCCGTTCCTGCACACGCTGCGCACCGAGCTGCACGTGCACCCCGACGCGGTGGCGTCGCTCGGCGTGCTGGCGCCGCTCGTCACGGGCACCTTCCCGGGCCGCTTCCTCGACATCCCCTCGATCGTCCCGTTCTGGGACACCGTGATCGCCTGGGTCGTGAAGCGCGCCCGCGAGCCGCGCCTGCGCCCCGAGGGCTTGCAGCTCCACCCGCGCAGCGGCGTGATCCACGGCAAGCCGAACGTCGTGCAGGCCGCGCGCGACTACCGCGTCACCGCGCGCAACGCCTTCGGCCTGACGCAGGCCACGATCACGCTGCAGGTCGGCGCGCCCGCGCCGCTCGTGCCCTGAGCGGCCGGCGCCGCGCCGCGAGCCGCCCGTCGCTCAGCCCGCCGGCAGGTCGGGCGTCTCGGGCAGGCAGAGCGTCGTCTGCAGGCCGATCAGGCACGGCTTGCGCGTGTCGCCGCGCAGCGCGAGCACCTCGATCTCGCACGTCGTGACGCGTCGCCCGGGGCGCAGCACGCGGCCCACGGCGAGGAAGCGCTCGCCCGCCGCGGGCGCGAGCAGGTTGACCTTGTACTCGATCGTCAGGATCGAGGAGCCCGCCGGCATGAGCGAGAACGACGCGTAGCCGCCCGCGCTGTCGGCGATCGCGCTCGTGACGCCCGCGTGCAGGAAGCCGTGCTGCTGCGTCAGGTCCTCGCGCCACGCGAGCCCGATCTCGACCAGCCCCGGCTCGACGCGCACGAGCTCGGCGCCGAAGAGCGCCATGACGCGCTGGCGCACGAAGCTCGCGCGCACCTTGGCCTCGAACGCGGGGTCGGGAGCCTCGAACGCCATACGCCCAGGATAGGGCGGGCGCGCCCGCGCGCCGAGCGCTCAGGCCGCGCGCTCGCGCGCCGGCGTGCGCTCGGGCGCGGCGGCCGCCTCGGCCGCCGCCGTGCGCTCGGGCGGCGACCACACGCCGATCGGCGTGCCGTAGTCGCGCGCCTGCGTGCGGGCGAACTCGAGCTGCCCGGCGGCGCTCGCCAGCATGCCGCCCAGGACCTCGGTGGCCTGGAAGGCGCCGTAGGGCAGCACGTGCGTGCCCTCGTCGACCATGCGTGCGCGCTCGCGCTCGTGCACGCGCGGCAGGCGCGACCAGTGGACCTGCGGCCAGGCGTAGTGCGTCGAGGCCAGGCCCCAGTGGAACGAGAGCCGGTCGAAGACCGGCCCGAGGAACGTGTTCGCGCGCGTCAGCGAGCGCTCGCCGCCCGAGCGGCGCGCGCCGGCGGCGGCCGCGTACGTGAGCGACGGCAGCACGACCAGGTTCGCGACCAGGTGCGGCAGCACCCACAGGCCGAGCAGGCCCTCCACGCCGAGCAGCGCGGGGACGCACCAGAGGTAGACGAAGAGCTTCAGCTCCGCCCGCGCGCGCGCTCCGTCGCAGATGCGGCCGGACTCGAGGTCCTTCTTCAGATGGCGGAAGGCGCGCAGCGGCCAGCCGAGGAGGCAGAAGACCGTCAGGCTCTCGACGCGGCCGTCGCGGCGCACGCGCGGCGAGCTCCAGTCGTCGCCCGCCTGCACGCGCTCGTGGTGCGTGCGGTGCAGGTGCGCCCACAGGAAGGCCGGCCAGCCGGCGGTGAGCGCGGTCAGCCGCTCGAACCACGCGTTCGCGCGCTCCGAGCGGAAGAAGGGCCGGTGCACGTGGTTGTGCAGGTTGAACGCCACGTTGGCGCCGCCCGCGAGCCCCAGCAGCAGACCGGCCGCCATCGCGAACGCGACGCGGTCGGCGAACGCGCGCAGCTCGAGCAGCCCGGGGATCGCGAACAGCGCGAAGGCCAGCAGGTACGCCGCCCACACGAGGGCCGAGAAGAGCACGCCGGCGGCGTCCTCCGGACGGCGCAACCGTCGCGATCGCGGCGGGGGCGGGCGCACGGGGCTCACGCGAAGCGCGTCAGGAGGCGCCACGCGATGGCGGTGATGCCCATGCCGACGTACGGCCCCCACAGGAGCGTGCCGGCCACCAGCGCCAGCACGGCGAGCGGCAGGAGGGCGTGCTCGAGCGCGAAGCGCACGCGGGCGGCCGTGGACAGCGGAACGTAGAGCGGGTCGTCGGAAGCGAGCATGGCGGAAGCGGGAAGCGGTTTCCGCACCCGCCGCGCCCCCCTCAGGCGCCGGCGGTCGGTTGCGGGTCGATCGAACTCTACCCGAGGCGGAGCGGGTCGGTCGGGAGCGCTGCTCCGCTATCGGAGCCCGGGGCGGCGCGGGAGGAGCGTTGCTCGCGGCTCGAGGTCCTTCTGCAAGTCGTGCAACGCGAGGCTCGCCCGTCTGGCCGCGCGACCCGCGAGCGACATCGTCTCCCTGTTGCCCTCGGGGCGTATCCTCCCTATTCCCCCCGAGCGGAGCCCGAGACCATGACCCCCAAGAACACGATCTGCCTCTGGTTCGACAAGGACGCGGAGGACGCCGCGCGCTTCTACTGCGAGACCTTCCCGGGCAGCGAGCTGCTCGCCGTCCACCGCGCGCCCGGCGACTACCCCGACGGGAAGAAGGGCGACGTGCTGACGGTGCACTTCACGGTGCTCGGCATCCCGTGCATGGGCCTGAACGGCGGTCCAGCGTTCCGCCACAGCGAGGCCTTCTCCTTCCAGGTCGCGACCGACGACCAGGAGGAGACCGACCGCTACTGGAACGCGATCGTCGAGAACGGCGGCCAGGAGAGCCAGTGCGGCTGGTGCAAGGACCGCTGGGGCCTCTCGTGGCAGATCACGCCGCGCACGCTGACCGACGCCCTCGCCGCCGGCGGCGCCGAGGCGAAGCGCGCCTTCGAGGCGATGATGACGATGGGCAAGATCGACGTCGCCGCCATCGACAGGGCGCGCACCCAGCCGTGAATGGCGGTCGATGTCGGATCTTGACATGATCCGACATCCGGGCTACTCCTGGCTCATGAACGTCAGTCTCGGAAAGTACGAGGACTTCGTCCGTGAACGGGTTGAGTCAGGCCGCTACGGCTCGGCCTCCGACGTGGTGCGCGCGGCGCTCCGGCTACTCGAAGAAGAGGAGCAGTGGCGATCCGAGGTCCGCTCGAAGATCGCCGAGGGCCTGGCTGCCGCCAAGGCCGGCAAGTTCATCGACGGTGACGACGCCTTCGCCGAGGTGCGAGCCCGCTTGAGCAAGAAGCGCAAGGAGAAGTAGATCGGCTTCGATGGCCCACTACCGGCTCACGGAGCCAGCACAAGCAGACCTTCTTGCCCTTGCAGACCACATCGCCAAGGACAGCCTCTCTCAAGGAAGCGCGAAGCGGTAGAGGGTCGGTCCTGCGGACGCGACGACCCACAGCTCGCTCCCGTCGGGCGAGAACCCGAACGTGCAGGCGCTCCCCTTCTCGACCGGGGCGACGAAGGAGCGCACGGAGCCGTCGGAGCGGCGCAGGAGCTGCGCCTCGCACCCGAAGTCGCTCACCGCGACCCAGCGGTCGCAGACGGCCAGCCGGTTGCCCGCGAGAGGGGCCATGCCCCGCGGCGTCCCGTCGGCGTCGTAGAAGGAGACGCCACGGTCGAGCTCGGGCTCGCGTCCCGCGTGCAGGACGACGAGCCCGCCGGAGCGGTCGGCGGCGAAGGCCCTCACGCCGGAATGGTCGAACCAGCGGCCGGCAACCGTGCGGCGCACCTCGGCCAGGGTCCGACGGTCCGCGACGTGGCGCAGCTCGCTGCCGTCGAATCCGCGCTCGCGCTCCTCCCAGCGGCTGCCTTCGGATGCGAAGGCGTCGGGGAGCGGGGAGGAGAGGTCGCCGCGACTCCGGCCGAGCCCCAGGCGCGTCCCCTGCGTGGAGAAGCGGACCGTGGCCCGCCGCGCGTCCGAGGGCACGTGCACCGTTCCGTCGGGCTCGACCGAGAGCGTCTCGATCCCCGTGATCCGCTCGAAGTCGCCCGGGTCCGGACGCGCGACGAAGAGGCGCGCTCCGCTGGCGTCGAAGGCGTGCAAGCAGCCCGTCTTCGCGTCCTGGATCAGCACGCGTCCGAGGTGGTCGATGCAGGTCGCTCCCCGGCGTGCGAGGCGCTCCGGGGACGGGAGCCGACCCACGACCGCGTCCACCCGTCCGTCCGCGTCCAGGCGCAGGAGGGCGTTCTCGTCGGTCGTCCACAGCGCGCCGTCCGGCGCCACGCGTGCGCGCTGCGCGAGGCGACCGAGCGAGATCTCCTTCGGCGGCGTGACCGAGAGCGCGGCTCGGACCTCTCCCCTCTCTCCCAGGCGCACGAGCGGGTTCGGGCCCTCGAAGTCGAACAGGAGAAGCCCACCCGATGGATCCGTGTCCAGGCCACAGGGATAGCTCGGCGGCGCGGGGAGCAGCGACGCGAGGTCGAGCGTTTCCAGGTAGCCGCCGTCGGCATCGAAGATCTGGATCGACTTGCGGATCGTGTCCACGACCGCGACGTGCCCCTCCGGCGTGACGGCGACGCCCTCCGGGCTGAACAGCTTGGCCGGATCCCGGTAGTCCTGCTCGACCCGCCACAGGATCCGCAGGCCGCGGTCGACAGCGAGGAGCGTCTGCCTGCCGCTTGACCCCGCCCACCCGATGAGCGCGACGAACCCGCCGTCGGGGCGCGCGGAGACCGCCTCGAACGACGCGTCGCGCCATTCCGCGGACGCGACGCGCTCTCCCGTCGCCTCGTCCACGAGCGCGACCGCGCAGCGTCCCTCGCCACCCCACCCGCCGGCGGTCAGAAGCCAGCGTCCCTGGGCGAGCGGCCAGCACCGCACCTGGAGGTCATGGAGGTCGGACAGATCGACGCGCGCGGTGCCGACCGCCACGCCCGTCGCATCCAGGGTCACGAGCTCGCCCTCGTCGACGCTCTTCCAGCGCCAGAGGCGCAGCGTACCCCCCGGAGCAAAGCCGAAGGCGGTCACCGGGCCGAGGCTCCCACGATCCTCTTGCTCCTCGAGGACGACGCTCCCGAGCAGCGCGAGCTCGATCGCGGGGGCCGGCTCGGGCGCCTTCCTCGGCGGCGGATCCCAGGCGCGCTCGCCGAGCGTCTCCACGACCCAGCGCCCCGGCTCGTCTGCCGCTCGCACGCGCAGGTCGAGCCGGACGCGGCGCTCGACGCACCACACCGAGAAGCGTCCTTCGGGCTGCACGTCGAGCAGCGCACCCAGCTCCATGACGCGCCGGCCGAGCGCATGCTGCGCATCCGCGTCGTCGGGCACCGCGTAGTCGTCGGGAAGGTCCATCGACCACACCTCCGCGCAACCGCCGTCGACCAGCGAGAAGGTCGCTCCGACGTGCGCCCGACCGAGCGCCTCGTCGTAGGCATGGCGCCACCACCACACCAGGCGCAGCGGAGACCCCTGGAGCGCCCGAGCGTCCTGGATCCGGCGCCAGCGGCGGATCTCGGGATCGTGGAAGGCCTCGGGCCGCTCGACGGAGCGACCTCCGACGGCGGCTCGCGTCGAGGCCTCGCTTGCGGTCTGGAAGGGATAGCCCCACCACTCCTCGCTCCCACGGTTCGGGTCGGGATCTTCGATCCGGACGACGAACCCCTCGCTCGCGGGGTCGAGGAAGATCCCCCTGGCCTGGGGATCCGGGAGGCCGTGGAGAGAGCGCGAGGGCACGCGCTGGCGAGCGTCCTCGAGGAGAGTCGTTCCCTCGCTCGAGAGCGCCACGACGCGGAAGGTCCCCCCTTGCCAGGAGGAGAGCCCCTGCGAGTAGGCATACCCGCCGATGCGCCCGTCGTCGGCGACGACGGCCTGCCACAGGGTGAAGGGCCGCTCGCCGGCCCAGAGCTCCTTCCCGCGGCGCGTCAGCCGGTAGCGCGCGGGCCCGGCTCCCGTCGGGCGCGAGGGATCGACGAAGAGCTCGACCTCCCCGGAGGGCGACGCGTAGGTCTTCGGCTGGCAGATGGGCTCCTCTCCGCGCTGAAGGAAAGCGGGCAAGAAGAGGAGCGCGAGGGAGACGAGCATCGAGAGCACCGATCTGCGAAGAGCAGGGACGAAGCGAGCAGGATCCGGGTCCTGGCGCAAGTCGCATGCCTGCCGCGCTGCGGCTCGCCGCGGACGCCGGCACCGGGGCGAGCGCCCGCCGACGTGCAAGGCTGCTCCCGAGACGTAACCCCGTCCCCTCCCGATCCCGGTGCCCATGAAGCGAGCCCGCTCGGCCGCGACCTCGAGCAGGGTCGCGTCGCGGCCGCGCGCGTCACCTGCACCCCTACTCGCCGCGGTCCAGCACCTCCAGGCGGGTCTCGCTGCCGTTGGCGCGGATCTCGGGGACGTACATCGCGTGCGCCTCGAGGGGCAGGCCGTGGAAGCGGCCGGGGACCTCGGCGCGCAGGTCGTAGCGCAGCTCCCAGAAGCCCTGGGGGAGACGGTCGAGGAAGGAGACGACGCGCGTGTCGCGCAGCTCCTGGTGGATCCAGCGCGAGCGGCCGGTCAGGCCGCCCTCGGGGCCGCCGGTCTCGGGCGTGAGGCCCTCGCGCGGCGCGCCCGCGCGGCGGCGCTCGGCGTCCTGGGAGCCGGCCTCGGCGAAGCGGGCGCGCGCTTCGTCGGCGCGCAGCTCGCGCGCGAAGGCGGGCGCGCCGCTCTGCAGGCCGACCGCCTCCAGGCCGGCGGGCTTGTGGTCCTCGAAGAGGATGTACTCGAGGTCGTTCTTGGCCTCGACGGTGAGCACGACCTCGACGCGCTCGCCGCTCGCGACCGTGTCGCCGTCCGCGAGCGGCACGCGGTCGAAGACCGTGCCCGCGAGCAGGGTCGGCCGGCCGACCAGCTTGTAGTACTGGCGGCGCACGAAGATCTCGTTGCCGCGCGCGGCGATCGGCTCCTCGAGGCTGAAGAGGCGCGCCTGGACGGCGAAGTAGAGCGCGCCGGCGCCGCCGACGCGGCGCAGCTCGACCCGGTTCGCGCCCTCGCGCAGGCGCTCCTCGGGCACGCGCACGACGCTCGGCGCGCGCAGGAGGTCGCCGCGACTCACGCTCACGGAGCCCGCGCGCTCGCCGTTCACGAGGAGCTCGTAGGCGCCCTCGGCGTCGAGCTCGCCGCTCTTCGAGAGGTACTCGTCCAGCGCCAGCACGCTGATCGCGGTGTCGCGCGTGTTCGACCACTGCGCGCCGCGGCGGTTCTTGACGAGCCAGTTCATCGCGGGGACGACGAGGTCGCTCTGTGGATCGACCGCGAGCAGCGCGCGCAGCGCGAAGGCCGTCGACTCGACCGCGCCGTCGGACCAGCGCCACCACGAGCGCTCCTCGCCCCAGTGCGCCGTCGCCAGCACGTACGGCTGCGAGGCGCCCGCGCCGCGCTGCACGATCGAGGTGTCGGGCGTGCGGTCGAGCCGCACGCCGTTCGCCAGGTTGCGCGCGAGCACCTGCGCCTGGTCGGTGCGCTCGAGGCCGGCGGCGGCGAGCGTGAAGAGCGCGGTCGAGCACGCGTTCAGGCGCTCGCGCTGGCTCCACAGGCGCTCGAACGCCTTGTCGACGAAGGCCTGCGCGCCCTGCTCGGGGATCGGCCGGCCGTACGCGGCCAGCGCGTGCAGCGACCAGGCGGCGAGGTCGGGCGCCTGCTCGAGCTCGACCAGGTGCAGCGCCAGCCAGCGCGCGCCGTTCTCGAGCGCGCCGGCGCGCACGTCGAGGCCGGCGTCGCGGCCGAGCGCGAGCCCCCACACGACGTAGGCCGTCATGTACGAGTCGCTCTCGCCGTCCTTCCACCAGCCCCAGCCGCCGTCGGAATGCTGGAAGTCGTAGAGCCGCTCCAGACCCTGCGCCGTCATCTCGCCCAGCCGCTCGAGCGGTTGCTTGCCCGGCGGGTGCGTCTTGTCGGCGAACTCGCGCTCGATCCCGCCGAAGACGCGCTCCATCGCGTCCGCGGCCGAGAGCCCGCGCTCGCGCAGCGTGGCCGCCACGATCGCGCTCGGCAGGAAGCGGCTGAGCGTCTGCTCGGTGCAGCCGTAGGGGTAGTCCACGAGGTAGGGCAGCGCGTCGAGCATCGTCACGGCCAGGCTGGGCGTGAGCTGCACGTCGAAGACCAGGCTGCCCGGCGACCACGGCGGGAGCGCGAGGTCGAGCCCGAGCCCGTCCGCCTCGGCCGGGAGCTTGCCCGCGCGCGCGACGAGCGCCTCGATCCCGTGCGGCAGCACCGAGAGCTCGCGGCGCACCGCGTCGCCGAGCTCGCCCGCGAGCGCCGAGAGCTCGAGGCGCGCCGTGCCGTGCTCGCGCGCGCGCACGCGCCAGTCCACGCGCGCCACGCCGCCGGCGGGCACCTCGATCGCGAAGGGCGCCGCGGCGTCCGCCAGCGCGCCGCCCGACAGCCGGCCGAGCAGCTCCAGGCCCTCGGCGGCGAGCGTCACGCGCGCGGAGAGCGGCGCGTCGGTGTTGTTGTTCAGGTTGGCCGACACCAGGCACTCGTCGCCGACGCGGAAGAAGCGCGGCGCCTGCAGGCGCGCGATCAGGGGCAGCCGCGTGCGCGCGCTCGCCTCGCCCTGGCCGACGCTCGCGCCGGCGTCGCAGCCGCGCACGCGCGCCTGCCAGCGCGAGGTCGCGTCGGGGAACGGCACGCGCACGGTCGCGCTGCCGTCCTCGTCGGTGACGACGTCGGGCAGCCACAGCGCGGTGTCGCGGAAGTCGCTGCGCACGCGCACCGTCGGCTCGGCGGCGCCGCCGCCGGCGGGTCCTGCCGCCTCGGCGACCGCCGAGGGCGCGGCGCGCTGGCGCGCGTCGCCCTCGCGCATGGCGCTCTTCGCCATCGGGGCGGCCGCGGCGTCGGAGGCCGCGTAGCCGAGCGCGCTCATCTCGTCGCGGTTTCCCTGTCCGAGGAACCATCCGTCCTTGCCGGGCGCGGAGTCCCCCGGTCCGCGGTACTCGCCGCGCTCGTCGGGGCCGTCCTTGCGCTCGAGCTTGACGAAGCGCCCGCCGTCGAGGCTGGTCTGCGTCGAGACCGAGAGGCCGCGCCGGTCGCCGTAGAAGAAGCGCCGCGGGTCGCCCGCCAGGTCCGCGCCGATCGCCTCGACGGCGGCGTCGTAGACCGCGAGCGAGAGCTCGGCCCGCACGGGCCTCCCCTGGTGGTCGCGCACGAGGACGCGCAGCTCGCCTTCTGCGCCGGGCTCGAAGGCCTCCTGCGCGAAGCGCGCCTCGACGTCGAGGAAGCGCTTCGTCGGCGGCACGACGACCTGCTCTTGCGCGCGGTGCGCCTGGCCGCCGGAGACGCTCGTCGCCGTCAGCCAGAAGTTCGGCACGTGCGAGGCGTCGATCGGGAGCCGCATCAGCTTGGCCGAGCCCTCCATGCGCACGACCTCGTGGCGCAGGAGCTCGCCCGCCTCGACGGTGACGAGCACCCAGCGCCCGCTCTGGTCGGCGAGCAGCACGAAGGCCGCCTCGTCGCCCTCGACGAAGGTGTCCTTGTCCACGACGATCTCGATCCCGCCGGCGCGGTAGCCGAGGTCGGTCGAGGCCTCGTCGGCGACCAGCACGCGCGTCTCGGCCTCGATCGGCGTGCCGCGCCCGTCGCGGCCGCTCCAGCGCACGCGGTAGTGGCCGGCGCGCGGCGGCGTGAAGGTCCAGCGCGCCTCGCCCGCGGCGTTGGTCGTGAGCGTCGTCTCGGCCACGCTCTCGCTCTCGTAGCCGGCGAAGACGCGCTGCCAGCCGCCCGTGCCGGGCGGCGGCAGGCGGTCCTCGCGGCGCAGGCGCTCGAGCTCGTCCCCGAGCACGCGCCGGCCGCTCGGATCGGTCCAGACCTCGACCCAGCGCTGGCGCTGCGCGCGCAGCGTGCCCTCCGCCACGACGCCGCGGTCGTTCGCGTCGGCGGCGCGCACGTCGATCGTGACCGGGCTGCCGGGGCGGTGGACCTGGTGCTCGCTCGTGAGCTGCACGGCGTGCTCGGTGCGCGTCACGCGCACGCTCTTCTGGCCGACGACCTCGCGTCGCGAGGCGTCGGTCATGCGCGCCTCGACGGTGTACTCGAGGTCCTGGCCGTTCTGGACCGGCGTCTCGAAGCGCACCTGCGCGCGCCCGTCGGCGTCGGTGCGCAGCGTCTGGTGCAGCACCTGCTGGCCCGGGCCGCCCCACCAGGCGCGCCCGCGCTCCTCCTCGTAGAGCCAGGGATAGTCACGGCGCAGCGGGACGTAGCGGTAGAACGGGCGCTGGTAGACGAAGACCTCGACCTCGGCGCCCGCCACGGGCCCGCCGAAGTAGTAGGAGCCGGTGACGTCGAGCGTGACCTCGTCGCCGAGCACGTAGACGCGCGGGCCGCCTTCCTCGCGCTCGGGCGTGCTGACCGCGACCTCGAACTCGGGCAGCTTGTACTCCTCGAGGCGGAACACGCTCGCCTGGCCGATCCAGTCGCGCCCGCCCTGGCGCACGCGCTCGAAGCGCACCTGGTACTCGCCGAGCGCCATGTCCGCGCGCGTCTGGAGCGAGCCCCACAGCGTCCCGAACGCGCTCAGCGCGCCCTCGCCCTTGGCGACCGACGCGCCCTGCGGGTCGAGCAGCTCCCATGCCAGCGTCTCGCCGACGGGCGTGCGGTAGCCCGCGACCGCTTGCTCGCGCGCGACGACCTTCCACTGCACGAGATCGCCCGGGCGGTACGCCGGACGGTCGGTGGTCACGTACGTGCGCCAGCCCTCGGCGCCCGAGCCCTGCGACCACGCGCCGCCCTGCACGAAGGCCTGCGCGTCGCCGGCGCGCGCGGCGAGGAAGTACTGGACGTTCGAGGCCTCGCTCTGGAGCTCGAAGAGCCACGTGCCGTCCTCCCCGCTCGTCGCGTCGAGCGCGCGCCAGCGCCAGTCGCGTCCGTCGTGGAAGCGCTGCCAAAGGTGCAGGCGCGCGCCCGCGCGCGGCGCGCCGCCCTGGAGGTCGGTGGCCCAGGCCAGCAGCCGGCGCCCGGTGGCCTTGACGGTCAGCGCGAGGTCGCTGACGAGCACGAGCGCGCGCGATTCCTCTCCGCCGGCGCGCGCGACGAGCACGTACGCGCCCGGCGCGGGCTTCGGCTCGAGGTAGAGCTGCGCGGTGCCGGGGCGGTGCTCGCCGGTGTCCTGCGTGTCGTGCGTCCAGCGCGCGACGGCTTCCCGGCCGGCGAGCGGCACGCGCGCGAGCCAGTCGCCGCGGTCCTCGCCGTCGTGCGGCACGTCGCGCGTCAGGTCGAACGGCACGAGCGAGAGCTCGACCGACGCCACGTTGCGCCACGCGAGCGCGTAGGGAACCTCGGAGCCCGGCAGGAAGAAGCGCTCGACCGAGACGGAGAGGCTGGCCGCCGTGATCCCGCGCAGGCGCTCGGTCGCCTCGCGCCGGTAGCGCGTCTCTCCCGCGCGCAGCTCGTCGAGCAAGCGCCGGTAGAAGGTCGCCGCGGCGGCGTAGTCGGGCACCCAGACCTGGCTCCCCTGCTCGTTCCACTCGACGCGCCCGCGCGTCTCGAGGAAGACGGCCGACTGGAAGAGCGCGTCGTCGTACCACTCGCTCGCCTTGCCGAGCGCGATCACCTGCTCCAGCTCGGAGAGCGCGCGCGCGGCGTGCTGCGGCGCGCCGTCGTTCGCGTACGACGTGCCGAGCGCGTAGTGCGCCCAGGCGCGCCAGCCGTCGTCCGGCGCGATCGCGAGCACGTTCGCCAGCACGTCGCGCGGCAGCGCGTTGCCGTAAGCCCCGTGGCCCCAGCGCGCGTCGTACCAGGAGGGGCGCGAGGCGTGCTCGACGATGCGCAGGTAGTGCCCGCGCGCGAGGTCGAGCTCGCTCGAGCGCGCCCAGAAGGCGAGCGCCTGGGAGTAGAAGCCCCAGGCCGAGCCGAAGTCGCGCCGCTCGTCGCGCCAGTAGAAGTCGCCCAGCGACTCCGCCGCCTCGGCCCACACGCGGTCGCGCTGCTCGGCGCGCTGCGCCTCGTCCACGAGCGCGCGCAGCTCGCGCTCGGCGCGGTCGAGCTCGCTCGTGTCCGCGCCCGGGCTGGCGGCAGCCGAGCGCCAGCGCGCGTCGGGAGCGCGCAGCCGCACCCAGCGCGCCTGCGCGGGCTCGAGCGTCGCCTGCGCCGCCTGCTCGTAGAGCGCGAGCGCGCGCGCGAAGGAGCCCTCGTCGAAGAGCGCGTCCGCCTGCCGCAGCAGCGCGGCCGCGTCCTGCGGCGGCGAGGCGGGCAGCGCGCGCGCGGCGGCGCCGGCGGCGAAGAGGAGGGCGAGGGCGGCGAGCACGGTCGAGCGGAGGCGCTTCATGATCGTTCCTGGCGTGGCGGTCCGGGCGGGGAGCGGGCCGGCGGATCCGGCGTCCTCCCCGCGCAGGGAACGGCGCGGCGGCGGCGCTTCTTGGCCGCACGCCGGCGAATCCCGGACCACAAGCTTGCGAAAAACGTTCCCCGCCCGCGACAACGGCGGGCGAGGACCGATCCGTGCCGGAGTACCCCGACGTGGCGCTGTACGTGCACGCGCTGGAGCGCACGCTCGGCGGGCGGGTGCTCGAGCGCGTGCGGCTGGCGAGCCCGTTCCTGTTGCGCTCGGTGGACCCGCCGCTCGCCGCGGCCGAGGGGCGCGCCGTGCGCGGCGTGCGCCGGCTGGGAAAGCGCATCGCGCTCGCGCTCGAGGACGAGCTCTTCCTCGTCTTCCACCTGATGATCGCCGGCCGCTTCCGCTGGCGGGAGGCGGGCGCCAAGCTCCCCGGCCGGCTCGGCCTGGCCGCCTTCGACTTCGCCCACGGCACGTTGCTCCTGACCGAGGCCGGCACGAAGCGGCGCGCCTCGCTCTTCGTGGTGCGCGGCGAGGAGGGCTTGCAGGCACACGAGCGCGGCGGCCTCGACGTGCTCGCGGCGAGCCCCGCGGCCTTCGCCGAGCGGCTGCGCTCCGAGAGCCACACGCTCAAGCGCGCGCTGTGCGACCCGACGCTCTTCTCCGGCATCGGCAACGCCTACTCCGACGAGATCCTGCACCGCGCGCGCCTCTCGCCGCTGGCGCTCTCGCGCAAGCTCGCGGACGACGAGGTCCTGCGCCTCTGCGAGGCCGCGCGCGCCTGCCTCTCCGAGTGGGCCGCGCGCCTGATCGCCGAGACCGGCGAGCGCTTCCCCGAGAAGGTCACCGCCTTCCGCCCCGGCATGGCGGTCCACGGCCGCTTCAAGGAGCCGTGTCCCGTGTGCGGCGCGCCGGTGCAGCGCATCGTGCACGCCGACAACGAGACGAACTACTGCGCCCGCTGCCAGACCGGCGGCCGCCTGCTCGCCGACCGCGCCCTCTCGCGCCTCTTGAAGGACGACTGGCCGCGCTCGCTGGACGAGCTCGGGGCATAGCGGCGCCGCCGCCCGACCGTCCGTCTGCGGCGTGGCCGTGGGTACGATGGTCCCGCCGCGGGCGCCCGATGGTCGACGCCGATCCCGACATCTTCGACAAGGTGAGGCTGCCTCAGGAGGTGGACGAGCACCTCCGGGAGAGCAATCCGTGGTGGCAGGGTCGCCCGGGGCGCGTGCTGCCCACCTACCGGCGCTGGCTCTTCGAGCCGCTCTTGCGCCGGATGGACGCGAGGATCGCGCCGGCGATCGTCCTGCGCGGCGCGCGCCAGGTCGGGAAGACGACCCTGCAGGAGCAGGTGATCGATCACCTGCTCCACGAGCGCCGCGTCGATCCGAAGCGCATCTTCAGGATCCAGTTCGACGAGCTGCCCTCCCTGCGACGGTTCAAGGAGCCGATCCTGGCGCTCCTGCGCTGGTACCAGAATCGCATCCTGGGGCGGACCTTCAACGAGGCCGCTCACGCGGGCAGCCCCGCGTACGTCTTCCTCGACGAGGTGCAGAACCTCCCGGACTGGGCGCCGCAGCTCAAGGCCTTCGTCGACCACAGCACGGTGCAGGTGGTCGTGACGGGCAGCTCGGCGCTCCGCATCGAGGCCGGCCGCGACAGCCTGGCCGGCCGCATCGCGACGCTCGAGCTCGGAACCCTGTTGCTGCGAGAGATCGCAGGGCTCCGCTTCCGCCACGAGCTGGCACCCGTCCTTCCGCTGAACGGCTTGCACCCGCTCGTCGATCGGGAGTTCTGGCTCTCCCTGGTCGAGCACGGCCGGAAGCACCGGGCCACGCGGGACGAGGCGTTCTCCGCCTTCTCCGAGCGCGGAGGCTATCCCCTGGTCCACGCGCGCCCCGGAGCGAGCTGGCCCGACCTGGCGTCGCAGCTCAACGAGACGGTGATCCGCCGCGTCATCCAGCACGACCTGCGCATGGGCGACCAGGGCAGGAGGCGCGACCAGACGCTGCTCGAGGAGGTCTTCCGCCTGGCGTGCCGCTATGCCGGTCAGTCGCCCGGACAGCCGCTCCTCTTGCAGGAGACGAAGGAAGCCCTGCGGGCGGACGTCGGAGCGCAGCGGATCCAGAGCTACCTCCGGTTCCTCGAGGGCGCGCTCCTCCTGCGGCTGGTCAAGCCGCTCGAGATCCGCCTGAAGAAGCAGCGGGGCGCCTCGAAGATCTGCATCGTCGACCACGGGCTCCGCGCGAGCTGGCTCGACGAGGAGATCCCCCTGGATCCCCGGCGCCTGGCGGAGGCCCAGCACCTCTCCGACCTGGCGGGACACATCGCGGAGAGCGTCACGGGAGCGTTCCTCGTCGGGATCCCCGACCTCGGCGTCGCTCACTTCCCGCAGCGCCCGACCGAGCCGGAGGTCGATTTCGTCCTGACGGTCGGCGACAAGCGGATCCCGCTGGAGGTCAAGTACCGCCGCCGCATCGACCCGCTGCGGGACACCCTCGGGCTGCGCGCGTTCCTGGACAAGGCGTCGTACAACGCGCCCTTCGGCGTGCTCGTGACGATGCTCGACGAAACAGAGATCCTCGACCCGCGGATCGTCGCCATCCCGCTGCCGTCTCTCTTGCTGGCACGCTGAGCGCGGGCCTGCGGCCCGTCGAGGACGGGGCTCCCCGGCGGAACGAGGGGCGAGCGCCGCGAGGGGGAATGCTCGCGGCGCTCGCAGGGGGAGCCGGGAGGGCTCGGGGCTGCCGGCTACTGCAGCCCGACGAGCACGAGCACCATCCCGCGCTCGTCGGTCAGGCCCGTGAGCGCCTTGCCGAGCACCGCGCCGAAGGCGCGCTCGCGGTCGGTGGCGCGCATCGCGTGACCGGGGGTCGCGGAGGTGGTCAGCAGGTCGCCCGGCTCGATCGCGCCGTTCTCGGCGGACGAGCGCACCCACACGCGCCCGGTCAGGGCCACGGGCGTGTCGCCGTCGAGCGTGCCCGCCTGGCCCAGGCGCAGGCCTGGACGCACGCCGTTCGCGCCGGAGGCGACGCCGGCCACGCGCTCGTCGTAGGGGCTGCACGCGAGCCGCAGCGCGCCGGGAGCGGAGGGGTCGATGACGAGCACCGAGCCGGGCTCGATCGACGCCTCGCGCGTGTCGAAGGACTCGACCAGGTCGGCGCCGCCGGTGATCTGCAGCACGCCGGCCGTGATCACGCCGTCGCCGCTCGTGTCGGCGTCGAGCGTGATCGTCGCGGTCCCGTCGGAGCGGCGCAGCAGGAGCTGGGCCCCCTGCCCGGCCAGCTCCTCGGCCGCCAGCTCGACCGTGGCCGTCCCGTTGCCCCGGTACATCGTGAGCTTCGAGCCCTGGCCCGCGGCCTGCTCGGCGCGCAGCTCCATCGTCTCGTTGCCGTTCACGCCGTAGACGTCGATCACCGCGCCGAGCGAGCCGCCCTCGGCGTCGACCTCGAACGTGCGCGTGCCGGCGAAGGTGCGCATGGTGAGCTGCGCGCCGTTGCCCGCCACCTCCGAGCCCAGGACCTGCACGGTCTCGATCCCGTTCTCCTGGTGCACGCCGATCAGGCCGCCGGTCGTGCCCAGGCCGCCGTTCAGGTCCACGCCCAGGCTGCCGGTCTCGCGCCGCACGGACACGCGCCCGCCGCTGCTGAACTCGGAGTCGATCTCGACGGTCTCGGCGTCGGCGCCGTCGAACAGCTCGAGGACGCCGTTCTGCGAGCCGTCCACGCGCATCTGGAGGCGCGTCCTGTCCACGAAGAAGCCGCCTCCTCCGAGGACGCGCACGCCGACCTGCAGTGCGCCGTCGAGGAAGCCGGCCAGCCCCCCGCTCCCGGAGCCGACGCGCAGCGCGGGCACCGTGGAGCTCGTCGTCGTGGTGACGACGCTGAGCGCCGAGGTGTCGGAGACGGCGCTGATCGCCGTCTTGCCCAGGCCGAGCACCTGGAGCTTCGTCGTCGGCGACGAGGTGCCGATGCCCACGTCGCCCTGCGCATCGACGTTCAGGTCGAGCGAGAGCGGGTAGAGCCTGCCGAGCGCCGGCTGCGACCCCGCTTGCAGGCAGCTGCCGGTGGACACGTCGGCGACCTGCGGCGCGCAGAAGGAGACGTCGGCGTACGGACCGAGCACGTCGGGCGCCGCGGCGCTCTCGCCGCCCGCGACCAGACGGCCGCCCGGACCCGCCGACGCGCCGGTCGCGCGCGTGGCGGGACGCTGCTCGCGGGTCGAGCCGCCGTTCTCCCCGGAGCCGCCGCCCGGGGACGCCGGATCGAGGGCTTCCGGGGGAAGGGCCGCCGCGGGCGTCTCCCCCGCCAGGGCGACGGTCGGCGACAGCAGCTCGCCGGCGCGCTCGAAGCGCGCCGCGCCCGCGTTGCGGTAGAACGCGTAGCCCGCCGGCTCGAGCACGACCAGGTCCGCGCGCTCGTCGCCATCCACGTCCGCCCAGCGCGCATCGACCACCGGGTCCGCGGGCAGGCCGGCGTGATCGCCCAGCGCGAGGAGCGCCCCGCCCTGGTTGTGCAGGAGGGCGAGCTCGCCCGCGCTCGACACCGTCAAGAGGTCGAGCGCGCCGTCGCCGTCGAAGTCGCGCCAGGCGGCGATCCGCAGGCGCGGCAGGGTGGCGAGGCCGACCTCGTCGGGGAACGGCTCGAAGCGTCCTCCGCCGGCGTTGCGCAGGGCGGAGGAGAGACCGCCCGGCAGGATCGCGAGGACGTCGGCCAGCCCGTCACCATCCAGGTCGCCCCAGGCGAGGGCGGTGGCGGCGGACTCGGCAGGCCGGGCGTCGCCCGAGGCGTCGGCGGCGGTGCGCTCCTCCGGGGAGAGCGCCAGGGCCGTGAGGAGGGAGGGAACGACGAGCAGGAAGGACTTCATGGCTGTCTCCGGTGTCGGGGAGCGGTTGGTGCGCGAGCGGCTCGCGCCGTGCGCTGGCCGCACCCCTCGGCCGGTGGGCGCGCTCGCGACCGGCCAACTTTGGCGGAGGGGACGTTGCGCGGGAGGTCGAGCGGTCGGCGCTCGTCGGGCTCGAGCGCGGACGTGCTCGATAGCGAGGTGCAAGTGCAGCGAGCCCGGAGACGCTCGGGCGTCACCGGGCTCGTGCTTCCGGCGCTGCGCGCCGATGGGTCGCGCCTGCGGCGCGAGCGAGGCCTGCGGCGCCACGGCGCTGCCGCGCCGGCCGCGGCCAGGGGGCCGCGGGACTGAGCCGCGCGCGCGGCTCAGTCCCCGATCGTGGCCGTGCCGCGGAAGGAGTCGAGGATCACGTTCTGGTCGACGGTCACCGCGGCGGGCGTCGCGCTGGACTTGATCACGACGCGCCCGCCGGGAGCGACCGCTCCCAGCGCCGCGGACATGGTCTTGTAGGGAAAGGAGAACGAGCCGAGCGGGAACCCGCCGTGCGAGAAGTCCACCCACACGACGCCCGCCGTCTGCCCGCCGAGCAGGTTCGCGCGCAGGTTGACCAGCGTGGCGGCCGCCCGCTCGCGCTGGCGCGGCGTGAAGGTCGTCTGGCACGCGTCGGGGGCGTAGGACATGTAGTTCTCGACCTGCGGCGCGAAAGGCTGACCGCAGCGCGTGCCCGTGCCGTTGTAGGTGCAGCTGAGGACGCCGACCAGACCGGTGAGGTTCGGGTCCGCGGGCGTGTCGCAGATCAGGTCTCCGGCCGTGGCGCAGTTCGAGCCGTCGGGGCACTCGTCGCCGAAGGCCGTCTCGTGCGTGTGGTAGAGGTCGAAGTAGTGCCCCAGCTCGTGCGCGAGCGTCGCGTTGTCGCCGAAGGACGCCGTGCACTGGTTGTCCATCAGGACCCCCTGCGCGGTCGACGTCGTGAAGGAAGACTGCCCGCAGAGCGTCGTCCCGCCCACGCTGAAGTCCTCGACGAAGTACAGGTTGATCGTGTTCGGGACGACGTTCGTGCGGCGCAGCTGATCGGCCTGGAACTGCGTGACGATGCCGTCGTAGTAGATGTTGTTGTCGATGAAGTCGACGGCGCCGGCGCGCTCGAAGCGGATCCCGACGGGCTGGAAGGCGGCATTGATGACCGGGAAGTTGTCGTCCACCTGCTGCTCGGTCAGACCGCAGCACCCGTTGTTGGGCCGCACGACGTGGCACGTCACGGGCACGGTGAGCACGAGCTCCGGCAGCGGGGGGAGCCGGTACATGCCCATGGCCTCGAGCTCGAGCAGGAGCGGCGCCTCGGCCGGACGCACGTCCGACCCGCAGGACCCGGGCGGGGGTCGCGGGGAAGGCGGCGGAGCGGCGACCCGCTGGGCGTCGGGGGCGAGCGCCAGGAGCCCCGTGAGGAGCAGGAACGCGGGACGGGCGGGGGAGCGGTCGCGGCGGGTCATGGAGGTCTCCTTGCGTCTGCGGAGCGCGGGACGTTCCCGGGCTCCGACCTCCGGCCGCACGCCGCCGCGCCGGGGGGACAGGATTCCCGCCCCGGCCCGGGCTCCGCTCAGCGGCGCCCGGAGGCGGCCATCAGCGCGTCGAAGCGCGGGTGGCTGCGCACGAGCTCGTAGCTCTCCCACGTCTCCGCCGGGATGCGCAGGCCGGCCGCGAGCGAGCGCTCGAGCAGGGCTGCGGCGCACTCGGCGTAGGCGTCGACCCGTCGGACGGCGCCCTCGTGGTCGTCGCTCGCTTCCTCGAGCGCGCGCTGCAGGCAGCCCTCGGTGGTGACCAGCACGGTCGTCAGGCCCTGGCGGTCGCCGACGCGCGCGATCGAGCCCAGGGCCTCCATGGCCCCGACGTGGTCGGCCAGCTCCATGCGGCAGCGCGCCAGGTCGTAGGCCGCGATCGCGATCACGTGCTCCAGGCGCGCGTCGCCCGCCAGCTCCGCCCGCAGTCCGAGCGCCTGCTCGAGCACCCCGGGAAGCACCTCGGCCGCCTGCTCGTAGCGCCCGCGTGCGACCAGCAGGATCGCCGTCCGGTTGAGCTCGATCCCGAGCCGGTTGACGCGGTGGCGCGGGACGTCGGGGAAGTCCGCCACCAGCGCGTCGGAGAGCTCGCGCGCGCGCGCCAGCGTGCGCTCGGCCTGCTCGGGATCGTCCACCTGGGCGGCCGAGAGGTTGATGTAGATGTCGATCAGCATCGCGCGGTGGTTGGGCACGCCGGGGAAGTCGCGCACGGAGCGCTCGCCCAGGAGCGCGGCCTCGCGTTGCACCGCCAGGGCCTCCTCGGTGCGGCCGAGGTCGGTCAAGACCAGCCCGTGGTTCGTGAGCTCGACGTAGAGCTGCGACGCGTAGGTCGTGCTGTCCGGATCCTCGTCGAGGAGCCCGCGCGCCAGGGCGACCGAGCGCGCCAGCAGCGGCTCGGCCTCCGGGCTGCGACCGGTCGTGCGCAGCAGGATGCCGAGCGCTCCGACGTTGAGCGCGTGACCGAGCCGCAGGCGCGGGCTCCCGTCGTGGCGGACGACCTCCTCCAGCCGCGCCACGAGCTCGCGCAGCAGGGTCTCCGCCTCGCCCAGCCGCCCGGTCTCGTGGTAGCGCGCGGCGAGCCGGTTCCACAGCCACCAGTCCTCCTCGGCGGCCGGCAGCCCGCGCAGGCCGGCGACGGCCTCGAGCGCCGCCAGCGCGTCGTCCAGCCGCCCGAGCTCCTCGCACGACATGGCGATCGAGCCCCAGGCCTCGGCCAGGAGCTCGTCGCGCTCGGCCGAGGGCGGCAGGGCCTCGAGCTCGGCGCGCAGCTCCTCGGCCTCGCGCAGGCAGGCCTCGTGCTCGCCGAGGTACGTCCGGTTGCGCGCCAGCGCCAGCCGCGTGCGCGCCAGCCCCAGGGCGGAGCCGGCATCGGCCTCGCGCCCGGCGAGGACGCGCCGGTGGAAGTCGCGCGCCGCGAGGAAGATGGCGCGCCGCGCCTCCTCCGCCTGGGGCACGTCGATCAGCCCGCGGCCGGCGACCTCGACCAGCGTGTCGACCGCCTCGAGCGCGTGCTCGAAGTCCCGCTTCGCGCGCGCGCTGGCGGCGGTCTCGGCCCGCGCCAGCCGCCGGTTCTCGGCCGACTGGAGCGCGACGACGACGGCGAAGGCGCTGACGAGCAGCAGCACGAGCGCCACCACCGCGAAGCCGACGCGGTGACGGCGCAGCTGGCGGCGCATCACGTACAGCGCCGAGTCGGAGCGCGCGCGGATCGGCTCGCCGGCCAGGAAACGGCGGATGTCGGAGGCCAGCTCGAGGGCGGAGGAATAGCGGCGCTCGACGTCCTTCGCCAGGGCCTTGGCCACGATCGTCGCCACGTCGCCGCGGAAGCGCGGGTCGAGCGCGTCGAGCGGTCGCGGCTCCTCCTCGCGCAGCTCGCGCAGCGCGCTCGCCACGTCCTTGCCTTCGAGATCGTGCGGCGGACGTCCGGCGAGGAGCTGGTAGAGCATGACGCCCAGGGCGTAGACGTCCGAGCGCACGTCGATCGCCTCGCTCCCGCCCGCGAGCTGCTCGGGGCTCATGCTGGCCAGCGTGCCGAGCAGCTCGCCGGCGCGCGTCTCGCGCTGGCGCCGCGCGCCGCCGCCGCCGACGGCGCGCGCGATGCCGAAGTCGAGGATCACCGGCCTGCCGACCAGACCCGGACGGGAGCTCGCCGAGGTGCTCTCCTCGGTCGTGACCAGCACGTTCTCGGGCTTCAGGTCGCGGTGGATCACCGCGCGCTGGTGGGCGTGCTGCACGGCGTCGCAGACGCGCGCCAGGAGCTCGAGGCGCCGCCGGTCGTCGAGCTCGTTCGCGCGCGCCCACACGAGCAGCGGCTGACCGCGCACGAGCTCCATCGCGAGCCACGGCTGCTCGGGCTCGCCCTCGCGGCGCCGGGCCGAGCCGGCCTCGTAGATCTGGGCGATGCCGGGGTGGTGCAGGTTGCCCAGCACCTCGACCTCGTGGCGGAAGCGCCGCAACGCCTCGCGCGACATGCGTCCGGGCCGGATGACCTTGAGCGCGACCTCGCGCCGCGGCATCGACTGCAGCGCGGCGTAGACGGTGCCCATGCCGCCCTCGCCGATGCGGCGCAGCACGCGGAAGCGGGCGAAGGTCGAGCCGGGCTCGAGGTAGGCGCCGGGCGCGGGCGGCGCGCCGTCGAGGAAGCCGGTCGGCGCCGCCAGGTCGCCGGCCAGGAGCTCGCGCACGCGCGCGGCCAGCGCCAGGTCGCCGGCGCAGCGCTCGGCCAGCAGCGGCTCGCGCTCCTCGTGCCCGAGCTCGCACAGCTCGAGGAAGAGCTGCTCGGCGCGCGCCTCGAGCGACCGGCTCAGGGCGAGCCCCCGTTCTCGAGCTCGCGGTAGAGGCGCGCGCGGATGTAGCGCCACTCGCGCCGCACGGTGCGCGCGGCGACCCCCAGCACCTCGGCCGTCTCCTCCTCGCTCAGCCCGGCGAAGAAGCGCAGGCGCACGATCTCGGCCTTGCGCGGGTCGTCCTTCTCGAGCCGCCCGAGCGCCTCGCTGAGCGCCAGCAGGTCCTCCGAGCGCGCGTCGCAGGCCACGTCGAGGCGTGCGGGATCGGCGCGCTTCCAGTCGCCGCCACGCTTGCGCGAGGCCTTGCGCCGCGCCTCCTCCACCAGGACGTCGTGCATGGCGCGCGCGGCGTGGAAGAAGAACTGGCGGCGGTTGCTCCAGTCCGGCCGCTCGCGGCCGAGGAGCCGCAGGTAGGCCTCGTTGACCAGCGCCGTCACCTGCAGCGTCTCGCCGCTGGGCGCGCGCCGCAGCTGGCCCCGGGCGAGCTGGCGCAGCTCGTCGTGGATGGCGCCGAGCAGCGCGTCGGAGGCTCCCGGCTCCCCTTCCTCCGCCGCGCGCAGGAGGCGCGTCACGTTGCGGCTGCCGGGCTCTCGCCCCGGATCCAGCGCGGGCTCGTCGGGAGGTCCATCCATCGGCAGGCGAGCGACCATCGTAGACCGGCCCTGCGGGGGCCCCCCGACCGGCATGCCTGCAGCCGCAGACGAGCCCTGCGGGAGGACACGAGAAACGCCTAGCCCGCGACCGGCGCTCCCAGGTGGGCGAGCACGGCCTCGGCGGCGCGCTGGCCGGAGGCGAGGGCGCCCTCGATCGAGGGGCTGTCCACGTGGTCGCCGCACACGAACGGGCCGGGCGGCGCGCCCGGGCCGCGGCGGCGCACGCCGGCGGGGAGCGCGCGCGGGAGCGCGTAGGTCGCGAGGGGACGCCACGCGCGCGCCTCGGCGCCGAACCAGCGCTCGAGCTCGGCGCGCACCGCCTCGGGCGTCGCCGCGCGCGGGTCGCCGAGCACGCTGGCCGAGACGAGCGTGCGGCCTTGGGGCGCGTAGCTCGGCGCGACCTGGCTCGGGAAGCAGACGTTGTTCACGAGGCCGCCCTCGCCGTCGAGCAGGAGCCAGGCGCCCGCGACCGGCGCGCGCGGCGCGTCGAAGTAGAGGCACGTGACGCCGTTCCAGCCGGCGGCGGCCGGCGGGCGGCCGAGCAGGCGCTCGGCCGCGTCGCGCTCGGTCGCGACGACGACCGCGCGCGCGGCGAGCGCGCGCCCGTCGCGCAGGCGCACGCGCTCGGGCGCGACCGCGGCGACCTCGGCGCCGGTCTCGACGGCGCCGGCGGGCAGGCGCTCGGCGAGCTGGCGCGCGAGGGCCTGCATGCCGGCGGCGGGCAGCGCGGCGAGGCCGGTCGCGAAGCGCTCCCACACGAAGGCGAGGAAGCCCGCGTCGGTCGCGAGCGCGCGCTCGAGGAACACGCCGCCGAGGAAGGGGCGGAAGAAGCGCTCGAGCATGCGCTCGGAGAAGCCGGCGGCGCGCAGCGCCTCGAGCGCCGAGCGATCGGCCGCGCCCTCGCGCAGGCGGGCGCCCAGGCCGAGCACGCGCCACTTGTCGCGCAGCGTGCCGACCGGCGCGCCGAGCGTCGCCGGCAGCGCGGAGGGACGGCGGCGCGGGTCGCCGACGCGCACGAAGCGCCCGCCGAGGCGCACCAGCGCGCCCGGCTCGAACGGCCGCAGGTCCAGGCGCTCGAGGTCGAGGAGCGCGCGCGCGGTGGGGTACGAGGTCAGCAGCACCTGGAAGCCGCGGTCGAGCAGGAAGCCCTCGACCACGTCGGTGCGCGCGCGGCCGCCGGGCGCGTCGGACGCCTCCAGGAGGCGCGGGCGCACGCCCGCCTCGGCCAGCCGCACGGCGCAGGCGAGGCCCGCGAGCCCGGCGCCGACGATCAGCACCTCGTCCGTCTGCATGCTCGATCCCTCGCTCACAAGCGGTTCTTCAGGCCGAGCTCGCGCGGCGCGGGCTCGAGGTAGAGCTGGCCGCGCGCGTACGCCGCGTCGCGCCGCTCGACCTCGAAGCGCAAGAGCGCGAGCGGCACGACGAGCGGCACCAGGCCGCGGCGGTAGTCCTCGATGCGCTCGAGCAGGTGCCGCTTCTCGGCGGGAACGAGGTGCTCCTTCACGAAGCCGAACAGGTGCTGCAGCGCGTTCACGTGCCGGCCGCGCGTGGCGGGCACGGCGAGCACGCGCGCGAGCTCCGCGCCGTAGAGCGCGAGCACGTCGGCGTCGGGCCGCGTGCCGAAGCTCGCGACGATGCGCCCGAGCGCGCGGTAGCCCTCCTCCTCGTGCACGCGCAGGAGCAGCTTGTGCGCGGTGTGGAAGCGCACCAGGTCGGCGCGCGCCGGCCGCGCCTCGAGCAGGAGCCGCCAGCGCAGCCGGCACCACACGCGCTCGACGAAGGCGTCGCGCAGCGCGGGGTCGTTCAGGCGCCCCTCCTCCTCGACCGGCAGGTCGGGGAAGCGCCGCAGGAGGGCGGCGGCGAACAGCCCGCGGCCGCGGCGGTGCGCGAGGCCGCGCTCGCCGTACACGCGCACGCGCTCGAGGCCGCACGAGGGCGAGTCCTTCTTGAGCACGAAGCCGTCGAGCGGCGCCGCCGCGAGGCGCTCGAGGCCGCGCTCGATCCAGGCCTCGAGGCGCGCGGTCGCGTCCTCGCCGGTCGAGGGCACGACGAGGCGCGCCGTGCCCTCGCGCTCGACCAGGCGCATCGTCGGCCGCGGCGCGCCGAAGCCGGCCTCGAGCTCGGGGCACACGCGCACCCACTCGACCAGCGCGCCGAGCTCGTGCGCGACGAAGCGCTCGCGCGCGTGCCCGCCGTCCCAGCGCACCGGCTCGCCCAGCAGGCAGGCCGAGACGCCCACGCGCGGGCGCGGCGCGGCGGCCGTGAGCTCGGGCGGCGCGCGCACGCTAACGCGCCGGGCGCCCGAGCACGTGGCGCAGCGCGCCCTCGAGGTCGGGGTGCTCGAAGGCGAAGCCGCTCGCGAGGAGCGCGCGCGGCTCGACGCGCGCGCTCGCGAGCAGGAGCTCGTCCGCCATCTGGCCGAGCGCGAGCCGCGCGGCGAAGGCCGGCACGGGGAAGACCGTCGGGCGCCCGAGCACGCGGCCGAGCACGCGCGTGAAGGTCGCGTTGTCGACCGGCGCGGGTGCGACGGCGTTCACCGGGCCGGAGAGGTCGTCGCGCTCGAGCGCGCGCCAGAACGCGCCGACGACGTCGTCGATCGCGATCCAGCTCATCACCTGCCGGCCGCTGCCGAGCCGGCCGCCGAGCCCCAGGCGGAAGGGCGGCAGCATCTTCGCCAGCGCGCCGCCGGCCGGGCTGAGCACGACGCCCAGGCGCAGGTGCACGACGCGGATGCCCGCCGCGCGCGCCGGATCGGCGGCGCGCTCCCAGGCCTCGCACACCTCGGAGAGGAAGAGCGAGCCGCGCGCGCTCGACTCGTCCAGCCGCTCGTCGCCGCGGTCGCCGTAGTAGCCGATCGCCGACGCGCACACGAGCGCGCGCGGGCGGCGCGCCTGGCGCGCGAGCGCCTCCGCCAGCGCGCGCGTGCCCGCCGCGCGGCTCTCGAGGATGCGCCGCTTGCGCGCCGCGGTCCAGCGACCCGAGGCGATGCTCTCGCCGGCGAGGTGCACCACGGCGTCCAGGCCCTCGAGCGCGGCGGGATCGAGCGCGCCGCCAGCGGGATCCCAGCGCCGCTCGTCCGGCGCGTGCGGGGCGCGGCGCACGAGGCGCCGCACCTCGTGGCCGCCGGCCTTCAGGAACGGGACCAGGGACGAGCCGACCAGGCCGCTCGAGCCGGTGACGGCGATCTTCATCGCGGAGCTCCCTCGGGAAGACGCGAGGCGACGCAGGTCGCCCGCGAGCACGTCGTGACGGTAGGCGAACAGCCGCTCGAGGCGCGCGCGCACCAGCGGCGCGGCCAGCGCGCCGAGCGGCTCGAGCGGGAGGCGGTAGCGCACCTCGTCCTCGAGCGTCGTGCCCGAGGCCTCGGCGCGGAACGCGTGGCGATGGTGCCACGCGGCGAAGGGTCCCTCCACCTGCACGTCCTCGAAGGCGTCGGGCGGACGCACGGCGAGGTGGCGCGCGACCCAGCGCCGCCAGAAGGGCCCGATGCGCGTCTCGAGCTCGACCTCGGCGCCGTCCTCCAGGGCGGGCAGCGGGCGCAGGATGCGCACGCGCTCCCACGGCGGGGTGAGGCGCTCGAGCGCCCCGGGGCGCGCGTGCCAGGCCCAGAGCTCCTCCGCCGAGACGGGGTAGCGGCGGGAGCAAGCGAAGCGGCGCTCAGCGGCCACCCGGCTCCTCCTCCCCGGCAGCGGCGCGCGCGCGGAAGGCCTCGAGCCAGGCCGCGAGCGCGCGCAGGTCGCGCAGCACGCGCACGCCGCGCGGGCCGCGGCGGGCGGCGAGGCCCGCGCCGCCGGCCAGGAGCTCGATCGGCTCCGGGAGGAGCTCGCGCAGGCGCGCCAGCGCGCGCAGGGCCGGCGGGCCGCCGCCCGCGAGCGAGACGCTGATGGCCAGCGCGCCGGCGCCCGTGTCGGCGCAGGCGCGCGCGATCTCCTCGAGCGGCGCGTCGGCCGCGAACGTGCGCGCCTCGACGCGCGCCTCGGCCGCGACCAGGGCGAGCCCGTGCAGCGCGAGCGTGTGGCGCTCGCCCGGCAGCGTGGCGAGCAAGAGGAGGCCCGCCGGCGCCGCGCCCGGTCGCGCGAGCAGGGCGCGGCGGCGCGCGCGCAGGCGCTCGCCCACGACCTCCGCGGCGAAGTGCTCGTGGCGCACGCCGAGCGCGCCGGCCGCCCAGGCCGCGCCGAGCGCGGCGAGGAACGGGGCGACGCGCTCCTCGAGGTACGCCGGCGTGTCGGCCGCGCGCTCCTGCGTGCGCAGCCACCCCTCGAGCCCGGGCGCGTCGAGCGCGTGCACCGCCGCGAGCGCGCCCGCGCGCGCCGCCGGCGCGGACGAGGCGCCGAGCAGCTCGTCGAGGCGCGCCGGCGTGGCGGTCAGGAGCGCGCGCGGGCGCAGGCCGCGGGCCAGGCCCTCGGCGACGCGGCGCAGGAGCGCGACCTGCGCCGGCGCGTAGCGCCGGTGGCCGGAGGGCAGGCGCAGCGGGACGGGGTTCGCGTAGCGGCGCTCCCACATGCGCAGCGTCGCGGCGGGGATGCCGATCTCGCGCGCCACGCGGCCGACCGACCGCAGCGGGCCGTCCAGGGCGGGAGGGGACGTCATCGCGGCTCACTTGTATCAAAAAAATCTTGGACAAATAGACCCTGGCGGACGCCCCGGGCCCATCCTCTCCGGCGGCAGCTCCCGGGCCCTGCGGGGCGGCCGCCCGTCGCTTCCCCCCCTCCTCGCGGCGGCTCCGTCCGGCCCGGGACGCTGCCTTTCTTGCGCGCTCGATCGGCGCGCGCAGGCAGCTACACTCCTCGACCGTCCGCCTCGGCGGTCGCTGCGCGCGACCTCACCCCCCGCCCGCTCCGCGCTCGGACGGCGGGCGGCGTGGCCAGGCGCACGCCGAGCGTCCCCCGCGATGGCCCAGATCTTCCATCCGAGCTTCAACACCCTCTCGAAGGTGAGCATCTTCGGGGCGGTGTTCTTCCTGGGCGCCGCCGTGTGGGCCTGGGACCGGGTGCTGCGCTCGCCCTACAACACGCAGGTCGACGTCGCCCGGGCGCAGCCCGTCCCGTTCAGCCACAAGCACCACGTGAGCGGGCTGGGCATCGACTGCCGCTACTGCCACACGAGCGTCGAGGACTCGGCCTTCGCCGGCATCCCCGCCACGAAGACCTGCATGAGCTGCCACTCGGTGGTCTGGAAGGACGCCGAGATCCTGGAGCCGATCCGCGCCAGCTACCGGGACGACGTCTCGATCGAGTGGACGCGCGTCCACGACCTGCCGGACTTCGCCTACTTCGACCACTCGATCCACCTGCACAAGGGCATCGGCTGCACGACCTGCCACGGCCAGGTCGAGCAGATGCCGCTGATGTGGAAGGCGAACACGCTGAACATGGACTGGTGCCTGGACTGCCACCGCGACCCGCTGCCCCGGATCCGCCCGCGCGAGCGCGTCTTCGACGTCGACTGGGATCCCGCCAGCCTGACGCGGGCGGAGCGCGAGGCGCTCGGCCGCGAGTACCGCGTCCAGAGCCTGACCAACTGCTCGACCTGCCACCGATGACGCACGACCTCCACGAGCCGGATCCGCCGTCCGCCGTCGAGCCCGAGGCCGATGCGGCCGCGAGCGAGGATCTCGCGCGCCGGCTCGGCACGGCGCGCGGCCCCGAGTACTGGCGGCGGCTGGAGGCCTGGACCGAGGAGCCCGCCTTCCGCGCCTTCGTCCGGCGCCACTTCCCCTCGCAGCTCGCGCGCCTGGCCGACCAGCCCGGGCGGCGCGACTTCCTGCGCCTGATGGGGGCCTCGCTGGCGGCGTGCGGGCTCGGCGCGTGCACGCGCCAGCCGGAGGAGAAGATCGTGCCCTACGCGCGCCGGCCGGAGGCGACGATCCCCGGCCGCCCGCGCACCTTCGCGACGGCGATGCCGCTCGACGGCGCGGCGATCGGGCTCCTGGTCGAGAGCCACATGGGCCGCCCGACCAAGGTCGAGGGCAACCCCGACCACCCCGCCAGCCTGGGCGCGACCGACGTGCTGGCGCAGGCGGCGCTGCTCGGGCTGTACGACCCCGAGCGCTCGCAGTCGGTGCTGCGCGCGGGGGAGATCAGCACCTGGGACGCGTTCCTGGCCGAGCTGCGCGCCGCGCTCGAGCGCCTCGAGGCGGACGGCGGCGCGGGGCTGTCCCTGCTCGTGGAGCCGCGCGGCTCGCCCACGCTCGCGGCGCAGCTCGAGCGCCTGCGCCAGCGCTACCCGCGCGCGCGCGTGCACGCCTGGACGCCGTTGCACCGCGACCAGGCGCGCGCGGGCGCCGAGCTCGCCTTCGGCCGCGACCTCGCGCCGCGCCACCGCTTCGAGCGCGCCGCGGTCGTCGTCGCGCTCGACGCCGACTTCCTCGTGCAGGGCCCGGCCGGCGTGCGCGAGGCGCGCGATTTCGCCGCGCGCCGCCGCGTGCGCGGGGGCGCGGGGCCGATGAGCCGCTTCTTCGCCGTCGAGAGCGGCGCCGCGCTCAGCGGCGCGAACGCCGACGAGCGCCTGGCGGTCAAGCCCTCCGAGGTCGAGGGCGTCGCGCGTGCGCTGGCGCGCGCGGTGGGCGTGGACGTGCAGGCGCCCGAGCTCGCCGGCCCCGCGCGCGCCTTCGTCGCGGCCGCGGCGCGGCGGCTGGCCGAGGCGCGCGGCGAGGGCCTGGTGCTGGCCGGCGAGGGGCAGGGCGCGGCGGTGCACGCGCTCGCGCACGCGATGAACCGCGCGCTGGGCAACGCCGGGCGCACGGTCGAGTACGTCGAGCCGGCCGAGCGCGCGCCGGCCTCCGCCACGGCCTCGCTGCGCGAGCTGTGCGACGACCTGCGCGCCGGGCGCGTGCAGGCGCTCGTCCTGGTCGGCGGGAACCCTGTGCACGACGCGCCGGCCGACCTCGCCTTCGCCGAGGCGCTCGAGCGCGCGCCGCTGCGCGTGCACCTGAGCGCGTTCGAGGACGAGACCTCGCGCCTGTGCCACTGGCACCTGCCCGAGGCGCACTTCCTCGAGAGCTGGAGCGACGCGCGCGCCTTCGACGGCACGGTCTCGATCGTGCAGCCCCTGATCGCGCCGCTCTACGAGGGGCGCAGCGCGCACGAGCTGCTGGCCGCGCTGGCCGGCGAGGCGAAGAGCGGGCACGACCTCGTGCGCGACACCTGGCGCGCGCGGCGCGCCGAGCTCGACGAGGCGGCCTTCGAGCGCTGGTGGGAGACGGCGCTGCACGACGGCGTGCTGCCCGGCTCCGCCGCGCAGGGCGGCGCGCCCGAGCTCCTGCGCATGGACCTCGGCCCCGCGCCCGCGCCGCAGCAGGGCGGCCTCGAGATCGTCTTCCGCCGCGACGCGAGCGTGCACGACGGCCGCTTCGCCAACAACGGCTGGCTGCAGGAGCTGCCGCGCCCGCTGACGCGCCTGGTGTGGGAGAACGCGGCGATCGTGTCCGAGCGCACCGCCGACGCGCTGGGCGCGCGCGAGGGCGGCGTGGTCGCCTTCGAATGCGACGGGCGCACGCTCGAGGCCCCGCTGTGGATCCTGCCGGGCCAGCCCGACGACGTCGTGACGATGCACCTCGGCTACGGGCGCAGGCACGCCGGGCGCGTCGGCTCGGGGCGCGGCTTCGACGCCTACCGCCTGCGCACGAGCGAGCATCCCTGGTGGGTCGGCGGCGTGTCGGCGCGCGCCACGGGCGAGCGCGTCGAGCTCGTCTCCGTGCAGGACCACGGTCGCATGGAAGGGCGCGACATCGTGCGCGTGGCGGCGCTGGAGCGCTTCCGCCGCGACCCCCACGGCGCCTTCGGCGCGGCGCACCACGCGGCCGGCGCGGAAGCCCGCGAGCGCCTGGAGGCGGCCGAGCGCGAGGCCGAGCGCCGCTCGCTCTACCCCGACTACGCCTACGACGGCCACGCCTGGGGCATGGTGATCGACCTGACGGCCTGCGTGGGCTGCAACGCCTGCATGATCGCCTGCCAGGCCGAGAACAACGTGCCGGTCGTGGGCCGCGAGGAGGTCGCGCGCGGGCGCGAGATGCACTGGCTGCGCATCGACCGCTACTTCGAGCGCGACGAGCACGGGCGCGAGCACGTGCACCACCAGCCGGTGCCCTGCATGCAGTGCGAGAACGCGCCCTGCGAGCTGGTGTGCCCGGTGGGCGCGACGGTGCACAGCGACGAAGGCCTGAACGACATGGTCTACAACCGCTGCGTCGGCACGCGCTACTGCTCGAACAACTGCCCGTACAAGGTGCGGCGCTTCAACTTCTTCCACTA
>CADEGS010000006.1:0-12768 GCA_902826945.1 uncultured bacterium | reverse complement strand
TCAACGTCCCCGTCGGCTGGGGCCTGGCGATCATCAACTTCGTGTGGTGGATCGGCATCGGCCACGCCGGGACGCTGATCTCGGCCATCCTGCTGCTCTTCCGCCAGGAGTGGCGCACGTCGATCAACCGCTTCGCCGAGGCCATGACGCTGTTCGCGGTGGTCTGCGCGGGCATCTTCCCGCTGCTGCACGTCGGACGCCCGTGGCTGGCGTACTGGCTCCTGCCGTACCCGAACACGATGGCGCTCATGCCGCAGTTCCGCAGCCCGCTCCTGTGGGACGTGTTCGCGGTCTCGACGTACGCCACGGTCTCGCTGCTCTTCTGGTACGTCGGGCTGATCCCCGACCTGGCCTCGCTACGCGACCGCGCGCGCTCGCGCGGCGGGCGTGTCGTCTACGGGATCCTGGCCATGGGCTGGCGCGGCGCCGCGTCGCACTGGGACCGCTACGAGACCGCCTACCTGCTGCTGGCCGGCCTGGCGACGCCGCTGGTCGTGTCCGTGCACACGGTCGTGAGCTTCGACTTCGCCGTCAGCATCGTGCCCGGCTGGCACGCGACGGTCATGCCGCCGTACTTCGTGGCGGGCGCCATCTACTCGGGCTTCGCGATGGTCGTCACGCTCGCGATCCCGCTGCGCAAGGTGTACGGCCTGCAGGACTTCATCACGCTGCGCCACCTGCAGAACATGGCCAAGATCATCCTGGCCACGGGGCTGATCGTCGCCTACGGCTACGCGATGGAGGCGTTCTTCGCGTGGTACAGCGCGAACCCCTTCGAGCGCGGGATGATGTGGAACCGCATGCGCGGCCCGTACGGCTGGACGTACTGGTGCCTGCTCACCTGCAACGTGCTGGTCCCGCAGGTGCTGTGGTCGAAGCGCGTGCGCTCGAACGTGGGGGCGCTGTTCCTCGTCTCGCTCGTGGTCAACGTCGGGATGTGGCTGGAGCGCTTCGTGATCGTGGCCACCAGCCTCGCGCGCGACTTCCTGCCGGCCTCGTGGGACACCTACACGCCCACGCGCTGGGACTGGGCGCTGTACGTCGGCACGATCGGCCTGTTCGGGTTCCTGCTGTTCCTGTTCATCCGCTTCCTGCCCATGATCTCGATCTTCGAGATGCGCGGGCTCGTGCGCGGCGAGGAGTCGCCCGCGGAGGCGTCCGAGCATTGAGCGCGCGCCAGCTCGTGCGCACGCCGTGCTTCGGCGTGCTGGCGGAGTTCGAGACCAGCGCCGAGCTGCTCGACGCGATCGCGCGCGCGCGCACGGCCGGCTACACGAAGCTGGAGGCCTACACGCCGCTGCCGATGCACGACGTCTGCCACGCCTTGGGCGACGAGAACCGCCTGCCGCGGCTCGTGCTGTGCGGCGGCATCCTGGGCGCGCTGGCGGGCTTCGGGCTGCAGTACTGGGCGAGCGTGCGGTACTACCCGATCAACGTCGGCGGGCGCCCGCTCAACAGCTGGCCCTCGTTCATCGTCGTCACGTTCGAGATGACGATCCTGTTCGCCGCGCTCACGGCGGTGTTCGGCATGCTGTGGATGAACGGCCTGCCCCGACCGCACCACCCCGTGTTCGAGATCCCGGCCTTCGAGACCGCCAGCCGCAACCGCTTCTTCCTCTTGATCCTGGCGCACGATCCGCGCTTCGAGCGCGACGCGGCGCACGGCTTCCTGGCCGGGCTGCGGCCGCTCAGCCTGGCGGAGGTGCCGAACCCGTGAGGCGCGCCCTGGCCCTGCTCGTGCCGGCCGCGCTCGTCGCGTGCCGGCAGGACATGCACGACTCGCCGCACGTCGAGCCGCTCGAGAAGAGCGCCTTCTTCGCCGACGGGCGCTCGGCGCGGCCGGCCGTGCCCGGCACGGTCGCGCGCGGCGAGCTCGTGCTCGACCCGCACCTGACCGAGGGCGTCGTGGACGGCGCGCCCGCCACGACCTTCCCCTTCCCGGTCACGGCCGACGTGCTCGCGCGCGGGCGCCAGCGCTACGACGTCTTCTGCTCGCCGTGCCACGACCGCGCCGGGCTGGGTCAGGGCATGGTCGTGCAGCGCGGCATGAAGCAGCCGACCAGCTTCCACGTCCAGCGCCTGCGCGAGGCGCCGCCGGGCTACGTCTTCGACGTGATCACGCGCGGCTTCGGAGCGATGTACGACTACGCCGACCGCATCGCGCCGCGCGACCGCTGGGCGATCGTGGCGTACGTGCGCGCGCTGCAGCTCGCGCAGGGCGCCGACGCGTCGAGCCTGCCCCCCGAGGACCTGCAACGCCTGGAGGCGCTGCGGTGAGCGGGGTCGCGACGCCCCTGGCGCAGGAGCTGCGCCGCCTGCAGCGCGCCGCCCTGGTCGTGGGCCTGGGCGCGAGCGCGCTCCTCGGCGCCGGCTTCCTGCTCGACGCCCGGCGCGCGCTCGGCGCCTACCTGGTGGCGTTCCTGTTCTGGCTGGCGCCCGCGCTCGGCAGCCTGGCCTTCGTGCTGCTGCACAACATGACCGGCGGCGCCTGGGGCTTCGCGATCCGGCGCCTGCTCGAGTCGGCGATGCGCACGCTGCCGCTGATGGCGCTCCTCTTCGCGCCGGTGCTCCTGGGCATGCACGGGCTCTACGAGTGGACGCACGCCGACGTCGTCGCGGCCGACCCCGTGCTCGCCGCCAAGAGCGCCTGGCTGGACCCGACCTTCTTCGTCGTGCGCGCGCTCTTCTACTTCGGCGTGTGGATCGCGCTCTCGCGCGTCGAGCTGCGCCTGAGCGAGCGCTACGACCGCACGCTGAGCCTGCGCGCGCTGCGCGGCGTGAAGATGCTCGGCGGCGTCGGCCTGGCCGCGTACGTGCTGACGATGAGCTTCGCCTCCTTCGACTGGGGCATGTCGCTCGAGCCGCACTGGTTCTCGACGATCTACGGGCTGCACTTCGTCGTCGGCCAGGGGCTCTCGACCCTGTGCCTGGCGACCCTGTGCGCCGCGCGCCTGGCGCGCCACGAGCCGTTCTCGCGCTGGATCGGCCCCGCCCACTTCCACGACCTCGGCAACCTGATGTTCGCCTTCGTGATGCTGTGGGCCTACGTCTCGTTCTCGCAGTTCCTGATCATCTGGTCGGGCAACCTGCCGGAGGAGACGCCCTGGTACCTGCACCGCCTGGGCGGGGGCTGGCAGACGATCGCGGTCGCGCTCGTCGTGGGGCACTTCGTCGTGCCGTTCCTGATCCTGCTCAACCGCCGCGCCAAGCGCAGCGCGCGCTTCCTGGCGCGCGTGGCGGCGGGGCTCCTCGTGCTGCGCTTCCTGGACGCTTACTGGGTGCTGGCGCCGGCCTTCGAGCACGGCGCCTTCCACCCGTCGTGGCTGGACCTCGTGGCGCCGCTCGCGCTCGGGGGACTCTGGCTGTGGGCCTTCCTGCGCGGCCTGCACGGACGGCCGCTCGTCTCGCTGCAGGACGCCAAGCTGCTCGGCCGCCTGGAGGAGGGAGCCGCGACGTGAGCGCCTCCGCCGGCTACGAGCAGCGCGACACGCGCGTGCGCTCGGTGCTGCTCTTCGGGGCGGCCCTGGTCGTGCTCGTGGTCGCGGCGCTCCTCGTCGTGAGCGCGCTGCAGGGCGGCATGCGGCGCGCCCGCGCGCGCGGCGACGAGCCGCATCCGATGAGCGCCTACCGCGCGGCGCCGGGCGAGCCGCTGCTGCAGGCCGTGCCCGCGCACGAGCTGGCCGCGCAGCGCGCGCGCGAGCGCGAGCTGCTCGACACCTACGGCTGGGTGGACCGCGAGAACCGCATCGCGCGCATCCCGATCGAGCGCGCGATGGAGCTGCTCGCGCGGCGCGGCTTGCCCGCGCGCGCGGAACCGGAGGCGGGGCGGTGAGCGCGGCCCTGCGCTCCCTGGCGGCGCTGGCTGCGGCGCCGCTCTGCGCCGCGCTGGCGCTGGGCGGCGCGGCGCGCGCGCAGGTCCTGGGCGGCCCCGAGCCGCCGCCCGTCGCGTGGGACCAGCGCCTGGGCGAGCGCGTCCCGCTCGACGCGCGCTTCACCGACCAGGACGGGCGCGCGCTGACGCTGGGCTCGCTCGTGGACGGGCGCCCCGTGGTGCTGGCGCTCGTCTACTACGAGTGCCCGATGCTGTGCACCCTCGTGCTGCGCGGGCTGCTCGACGCGCTGCGCGAGGTCGGGCTGGACGCCGGCGAGGACTTCTCGGTCGTCGCGGTCAGCATCGACCCGCGCGAGACGAGCGCGCTGGCCGCGGCCAAGCGCGCCGCGTGCGTGAAGGCCTACGGCCGCGCGGGCGGGGACGAGGGCTGGAGCTTCCTGGTCGGCGAGGAGCCGGAGATCCGCCGCCTGGCCGACGCGGTCGGCTTCCGCTACACGTACGTCGAGGCCACGGACGAGTACGCGCACGGCGCGGGCGTCTCGGTGCTGACGGGCGAGGGCGCCGTCAGCCGCGTGCTCTTCGGCGTGACGTTCGAGCCGCGCGACCTGCGCCTGGCGCTGGTCGAGGCGGGCCAGGGCGCGATCGGCACGCCGGTGGACCGGATCCTCCTGCGCTGCTTCCACTACGACCCCGCGCACGGCCGCTACGGCTTCGCGATCCTGGGCTCGCTGCGCCTGGCGGGCTTCCTGACGGTGGGCGCGCTGGCGGGCTGCGTGCTGCGCCTGCTGCGCCGCGAGCGGCGCGCGGCCGCGACGGGAGGCGCGTAGCGAGCGATGTTCGAGGACTTCCACCTCTTCCCGCGCTCGGCCTCGACGCTCGCGCCCGAGGTGGACGCGCTCTACCTGGCGCTGGTCCTCGTGACGGTCTTCTTCTCGTGCCTGATCGCGGTCGGGATCGTCGTCCTGTCGCTGCGCTACCGCCGCCGGCGCAACCCGCGGGCGACGCAGGTGCACGGCTCGCTCGCGCTCGAGCTCCTGTGGTCGGTGGTGCCGCTGGCGATCGCGCTGGGCTTCTTCGCCTGGGGCGCGCGCGTCTTCTTCGAGCTGAGCACGCCGCCCGCCGAGGGCATGCGCTTCTACGTCACCGGCAAGCAGTGGATGTGGCGCGTGCAGCACCCCACGGGCCAGCGCGAGATCAACGCGCTGCACGTGCCGGTAGGCCAGCCGATCCTCTTGACGATGATCTCCGAGGACGTCATCCACGACTTCTTCGTGCCCGCCTTCCGCGTCAAGCAGGACGTGCTGCCGGGCCAGTACACGCGCATGTGGTTCGAGCCGACGCAGGTCGGCGAGTACCACCTCTTCTGCGCCGAGTACTGCGGCACGAAGCACTCCGAGATGATCGGCACCGTGACCGTCATGGACCCGGTGGACTACGAGCGGTGGCTGAGCGGCCAGCCGCGCGACCAGGACCCGGTCGCGGCGGGCAAGCTGCTCTTCGAGAACCTGCGCTGCGACACCTGCCACGCCGCGGGCTCGGGGCAGCGCGGGCCGGACCTGGCGGGCGTCTACGGGACCGAGACGACCACCGCCGACGGCGAGCGCGTGCTGGTGGACGAGGCCTACGTGCGCGAGTCGATCCTCGAGCCGCGCAAGCGCGTCGTCGCCGGCTTCCAGCCGCTGATGCCCACCTACCAGGGACAGGTCAGCGAGGAGCAGATCCTGTCGCTGATCGCCTACGTCGCATCGCTCGCCCCGGCGGAGGGCGAGTAACGCCATGCAGCCGCACGCCGAGGAGCACCCGAACTACCTGTCCAGCGGCTACGGCCTGCGCTCGTGGCTGCTGACGCTGGACCACAAGCGCATCGGGCTCCTGTACCTCTTGGGCCTGAACGCCTTCTTCTTCGTGGGCGGGCTGTTCGCGGTCCTGATCCGTCTCGAGCTCCTGACGCCCCAGGGCGACCTGTTCGAGTCGGAGACCTACAACAAGCTCTTCACGATGCACGGGCTGATGATGGTGTTCTTCTTCCTCATCCCGTCCATCCCGGCCGTGCTCGGGAACTTCCTGCTGCCGCTGATGATCGGCGCGCGGGACCTGGCCTTCCCGAAGCTCAACCTGCTCTCCTGGTACGTCTACATGCTGGGCGGGCTGTTCACGATGTTCGCCATCGTGTCCGGCGGCGTGGACACCGGCTGGACCTTCTACACGCCCTACAGCAGCACCTACGCCAACAGCCACGTGATCGCGGCGGCCCTGGGCGTCTTCATCACGGGCTTCTCGTCGATCCTGACCGGCGTCAACTTCATCGCCACGATCCACAAGATGCGCGCGCCGGGCCTGACCTGGTTCCGGCTGCCGCTCTTCGTGTGGTCGCACTACGCGACCAGCCTGATCATGGTCCTGGGCACGCCCGTGGTGGCGATCACGATCGTGCTGGTGGCGCTCGAGCGCCTGTTCCACGTCGGCATCTTCGACCCGGCGCTGGGCGGCGACCCGATCCTGTTCCAGCACCTGTTCTGGTTCTACTCGCACCCGGCGGTCTACATCATGATCCTGCCGGGCATGGGGGTGATCAGCGAGATCATCGCGTGCTTCTCGCGCAAGCGCGTGTTCGGCTACCGCTTCGTGGCCTTCTCGAGCCTGGCGATCGCGGTGCTGGGCTTCCTGGTCTGGGGCCACCACATGTTCGTCAGCGGGCAGTCGCAGTACGCGAGCTACGTGTTCTCGCTGCTGACGATGCTCGTCGCCATCCCCTCGGCGGTGAAGGTCTTCAACTGGACGGCGACGCTCTACAAGGGCTCGATCTCGTTCGCGACGCCCATGCTCTACGCGCTGGGCTTCATCGGGCTCTTCACCCTCGGCGGCCTGACCGGGATCTTCCTCGGCACCCTGGGGCTCGACGTGCACGTGCACGACACCTACTTCGTCGTGGCCCACTTCCACTACGTGATGGTGGGCGGGATGGTCATGGCCTACCTCGGTGGGCTGCACTTCTACTGGCCCAAGATGTTCGGGCGCATGTATCCCGAGGGCGTCGCCAAGGTCGCCGCCGTGATCGTCTTCGTCGGCTTCAACCTGACCTTCCTGCCGCAGTTCGTGCTGGGCTACCTCGGGATGCCGCGGCGCTACCACGTCTACCCGGAGGAGTTCCAGGTCCTGAACGTGCTGTCCACCGCGGGCGCGTCGATCCTGGGGCTGGGCTACCTGATCCCGATGGGCTACCTGGTCTGGTCGCTGCGTTTCGGCCGCAAGGTGTACGGCAACCCGTGGCGCGCGAGCGGGCTCGAGTGGGAGGTCGCCGACACGCCGCCCTCGCCGCACAACTTCGACCAGGTCCCGGTCGTGACGCGCGACCCCTACGCGTACGACCTGATCGACCGGGCTGCCGGGCTCGAGGCGGAGCAGGAGGCGGTGGCGCATGCCTGAGGCGCACGCCGAGCCGCTGGCCCACCACTTCGAGACCCTCGAGCAGCAGCGCGAGGCGGGCTCGATCGGGATGTGGGCCTTCCTGGCCCAGGAGGTCATGTTCTTCGGCGGGCTGTTCGCCGCCTACCTCGTCTTCCGCGACCGCCTGCCCGAGGCCTTCCGCGAGGGCAGCCACCACCTGGACGTCTTCTGGGGCACGCTGAACACCGCTGTCCTGATCTGCAGCAGCCTGACCATGGCGCTGGCGGTGCGCGAGGCGCAGCTCGGTCGCCGGCGCGCGGTCGCCCGCTGGATCGGCGCGACGATGCTGCTCGGCGTGGCCTTCCTCGGCGTCAAGGCCATCGAGTACCACCACAAGTTCCAGGACGGCCTGATCCCCGGCGTGCGCTGGATGCCGGAGAGCGAGCCGACCGGCCTGCGCACCTTCTTCGGCCTCTACTTCTCGATGACCGGCATGCACGCGCTGCACATGCTCGTGGGCCTGGGGCTCATGGCCGTGGTCGCCCTGCGCGCGCTGCGCGGGCGCTACTCGCCCGAGAACCACGTCGGCGTCGAGGTGCTGGGCCTCTACTGGCACTTCGTCGACCTGGTGTGGATCTTCCTGTTCCCCCTGCTCTACCTGATCGACCGGCACACGATCCACGGATGAGCGAGCCCGGCCACCACGTCCAGCCCGTCAGGACCTACCTGGCCGTGTTCGGCGGCCTGCTGGGGCTGACCGGCCTCACGACCTGGATCGCGTACCGCGACCTGGGCGCGCTCAACACCGCCGTCGCGCTCGCCATCGCCAGCGTCAAGGTGCTGATCGTCGTGCTGTACTTCATGCACGTGAAGGCCTCGAGCCGGCTGGTGAAGCTGATGGCCGCCACCGGCTTCGTGTGGCTCCTGATCCTGTTCGTGCTGACCTTGAGCGACTACCGCACGCGCTTCCACGTCGAGGGCTGGCTGCCCTGACGCGCGGCCGGCGGGCGCGCGCTCGCACAGCGCCGGCTCGGGACACTAGGATGCAGCGCGAGGCGATGAGCTCCCCCACGACCCGCGCCGAGGCCAGCCGCTGGGCCGAGACCTCGCGCCACGCCGACGTGCTGCGCTTCGTGGCCGAGCTCGAGGCGCGCAAGGACGCGCGCCTGTTCCGCACCAGCTTCGGCGCCAGCCCCGAGGGGCGCGACCTGCCGCTGCTCGTGCTCTCGGCGCGCGGGCTGCGCTCGCCCGTCGCGGCGCGCGCCGCCGGCCTGCCGGTGCTGCTGGTCCTGAACGGCATCCACGCCGGCGAGGTCGAGGGCAAGGAGGCGAGCCTGATGCTCGTGCGCGACCTGCTCGACGCGCCGCCCGACGGCGAGCTCGCCGGCCTGCTCGAGCACGTGACGCTGCTCGTCGTGCCGCTCTTCAACCCCGACGGCAACGACCGCATCTCGCCCGAGAACCGCAAGCTCGACGTCGCCCGCCTCCAGGGGCAGCAGGGCCCGGTCGCCGGCGTCGGCACGCGCACGACCGCTTCGGGCATCAACCTGAACCGCGACTACGTGCGCCAGGCCGCGCCGGAGATGCAGCTCCTGCAGGCGCGCGTCTGCCAGCCCTGGCGCCCGCACCTGACGGCCGACTGCCACGCGACGAACGGCTCCGTCCACCGCTTCGACCTGACCTTCGACGTGCCGCACACGATCGAGAGCGGCCGGCCCGAGCCGATCCGCTTCATGCGCGAGCGCATGCTGCCCGCCGTGCGCGACGCCGTGCAGGCGCGCTGGGGCCGCGCCACCGGCTGGTACGGCAACTTCCTCGTCGACGAGAGGCGCGAGGGCGAGGGCTGGATCACCTACACGCACCACCCGCGCTTCGGCAGCAACTATCGCGGCCTGGGGGGCCGGCTCGACGTCCTGCTCGAGACCTACTCGTACCTGCCGTTCGAGGAGCGCGTGCGCACGACGTACGCGTTCCTGGTCGAGCTGCTGCGCTTCGCGGCCGAGCGGCCCTCCGAGCTCCTGAGCGTCGTCGAGGCCAGCGCCGTGCCGCGCGAGCGCATCGCCGTGCGCTACGGCCTCGAGGCCATGGCCGAGCCGGTCGCCATCCCGACGCGCGCGCCGCGCACGCTCGCGGGCGAGCCGGTCACCGTCACGCTGCCGCACCTGGCGCGCTTCGTCGGCCGCGAGGTCGTCGCGCGCCCGTGGGCCTACGCCGTGCCCGACGACCTGGCGCCCTTCTTCCGCGGCCACGGCCTCGAGGTCTCGTGGCTCGGCGCCGAGCGCCGCGTGCAGGGCGAGGTCGCGCGCGTCACGGGCGTCTCCCACGGCGTCGCGCGCGCGATCCTCGAGAGCTCCGAGGAGGGCGAGCTCGTGCTCGAGGCGCAGCTCGAGCCCTGCGGCCTGCGCCTGCCGCCCGGCACCTGCTACCTGCGCACGGACCAGCCGCTGGGCGCGCTCGCGACCTACCTGTGCGAGGCGCGCAGCGACGACGGCCTGTGGGTGAACGGCGTGCTGCCGCCGCCCGTCGTCGGCGACGACCTGCCGGTGCTGCGCGTGCTGGAGGCGCTCGAGTGAGCGGCGACGCGCCGGCCGGTCTCCGCGCCGCCCGCGCGCGGGCGGGCCGCGCCCGGCGCGTGCTGCTCGTCCTGCTGGCGCTCTTGCTCCTGCTCGTCGCGCTCGCGCCGCTCCTCGCGCGGCCGCTCGTGAAGGGCAAGGTGCTGGCGGCGCTCGAGACGAGCCTCGACGCGCGCGCGGCGCTCGACGAGCTCTCGTTCGGCTGGAGCGGCCGCCTGCACCTCGCGGGCCTGACGCTCGAGACCCGCGACGGCCGCCCGATCGCGCGCGCCGCGCGCCTCGACGCGCGCGTCGCTCCGCTCGCCGCGCTGCGCGGGCGCTACGAGGTCGAGCTCGACCTCGAGGGCTGCGAGCTGCACGTGTGGAAGCGCGCCGACGGCTCGTGGAACGTCGTCCCGCCGCCGCCGCCGGGCGAGGCGCCTCCGGCGGGAGGCGGTCCGGGAGGCGCGCCGCCGCCGCCGGACCGCCCGGGCTCGCTGCCGGACGTGCGCGCGCGCGTCTCCGTGCGGGACGCCGCGCTGGTCGCGCACGGCGCAGAGGGCGAGACGGCGGTCGCGCTCGACCTCTCGCTCGACCTGCGGCGCTGGGAGGAGCCGGCGCCCTTCGAGCTGCGGGCGCGCGTGCGCGGGGCCGGTCGCGAGGAGGGCGGAGCGCTGCGCGCCTCGGGCGCGTTCGCGCTGGCCGATCGCGGCGCGCGCGGGGCGCGCGGCGCGAGCGGCTCGCTGGAGCTCGTCCTCGACGGCCTCGACGGCGCCGCGCTGGCGCCGGCGCTCTCGCTCGCCGCGCCGCTCGAGCGCGTCGAGGGGCGGCTCGACGGGACGGTCGCGCTCGCGCTGGCGCAGGACCTCGCGCTCTCGGGAACGCTCGAGCTGACGCTCGCCGGCGCGCGCGTGCAGCCCCCCGGCGCGGCCAGCGTGCGCGTGCCCGACGCGACGCTGCGCGGCGAGGCCAGCGCCGAGGCGAGCGGCGCCGGCCGCCAGGTGCTCGCGCTCGCGCTCGGCCCCGCGCTCGACGCGCGCTGGGAGGGCACGCTCACGGGCGCCGCGGACGGCGGGCGCGCGCTCGACGGCCGGCTGACCGCGCGCGCGGCGCTCGAGGCGCTGCAGGAGCTCTCCGGCGCCGTGCCCGCGCTCGAGGGCATGCCGGCGCTCGAGGGCGCCCTCGCGGCCGAGGTCGCGCTGCGCGCGGAGCTCGCCCCCGACACGAGCCCGCGCATGCTCGAGGTCCAGGCCGACGTCTCGGCCGAGCGCCTGGCCGCGCGCGACGAGGCCGGCACCGCGCTGCCGCTCGAGGCGCTGGCCGGCGCGCGCGTGCACCTCGACGCCGCGTTCGAGCGGGCGAGCCAGCGCCTGGAGCTGCGCGCCCTGCGCGCGGGCGCCCACGCCTTCGAGCTCGAGGGCAGCGCGAGCGCGACCGGCGTCGGCGCCGATCCCGCCGCCGCGCGCGTCGAGCGCTCGCTCTGGAACGCCCGCGCCGACCTCGGCCTTCTGCGCGAGGACCTCGCGCGCCTCCTGCCCGAGACCTCCGGGCGCGTCGCCGGCCGCCTGACCGCGCGCCTGGAGGCCAGCGGCACGCCGTCGGAGCTGCGCGCGCAGGGCGAGGCCGCGCTCGAGTCGCTCGCGCTCGAGTGGCCGGTCGCGGGCGACGTGCTGCGCCTCGAGGACCCGCGCCTGGCGCTCGGCCTCGACCTCGCGCTGGCGCCCGAGGCGCGCCGCGGCTCCGGCACGGTCGAGGTCGCCTCGCGCGCGCTGACGGGCTCGCTCGAGGGCGGGCTGGCGCTCGCGCCGGACGCGACGGGCGACGTGACCTTCGAGGACGTGCGCGGCGCGTTCACGTACGTGCCCGACCGGCTGGCCGAGGTCGCCGGGCCGTGGCTCCCGGGCAAGCTCTCCGGCGCCGCGCCGCAGCGCCTGGACGTCCGCATCGACGGCCCGGCCGCGGGCTTCGCGCCCGAGGCGCTCTTCGCGCGCACGACCGCCGGCGCCGAGGTCGAGGTCGGGCGGCTCGAGCTCGACGGCCTGACGCTCGAGGGACGGATCGGCCTGCAAGCAGAGGGCGGTCGCTCGATCCTCGCGAGCGCGCTGCGCGCGAACGGCGGCAGCCTCGAGCTCGAGGGCGGTCTGGGCCTCGCCGCGGGCGCGAGCGAGCCGCCGCACCTGCGCGTGAGCGCCAAGGACGTCGAGGCGAACTCGCGCCTGGCGCCCCTGCTCGGCCACCTGCACCCGGCCTTCGCCTCGCTCGAGGCGGTGCAGGGGAACGCGCTCTCGGGCCTGATCGAGACCGAGCTCACGCTGCGCCACGAGGCGCCGCTGACGCTCTCCGCGCTCGCCCGGGGCGGCATGCAGGAGCTCGCGCGCGGCCTCGACGGCGAGGGCCGCTTCGGCCTCTCGCGCGCCGGCCTGCGCGGCTCGTCCTTGCTCTCGGACCTGCTCGGCCAGCTCGGCCTCGACGCCGGCCGCTCGCTCGACCTGCAGCCGCTGCGCTTCGTGATCGAGAAGGGGCGCGTGTCCTACTCCGAGCCCTGGCGCTGGACGATCGACGGCGTCGGCACGACGTTCGAGGGCTCGATCGGGCTCGATCGCACGCTGCAGATGGCGTGGCGCGTGCCGATCACCGAGCGCCTGGTGGACAAGCACGCCTTCCTCGCCGGCTTGCGCGGGCAGACGCTCGAGCTGCCCGTGACGGGCACGCTGACGCGGCCCAAGCTCGAGGTGTCCGGGCTGCTCTCGCAGCTCGCGGCGCAGGCGGCGCAGAGCGAGATCCAGAAGCGCCTCGGCGGCGGCGGCGGCGGCGCGGACGACCCGGCCGAGCTCTTGCGCCGCGCGGACGAGCTCTGGAAGGCGGGCGAGAAGGTCGAGGCCGCCGCGCTCTACGGGCGGCTGCACGAGGACCACCGCCTGTCGCTCGTCTACGCGCTGAACCGCGACCGCATCAAGGACCGCGCCGACTACGAGCCGCCGAGATAGCCGGCGCGCG
>CADEGS010000005.1:2839-73784 GCA_902826945.1 uncultured bacterium | reverse complement strand
CGCGCGCGTACGGGATCCTGCCCGAGGGCAACTTCCGCGACGAGGCGAGCGGGCTCGACCAGGCGCACGTGACCGACGATAGCGCCTCGTACGTGCTGCTCGAGGACAAGGACGACCGGCTGATCCTGTGGGATACGCCCGGCTTCGGCGACACGGCGCGCCTGCTGCGGCGGCTGCGGCGCGAGGAGAGCCCGCTCGGCTGGTTCCTGCACCAGGTGTGGGACCGCGCCACCGACCGGCCGCTGTGGTGCAGCCAGGAGGCGGTGCGCAACGTGCGCGAGGAGGCCGACGTCGTGCTCTACCTCGTGAACGCGACCGAGGACCCCGGCGGCGCGGGCTACGTCGCGCTGGAGCTCGAGCTCCTGTCGTGGATCGGCAAGCCCGCGCTGGTGCTCCTGAACCAGACCGGCGCCGCGCCGGCCGTGCCCGAGACGCTCGCGCGCTGGCGCTCGGCCCTGGCCGCGCACGCGGTCGTGCGCGACGTGCTGCCGCTCGACGCGTTCACGCGCGCCTGGGTCCAGGAGGACCGGCTGCTCGCGAGCGCGGCGGCGCTGCTCGAGGGCCCGGCGCGCGCGGCGATGGAGCGGCTGGCCCGCGCCTGGCGCGCGCGCAACCTGGCGCTCTTCGAGCGCTCGATGCGCGCGCTGGGCGCCTTCCTGGCGCGCGCGGCGCGCGACCGCGAGCCGCTGGCGCGCGTCGCCTCGCGCGCGGCCAAGCGCGACGCGATGCAGGCGCTGACGCGGCGGCTGGAGGGCGCCGACCGCGCGCTGTGGGAGACCCTCATCGCCGAGCACGGCCTGGAGGGCGCGCTGGCCGCCGAGCTCGAGGGCGAGCTCGCGAGCTTCGTCGTGCACGGCGACGACCTCCTGACGCCGCAGAAGGGCGCCCTGATCGGCGGCGCGCTCTCGGGCGCGGTCGGCGGCCTGATGGCCGACCTCCTGACCGGCGGGCTCTCGCTCGGCGGCGGGATGCTGGCGGGCTCGATCCTGGGCGCGCTGGGCGGCGCCGGCCTGTCGCGTGCCGTGCGCTGGGTGCAGGGCGAGAGCGAGCCGCGCGTGAGCTGGTCGGCCGAGTTCCTGGACGCCCTGAGCGAGCAGTGCCTGCTGCGCTACCAGGCCGTCGCGCACTTCGGCCGCGGGCGCGGACGCCTGGCGGACACCGCGCACGCGCAGGCCTGGCGCGAGCGCGTGCAGGAGGCGCTGCGCGCGAGCGCGCGCGAGCGGCGCGCGCTGTGGGAGGGCGCCGCGCTGGCCGAGGGTCCGGCGCGCGAGCGCGCGCTCGAGGGCGACCTGGCCGCGCTCTGCCAGCGCGCGGCGCGCGACCTGCTCGAGGCCGCCTATCCCGGCTCGTTCGCGGGCTGAGCGTCCTCCGGCTCCGCCAGCCCGCGCACGAAGCGCGGGCTCGCGAGCGAGGCCAGCAGGAACACCTCGAACGCGAACGGCACGTAGCCGAGGTAGCCGACGAGCGGCATCTCGAACAGCCGCGGCCCGCCGACCGGCACGTGGTAGATCCACTTCGGGTAGGAGCGGGCGTTCCAGAGCTCCCACAGGAAGCCGCACGCGAGGCCGCCCGCCGCCAGCGCCGCGACGCGCCGCCAGTCGCCGCGCGCGAGCGGCGGCGTGAGGCTCGGCCGGCCGAGGCGGCGCGCCAGCGGCTCGAGCACGAGCACGCCGCCGACCCACACCAGCGGGAACAGCGCGCGCGGCCAGACGAGCATCGCCGCCAGCCCGAGCGCGCCCGCCGCGGCCGACGCGCGCAGCACGGGCGCGCGCGCCGCCGCCGGCCAGCGCGGGCCGCGCGCCGCGCGCGCGAAGGGCGGCGTCGAGCGCAGGAGCTCGGCCATGCCGAGCACGGCGGGCAGCACGGTCGAGAACGACAGCGAGGCCAAGAGGCCGTAGGCGAGGTCCCCGAAGCGCTCGCGCCCGAGGTACTCCCAGTTCTGCAGGCGCAGGTTGGCGAGCTCGAACAGCCACCACGCGCCCGCGGACACGACGAACAGCGCGGCGAAGGCGCGCGGCGAGCGCCTCCAGGCCGAGCTCCCCGTGCGCCGCTCGCAGGCCCCGTCGAGCGCCAGCACCGTCCCCAGCCAGAGCGGGAAGAAGAGCACGTGCGTGCGCAGCCCCGCCAGCGCCCAGTCGAGCGGCCAGCAGAGCAGGACGAGCGCGAGTCCGAGAGCCAGGCGTGCCATCGTGCGCGCCGCGAGGCCGCGCCTCCGACCGCCGCGGCGATTCTACGCCGGCGCGGCGCTCAGCCGGCCCGGCGGCGCAGCTCGTCCACCTCGAGCGCGCGCACGAGACGCGCCAGGCGCTCGGCCCGCGGGTCGCCGGCCGCCGCCTCGAGCTCCTCGAAGCGCAGGCCGTAGCACACCTGGCTGCCGTGGAGCTGGCGGTGCACGACCGTGCCGGCGAGCTCGAGCGCCGGCTCGTCGGGCACGCGCAGCGCGACCGTCACGTGCAGCCCGTCGCCGCCGAGGTCCTCCTCGGAGTCGAGCGCCACGCTCGCGCCGCGCACGGAGAGGTCGAGCAGCGCGGCCGCGACAGGCGTCGCCTGCGGCGTGCCGCGCAGGAGCGCCTCCAGCGTGCGCTGCGGCGTCGTGCGCGCGCGGTAGGCCGCGCGGCGGTTGAACGCCGGGCCGAGCGCGGGCATGACCTCGATCTGCACCTGCGCCTCGTCGCAGAAGCGCAGCTCGTAGACCTGCGTCGAGCGCTCGAGGTACCAGCCCTGCACCCAGGCCTTGCTGATCGCCTTGCGCCCCGAGCCCTGCGGCGCGAGCTGCAGGCGCACCGAGCGGCCGAGCGCGTACCAGCACGCCTCGCGCTCGACGGGGAACGAGGCCTTCATGCGCTCGGGGTCGAGCTCGAGCAGACGGCCTTCGAGCGGAGCGTCGTCGTCGCTCCACAGGGACACATGGACGGGAACCACGGGCTCCATCGGGGCCTCACGGGGGACACGGACTGGGGGCTCGGGGGAGCCCAGGGGGGGACGAGCCGCCGGGGGACGGCTCGAGGGGCCTTGTCGGTCGCCCGGGGGCGGGGCTTGAGCTTTTCTTCCCGCTTCGGCGCCGTGGCGCGTGCCGGAAAACGGGGGCGCGGGGCGCCGGACCTGCGGCGCATGCCCTCGTCGCTGCGCGGCGATCGCTTCGCGCCGTCCGCGAAGGAGGCCTGCGGCGCTACGGCGCTGGCGCGCCGGGCGCGGCCCGTGTGCTCAGCGGCACCCCACCGTCACCGTCTCCCCGTTGCAGAGCTGGCCGAGACCGGCTCCGACCAGCGTGATGCCCTGCACCGTGAGCTGCAGGCCGGCCAGCTCGGAGAGGTGCGGGACGGGGATCTCGTGCAGCGTGAGCCCGCCGCCGACGACCTGCGTCTGGAACACGAACGGCGTCGTGAGGTCCACCAGGAGCTCGCCGATCGCGAGGAGGAGGCCGCTCGTCCCGCCCTCGCGCCCGTGCAGGAGCGTTCCGGTCGCGCCCGGCGTGACGGAGGCGTCCACCGCGACCGTCCAGGTCCCGCCGAGCACCGGCGGGGCGAGGGTCGCGACGCAGGGCGGATTCAGGCCCGCGCCGAGGGCGAGGACGGCGCGCGCGACCACGCCGCAGGGCGGCGGGACGCACACGCCCTGCGGGCTCGCCAGGAACGCCTGCAGCCCGGGATGGAGGAGGCTCGTGCCCAGGTTGCCCGCGATCGCGGTGCAGCCGCCGTGGGTGTGGATGCCGATCGCCTCGCCGGTGGCCTCGAGGACGAGGGGCGAGCCCGAGCTGCCGCCGGTCGTGTCGGCCATGTACTCGAGCACGTGCGGGAGCGCGCTCGCCACGCGCGGCCCGACGTGCGTCTGCTCGGTCTGGTTCGCCGTCCCGACGTCGCCGCCGAAGCCGGTGACGCGCAGCGCCTGGCCGGGCTGGAAGGCGGGCGGCGCCGCGAGCGCGAAGCCCGCGCCTTGCGCCTCGCGCGGCGTGAGGCCGGTGTTCGGGTTGGGGAAGAAGCCGAGGTAGCCGTAGTCCTGGCCGACGACGGTCCCGTCGCCGCTCGCCTGGACCGAGCTCGGGTCGAGCGCGTACTGGTGGTCGGGCGAGGGGTGGTTGATCGTGCCGTTGAGGTTCGACGGCGGGACGTGGAACTGCGCCACGTCGGCCTCGGCGGCGCAGTGGCCGGCGGTCAGGAAGCAGCCGCAGGCGTCGTCGACGATCCAGCCGGTGCACTGGGCGGGCATCAGGCGCGCGACGCGCGGGTCGTCGCTCGGCACGCGGTCGTCCGCGCCGCACAAGGTCTCCTGCGGCGGCAGCCCGACCGCGGTCTTGTCCAGGACGAAGCGGTTGTCCCCAGTGCCCGGGTAGCCGACGAGCTCGACCAGCACGGCGTCGCCGTTGAAGTAGGCGCTGCGCTGCCGCCACTGGCGCAGCGCGAGCGCGTCGAGGCGCTGCTCGCACCCGTCGTGCATCGACGTGAGGCGCAGGAACGAGGCGTCGCGGCGCTCGCGGCTGCCGGCGAGCTCGACCGTATCGAAGTGCAGCCGCAGCCAGCGCGCGCCCTCGACCTGGACGGGGAACGAGGCCAGCACGCGCGGGCCGCCCTCCGTCTCGGCGTTGCGCACGAGACCCGAGTCGTGGACGACGTCGATCTCGAGCGAGGCCGCGGGCAGGCGCTGGGCGGCGGCGAGGACCGGCGCGCCGACGAGCAGGAGAGCGGCGCGGAGGAGGCGCACGGAGGGCATGAGGTGGGCGCGGGGAGCAGGCGTCGGCGGGCGCGGCCCGTCGATGCTATCGCCGGGCGCGCGATCGCGCTCGACGCGCGCGCGGCTCCGCGCGGCGGTGCGTCAGGGGCGCTCGACCAGCGGCGGGCGCTGGGCGGCCGCCCGCAGCCGGACGGGCCGCGCTCCCTCCCCCGGCGCCATCTCCGCGTAGTCGCAGTAGGGCTCGGGGCAGGTGTAGCAGAGCACGCGCCGGCGCTCGGCCTCCACGGTGTGGACGGGCAGGAGCGGGTAGTGGCAATGGGGGCAGCTGCGCCGCCCCGCGGGGACCTGTGTCGTCATCGTCTTCGTTCCTGCCAGCCTCTTCGGCAGACCGGGAAAGAAGATCCAGTCAAAAAGCCTTGTCGGAGCGCGCGCGACCCCGCGCGGGCCGCCTACGGCCGCTCGGCGGCGTCCCGCAGGGCCTCGAAGAAGCGGCGCGCCTTGCTGGTCGCCGGCCGGCCGGCCACGCGCGCCTCGGCCAGGAGGTCGTCGAGCAGCGCGCGGCCCTCGTCCTGGAGCGACTCCTCGACCTCGAGCTCGAGCTCGTGGTCCACCCGCCCGCCCGGCAGCTCGGTGCGGTCGAGCTCGAGCACCAGCTCGCCCGAGCCCTCGACGAACAGCGGGCCGACGCGCAGGCGGTCGTTCTGGAACGAGCCGACCAGCGCCAGCTCGCGCGCGCCGCCGAGCGTCTCGCGCACCTCGGCGACCAGGGCCGAGGACGCGCCGAGCCACGTCTCGAGGGTCGAGAGCTCGAGCGTGCCGCGCTGGACGGTCTCGCGGCCGGCGGGGGCGGCCAGCTCCTCCTCCGCCTCCGGCCGGTCGTGCACGTGCGCGTCCGCGCTGGCGCTGCGCGGTCCCTTGATCGACGCGAACCAGCGCTCTTCCTCGTCGCGCAGGCGCACGACCAGGCCGCGGCGGCGCAGGTCCCCCGCGGGCGTGTCGAAGAAGTGGTTCACCTGCCGCACGGGTCCGCTGCGGCGCGCGCCGCGGCGCTCGGCGGCGGCCGCCAGCGCCTCCAGCGCCGCCTGGTCGGAGAGCGCCAGCTTGAACTCGATCTCGCGCTGGGACATGGGCTCGTGGCGCCCCTCGAGGGCGCGCTCGTAGAGGGAGTCGAGCGCGGCCCGCGAGGGGTCGCGCGCGTCGGGCTCGGCCATGCGCCGGCGCACCTCCTCCCACAGGGCCTCGTAGGCGCGCGCGGCGCGGTCGGCGCGCGCCAGCTCGGCCAGCGGCATGCGGCGCACGCTCATCTGCTCGACCGCGCTGGAGTAGGGGATCTCGGTCGCGAGGAAGCCCAGGTCCTGCTCGCCGGCCCAGTCGCACACGCGCCGGTGCAGCGCCTTGCGCCGGTCCACCATGCAGAAGAAGGGCAGCACGCGCGGGCGGTGGCCCGGGCGCTCCTTGAGGTGCGCCATGAAGCGCGCCAGCGTGCGCAGCGACAGCGCCGTGGGGATCGTCGGCGCCAGGATCCAGTCGCTGGCGGAGAAGACGCTCTCGGTCACGGACGAGAGCGTGGGCGCGCAGTCGAGCACGACCAGGTCGTAGGCGCCGGCCAGCGAGGCGACGTGCTCGGCCAGCACGCCGAACTCGTGCCCGCGCTCGCGCAAGAGCACGTCCAGGTGCCGGAACGAGAAGTCCGAGGGCAGGACGTCCAGGCCCTCGTAGTCGCTGGCGCGGATCCCGTCCTCGAGGCCGCGGCCGCGCGCGAGCCCCGCGCCGCCGCCCTTGAAGCGCGGCTTGACGCGCAGCGTGAACGTCGCGGCGCCCTGGGGATCGAGGTCCCACAGGAGCACGCGCCGGCCCTCGCGCGCCGCCAGGTACGCCACGTTGACGGCGGTGGCGGTCTTGCCGACGCCGCCCTTGAAGTTGTAGGTGGCGATGGCCTGCATCACGAGGGCGGCGCGACGAGGGCCTCGAAGCGCTCGCGCTCCTCGCGGCGGTCGAAGCGCGCGAAGCGGCGCGCCACGGAGCGACGCAGGCGCCGCGCGCGCTTCTTGCGCCGCTCGATCAGGGCGCCCACGCTGACGAACAGCTCGGCCGAGCCGCGCTCGCTGGCCTCCATCTCCCCCGCCACGCGGCGCAGCGCGGCCTGCTGCACGACGAGGTCGTTGTAGGCGCCGAGGACGTCTTGCAGCTTGCGCAGCTCGCGCAGCACGAAGGCGTAGTCCTCGCCCTCGTACAGCGAGCGGAAGGCGTCGAGCAGGTAGCGCAGCTTCTTGGCCCGGATGCGCACGCGGTGCACCTTGCGCGCCGAGGTCTTGCGCTCGATCTTGCGCCCGCGCTCGAGCAGGCCGTCGAAGAGCTCGCGCAGCGTGTCCGAGACGACCTCGCGCACGGGACGCAGCCCGACCTCGGTGGGCAGCAGGCCCGGGTCGGACAGGCACGCCCGCCAGCCGGCGGCGAAGCGCCGGAAGCGCTCGGAGCCGAGCTCCGCGGCCAGGCGCGCGTGCTCGTCCACCCGGCGCTCGCGCACGAACGCGCACAGCTCGGCCAGCTCGCGGCGCGGCGCCAGCTCCTCGAGGAACACGTCCTGGTCGCGCAGCGGGCCCGTGATCTCGCCCAGCCAGCGCAGCTCGTCGGCGAACGGCTCGACCGAGCGCGGCAGCGCCTCGCGCAGGAGCGAGAGGATCGAGCGCGAGCGGCGCAGCGCGATGCGGAAGTCGTGCAGGAACTCGCGGTCGAGGTCGCGGCGCACGCCGTCCTCGTTGGCCTCGATCGCGTCGAGGCCGGCGGCCAGGATGCGCCGCACGACGGCCTCGCACGGCTCCTGCGGATGGACCAGGAGCGGCGCGCGCGCGTCCGTGGCGGGCGACAGGCCGCAGGCGGCGAGCGCGAGGTCGAGCCCGCGCGCCTGCGCCGGCGCGAGCCGCAGCTCCTCGCGGCAGGCGAGCTCGACGCGCCGCAGCCCGGCCTCGTAGCCGCGCAAGCCGACCAGGCACAGCCGCGGCGGCAGGACGCCGGCGCCGTTCGCGCGCCCGTTCTTCGCCGGGTCCTCGGGCCGCCAGCAGGCGCCGCCCTCGAGCACGGCGCGGCAGACGGTCTTCTCCTCCTCGTCGAGCACGTCGAGCACGCGCCGCTCCTCCTGCAGCGCGACGCGCGAGAGCAGGCGCCGCGCCCCGACCAGCTCGGCCAGCCGGTCGCGCAGCGGGCCGGGCGGGACCTCGTCGGCAAAGGCCGGCTCGCGCTCGACGCGCTGGCGCCGCGGGACGGCGCCGCCCTCCTCCTCGAGCACGAGCCAGCGGTCGCCGCGCGCCTCGAGCAGCGAGAGCGTGCGCCCCGAGCGGCGCACGCGCCAGTCGAAGGTGTCGAGGAGCACGCGCCGCGCCGTCTCCTCGGCGTGCAGGCGCGAGGGGAAGCGCGCGCCCAGCGCCTCGAGCGCGCGCACGCCGTGCTCCTTGCTCTCGATCGTGAAGACCTCGGTGCTCGTCATGGAGAGCGCGGATCCTACCGCCGCGCGCGGGCGCGCGGCCCCCCATGGAACTCTAGCCCGGCCGCGCCGGGACGGGGGGTCAGCGAGCAGGCGGCAGGAGCTCGGCCTCGATCTCGCGCTCGTCCACCCAGTACCAGCGGTCGGCGAGCGGGTCGTAGAGGCCGCGCGTGCCCGACCACACGTCGTCGCGCCGGACGAGCTTCTCGCGCGAGACGAGCATCGCGCAGTACTGGCTCACGCCGATCGAGGTGCCCGGCGGGCGCTGCGGCTGCAGGACGTAGTCGCGCTCGACACCCGTCCCCCCCTCGCCCGAACCCGCGCGTCCGCTCGTGTGGTCCATCGGCTGCCCCCCTGGAGGACCGAGGATGGTCCCGTCCCGCCAAAGCGCAAGCTCGTCCCAATTCGCCCCCCGAACATCAAGGGATCTTGACGATCCATCCGTCCGCCGCTCTCTCGAGCCGGACGCGGCCGGCGGCCAGCGGCGCCGGCAGCAGGACGGCCGTCCCCCCCACCGCGAGCGCGACCAACCGGTTCCCGGCGGCGCCCAGCCCGAGGTGCACCTCCGGGGCTCCGGGCGAGAGGTAGGACGGCTGCGGCCCCGCCTCGCGCACCTGGCGCGAGCCGTCGGCGAAGCGCGCCTCGACGAGCGCGCCCTGGGGCAGACCCGCGAGCACGACCGCCCGCCCGCCCGGGCCCTCGTTCGTGAGCACGCGCGCCGGACCGCCGCACTCGGTCGCGACCAGGTCGAGGTCGCCGTCGCCGTCGAGGTCGCCGCAGGCGAGCCCGCGCCCGACGCGCGGCGCGGCGCACAGGTCGCCCGCCGCGTCCGAGCCGTCGGAGAAGCGCCCGCCTCCGTCGTTGACGAAGAGCTGCGCGCGCTGCGCCCAGGTCTGCGCCTCGTCGTACAGCCGGATGCAGTCCACGATGTGCCCGTTCGCGACGGCCAGGTCGAGGTCGCCGTCGTCGTCGAGGTCGGCCAGCACCGTCCCGAAGCCGACCGGCAGGCGCGTGGGCGCCTCGATCCCGGCCGGCGCCGTGGCGTCCACGAAGAGCAGCCCGCCCAGGTTCGCGTAGAGCGTGTGCGACTCGTGGTCGAAGTTCGTGACGTACAGATCGACGTCGCCGTCGCCGTCCACGTCGCCGGCGGCGAGCCCCATGCCGGCCTCGGTCGTGCCGTTGCCGTCCACGCCCGTGCCCGAGAGCAGCGTCGCGTCCGAGAAGCGGCCGCCCTCGTTGCGCCACAGGCGGTTCTCCGTGCTGTCGTTCGCGACGTACAGGTCGAGCCAGCCGTCGCGGTCGAGATCGCTCGCGACGACGCCCAGCCCCTTGCCCCACGAGTCGGACAGGCCCGCGCCCACGGTCGCGTCGGCGAAGGAGGCGCCGCCCCGGTTCTCGTAGAAGCGGTCCTGCAGGCCGGGGTAGCGGTCGGGGTGGCAGACCGTGCGCCAGCCCGGCTCGCGGCGGCCGCACCAGGCGGGGTGCTCCAGATCGACCTCGACGTAGGCGGCGACGTACAGGTCGAGGTCGCCGTCGCGGTCGGCGTCGAGGAAGGCGGCCCCCGTCGTCCAGCGCGGGTCGGAGAGCTCGGGCGCCGCGGCGGCGAACGCGCCGCGGCCGTCGCCCAGGAGCAGGACGTCGGGGCCGAAGTTCGTGACGAGCAGGTCCGCCCGGCCGTCGCCGTCGGCGTCGCCCACGGCCACGCCCATGCCGTAGCCGGGGTCGGCGGCCGCGCCGCTCTTCGCGGTCGCGTCCTCGAACGTGCCGTCGCCGTGGTTCGTCCACAGCGCGTTCGTCGGTCCCGCCGGCGCCGCGCCCGCCTCGCGCACGAGCGCGCCGCCCTGCACGAGGTACAGGTCGAGGTCGCCGTCCTCGTCCACGTCGACGAGCGCCGCGCCGGCCCCCATCGTCTCGGGCAGGTGCTTCTCCTGCGTGCGCCCGGCCTCGTGCACGAAGCGCACGCCCGAGCGCTCGGTCGTGTCGCGGAAGCGGATCGCCGCGGCGGCGTGCGCCGTCGCGGCGGGCGCCGGCTGCGGCGGCCGCGCGCCGTCCGAGCAGGCCGCCGCCAGCAGGCAGAGGGGCGCCGCGCTCCTCACCGCTCGGCCGCCCCCGCGCGCGCCAGGCGCTCGGCGATGGCCGGGTCGCCCGGCCGCGAGCGCGCCGCCCGGCGCCAGACCAGGACGGCGGCGTCGCGCTCGCCGCGCGCCTCGAGCAGGTCGCCCTCGCGCACCGCGAGCCGGACGTCGGGGAAGCGCTCCTGCGCCGCGCGCAGGAGCGCGATCGCGGCCGCGCCGTCCGCGCGATCCTCGTCGAGGAGCCGCGCCAGGCGCAGCGCGATCGGCACGACCTCGTCCCCGCGCGCGAGCTCGAGCGCCGCGCGGTACTCGGCCTCGGCCGCGGCCGTGCGCCCGAGCTCGCGCTCGACGTCCCCCAGCGCGGCGCGGTTCGGCGCGTGCGCGGGGTCGAGCGCGAGCCCGGCGCGCGCGAACTCGAGGCGGTCGAGCAGCGGCAGCAGGCGGCGGTGCTCCTCCAGGACGGCCAGCCCCTCCTCGTGCCGGCCGAGGAGGACCAGCGAGCGCCCGAGCCCGAACAGCGCGCGCGCGTCGAGCGGATCGGCGGCGCGCGCGCGCCGGAAGCAGTCGGCCGCCTGCTCGTGCCGGCCCGCGCGCGCCCGCTCGCGGCCGCGCAAGACGAGCGCGGCCGGGTGCTCGGCGCCGAGCAGCGCCTCGGCCCGCGCGAGCACGGCGGCCACGCCGTCCTGGCGCCCGAGCGCGTCCAGCGCGTCGGCGGCGAGCAGGAGCTCCTGCGCGCCGCCGCGCTCGAAGAGCGGCAGCGCCTCCTCCAGGCGGCCCAGCGCGTGCAGGGCGCGCGCGCGCAGGCCGTCCAGCTCGGGGAAGCCCTGCGCGAGCGCCAGCGCCCGCTCGCTCTGCTCGAGGTCGAGCAGGACGCGCACCAGCGCGCGGCGCAGCTCGCCCTGCTCGGGGCGCCGCGCGAGCTCCTGCTCGAGCACGAGGGCCGCCTCGCGCGGCCGCTGCTCGCGCAGCAGACGCAGCGCCTCGGGCGGGAGCTGCGCGAGCGCCAGGAGGAGGAGCGGGAGGAGGCGCATCGGGGCGAGGCCCCGCAGTCTAGCCGTCCGCGCGCGGCGCCGGGCGCGGGCCTACTGCACGGAGACGCGGCGCTCGTTCTGGACGCGCAGCGCCTCCTCGATGTCCTTCCAGGCCACCCAGCCCATCTGGACCATCGCCTCGCCGATGCGCAGGCCGGTCGCGCGCTGGGCGCGCAGGCCCTTCTCGAGCTGCTCTTGCGTGATCTTGCCCATGCGCACGAGCAGGTCGCCGAGAAGCATGTCGGAGACGAGCTTCAGGTCCTTGCGCACGGGGTGGAAGGTCGGGAGCGGCGCCGAGGGGGACGGCGCCTTCTCGCCCGTCGCCTCGCGCCGCATCTTGTCCTGGTAGCCGATGGCGCTCAGGATGTCGCTGCGCGACGCCGCGCCGAGCTCGATCAGCGCGTCGCCGAAGCGGATCTTCTTCGCGTTCTGCAGCTCGAGCGCCTCGCACACCTGCGCCGAGTTGATCGTGCCGAACTGCACCAGGATCTCTCCCAGCAGCATGTCGGTCATCAGCTTGTGCTCTTGCTCGTCGCGGTCGGAGAGCGAGCCTCCCCCGCGCGAGCCGTCGAACGTGACCTCCAGGCTCCCCTCGCCCGCGCGCGGCTTGCGGATCGTGACCGCGGGGCTGAAGAACGGGTCGAGCGAGGCCACCAGGCGCGACACGATGCGCAGCACCTCGTCGCCGCCTCCGCCCATGTGCGCGAGGTAGTCCATCAGGAGCAGCGCGGAGTCCAGGCGCAGGCGCACGTCGTGCGCCTTCTCGCCCTGGACCCGGTCGCGCAGCGCGCGCAGGAGCTCGAGCAGCTCTCTCTGCTCGGCCGCGTTCTCGGGATCGCTGCGAGCGATCCGGCGCGCGAGCTCGTTCACCTGGAGCATGGACATCGGCGGCCTCCGGCGGGCTCTATCGGCGCCGGACGCGGGGGGGGCTTGAGGGCCGGAAAAAAGGGCCGGTCGCCCCCCCCGACGGGACCCTGCGGACGCGCGCGGCTGCTCAGTACCCCGGCGTGTAGGCGATCGCGTTGCAGAGCTCGAGCTGGCCGCCCAGGATCCCCGCCTGCGCGTAGAACGTGCGTCCGACCAGCACCGGGTCGTAGGGCACGGCCACGCCGTGCACGTCCGCCGAGCCCGAGGAGGGCACGAGCGAGACGAAGAGCGGGATCGAGGTCGGATCCACCAGCACCTGGCCGGCGGGCACGAGCACGCCCAGGGGGCGCTCGTAGGAGATCACGAAGCTCGAGAGCGCGCCGGCGTGCTGGAACGTGGTGACCGAGAGCTCCCAGCGCGTGCCGAGGATCGGCAGGTTGCTCGGGGCGAGGCAGACGGAGTTCACGCCGGCGCCGTTGAAGAAGCGGTGCGTGGCGAGCTGGCCGAGGTAGGAGACCCACGTGGCCCCGCGGTCCGGCCCGCCGTCGTCGTCCCCCGCCGCGCCGACGAGGAGGTCGCCCGTCCCGTCGCCGTCCAGGTCGCCCAGGCCGACGATGCCGGTGCCGAACAGGTTGCCGTCGAGCAGGTCGCCGCCGAACTGGCTGCGCGACGAGCTGATCTTGCGCTCGTGGATCGCCCGCCCGGCGCGCGTCAGGCTGATCACCCACACAGCGCCGCGGTCGGCGCCGCCGTCGTCGTCGAAGGGCGCACCGACGGCGAGCTCGAGGAGGCCGTCGCCCTCGAGGTCGCCCAGCCAGGCCAGCGAGGCGCCGAAGCGGTCCTTGTCGGCCAGCGGGCCCCGGAAGCCGCCCGCGACCGAGCTGAGCTTGCGCCACGAGCCGACCGTGCCGTCCGCCTCGAGGAACAGCAGGTACACGGCTCCGTGGTTGTTGCCGCCGTCGTCGTCGGCGTCCGCGCCGACCGCCAGGTCGGGCGTGCCGTCGCCGTCCAGGTCGCCCGGCGCGGCCAGCGCGCTGCCGAAGCGGTCGAGCGGGTCGAGGATCCCGAAGCCCGCGTCGCCGGAGCGGATGCGCACCTGGTCGCGCACGCGCGCGGCGGCGTCGAGGAAGAGGATCCAGACCGCGCCCGCGTCCAGGCCGCCCGAGTCGTCCTGCTCGGCGCCGACCGCCAGCTCGGAGAGGCCGTCGCCGTCGAGGTCGCCCAGCACGGCCAGCGAGCTGCCGAACGTGTCCAGGCGCGCCAGCGCGCCGCGGAAGCCGCCCTGCGTGGCGCTGATCTTCTGCTCCGCGCGCACCGTGCCGTCGGCGCGCAGGAAGAGCGTCCACACCGCGCCCTGGTTCGTGGCGCCGTCGTCGTCCTTGCGCGCGCCGACGAAGAGGTCGGGCACGCCGTCGCCGTCCAGGTCGCCGGGCGCGGCCAGCGAGCACCCGAACAGGTCGAGGTCGTCGAGCGCTCCGCCGAAGCCGCCCTGCGTGGCGCTGATCTTCTGCTCCGCGCGGATCGAGCCGTCGGCGCGCATGAACAGCACGTGGACGGCGCCGCGGTCGGAGCCGCCGTCGTCGTCCAGCGGCGCTCCAACCGCCACCTCGGACACGCCGTCGCCGTCGAGGTCGCCGATGCGTGCGGCCGCGCGCCCGAACTCGTCGTGGTCGTCCAGGGCGGACAGGAAGGGCGTGGTCGCCGCGGAGAGCTCGCGCACGTGCACCACCTGTGCGGCGGCCGGGCGCGCGACGCCGAGGCAGAGGCAGAGGAGGAGCCCGGAAGCGGCCCGCCGGGCCGCGAGGACATGGGTGCTCATCGAGGGGTCGGTCCTGCGGGTCGTGTGCGGACCCGAAGCGGTCGTGGGGGGGGACGCGGAGCTCGCCGCGCGCCCTCCCCCTGGCGCGCCGGCCGCCCCTGCGAGCCGCACATCATAGCCGCCCGTGGCGCGGCCGGAAGCCGCCCCGGCGACCTTGACGGGAGGTCCCCGACTAGCCCTCGACGGCCGCGCGCAGCGCCTCGCCCGGGACCGGCAGGGGCGCCTTGGGCCCCTCCCCCGCCAGGCGGCGGCACATCTCGAGCAGGAGGCGGCGGTCGAGCGGCTTGGTCGCGTAGTCGGTGCAGCCGGCCGCCAGGCACTTGTCCCGGTCTTCCTTCATCGCGTGCGCGGTGAGCGCGACGATCGGCCGCACGTAGCCCTGCGCGCGCAGGCGCTGGGTCGCGCCGTAGCCGTCCAGCACCGGCATCTGCATGTCCATCAGGACCACGTCGAAGGGGCGTCCCTCCTGCTCGGCGCGCCACGCGCGCTCGCAGCCGACCAGCCCGTTCTCGGCCACCTCGACGTCGGCCCCGGCCTTGCGCAGGACCGCGGTCACGAGCGCCTGGTTGAACTTGACGTCCTCGACCAGGAGCACGCGCCCGTGGAAGGCGCCGCTGTCGGGCGCGGCCTCGGGCTCGGTCTCCTCGGAGCGCACCTCGCACTCCTGCTTGCCGTAGCTCTTCAGGGCCGCGGGGCGCACCGCGCCCACGGGCAGGCGCAGCGTGAACGTGCTGCCCTCTCCGAGCGTGCTCTCGGCCTCGACCTCGCCGCCCAGGATGCGCGCCACGCGCCGGCTGATCGCCAGCCCCAGCCCGCTGCCGCCGGCGGTGCGCGTCAGCGAGCCGTCGGCCTGGCTGAACGGCTCGAAGATGCGCGTCATGTCCTCGGGGCCGATCCCGACGCCGCTGTCCACGACGTCGAAGAACAGGTCGCGGTGCTCGACGCGGTCGTTCTCGTCGAGGCGCAGGAGCAGCTTCACGAAGCCGCGCTCGGTGAACTTGATCGCGTTGCCGACCAGGTTGATCAGCACCTGGCGCAGGCGCACCTTGTCGCTGCCGACGACGGCCGGGATCGGCGCCGGCACGACCAGCTCGAGGCGGATGTCCTTCTCCGCCGCCTGCGCCGCCATCAGCGACACGACCTCGTGCGCCAGCTCGAAGGGGTCGAAGTCCGTGCGGTGCACGACCATGCGCGAGGCCTCGACCTGCGAGATGTCGAGGATGTCGTTCAGGATCGTGAGCAGGTGCTCGCCGCTCTTGCGGATCGTGCGGCTGTACTTGCCCTTCTCCTCGTCGCTGACGTCCGGGTCGCACAGCAGGTCCACGTAGCCCAGGAGCGCGTTCATGGGCGTGCGGATCTCGTGGCTCATGTTGGCCAGGAACTCCGACTTGGCCCGGTTGGCGGCCTGGGCGCGGTCGTTGGCCTGGGCCAGGTCCTCGTTCAGCCGCTCGAGCTGGTCGGCGCGCTCGCGCGCCTTGCGCTCGGCCGCCTCGACGTCGCGCAAGTGCTGGCGTCCGCGCTGCGTCGTGTTCCACTTCTCCGTCAGCGCGCCGGCGAGCTGGCGCACCTCGACCGGGTCGAAGGGCTTCTTCAGGATCAGCAGGCGGTCCGAGCTGCCGAGCTTGGCGACGATCTCCTCGAACGAGTAGTCCGAGTAGGCCGTGCAGATCACGACCTGCAGGTCGGCGTCGAGCCGCCACAGGCGCTCGATCGTCTGCAGCCCGTCCAGCCCGGGCGGCATGCGGATGTCCACGAAGGCGACGGCGAAGCGGCCGCCCGCCTGCAGGTCGGAGGCCAGGAGGTCGATCGCCTCCTGCCCCTGGGACGCGGTGCAGACCTCGAAGTCGAGCGACTCCTCGGCCGCCTGGGCGGGCTCGTCGTCGAAGAACGCGGCGCGGGCGCTCGAGCTCCCCTTCGACTCCGCCTCGGCCCCTCCGAGCACCTTGCGGTAATCGGCGAGGATCGAGGCCTGGTCGTCCACGGCCAGGACGCGGCGGTTGGGCTGGACGGTCATGGTGCTCAGGCCGCGAGCGCGGGCTCGGGCACGGCCTCCTGCATCGGGATCTCGAGCACGAAGGTCGCGCCGTGCCCGAGGCCCTCGCTCTCGGCCCGCAGCGACGCCCCCATCTCGGTGGCGGCGTTGGCGGACACGTGCAGGCCGAAGCCGTGTCCGTCCTTCTTGGTCGTGAAGCCGTGGTGGAAGACGCGCGCGAGGTTGTCGGCGCTGATGCCCGGGCCGTTGTCCGCCACCTCGAGCCGCACGCGCGCGCCGGCGCGCCGGATGCGGATCGTGACGCGCTTCGCGGGCCGGTCCACCTCGGCCAGGGCCTGCCGCGCGTTCTGCAGCAGGTTGACGAGGATCTCCATCAGCTTGTGCTTGTCCACGTGCACGGGCGGGAGCTCCTCGAACTCGCGCACGATCTCCACCCCCTCGATGCCCGTGCCCGCCTGGCCGCAGATCTTGAGCGCCGCCTCCACCTGGCGGTCCAGGCGCGCCAGCTCGAAGACGCCCTTGGTGCCGGCGTACGTCTGCTGCGAGCGCACCAGGTCCGCGATGTGGTCGATGCCCTGGCCGAGCGACTCGAGCTCGCCCAGGAGCGCGGCCTTCTGGCTCGCGAGCTCGGTCGAAACCTCGTTCAAGACCGGCAGCAGCGCCTTGCCCTTGGGGTGGTTCGTCACGAAGTCTCCCAGGTCGTGCTCGTGCTTGTTCATCACGCCCAGGACGCGCTCCAGGTCGCCCACGGCGAGCTGGCCGGCGCGCTTGGCGACCAGGCTGGTCGAGACGTTGACGCTGTTCAGCACGTTGCCGACGTTGTGCAGCACGCCGGTGGCGATCTCGGACATGCCGGCCAGGCGCGCCGTGCGCACGACCTGCTCGCGCGAGTGCGCGAGCTTCTCGAGCATGCGGTCGAACTCGTTCGAGAGCTGGCCGATCTCGTCCTCGCGCCGCATGTCCACGCGCATCGTCGTGTCGTCGTTCTGGCCGATCTCGACGGCGCAGCGCGTCAGCGTGCTCAGCGGGCGGATGACGATGCGCTGCAGGAGGCGCAGCAGCGCGAGCATGATCAGGAGCGCCGTGGCGATCGTCGAGAGCAGCGCGTAGTCGGACGTCTTGCGCCCGCGCTCGGCGATCGAGCGGTCGAGCCCGGCCTGCAGCAGGATGCTCGGCTGGCGGCGCAGGTCGGCGTAGGTCTCGTAGAGCCGCAGGCGGTCCTCCTCGACGCGCGACACCGGGCCGGGCGAGGTCGTGACCTCGTCCATCAGCTCGCGGTCGAGCGCGGAGCCGAGCAGGCTCGCGAGGTCGATCTCGAGCGTCGCGCGGTCCTTCAGGCTCTTGCGCAGCCCTTCGGCGAAGAAGCGACCGGCGACGACCGACGCCATGCCCGACGCGCCGGCCACGGGATGGCGCGCGACCAGGATCGGCCAGCGCTCGGTCAGCATCAGGCCGGCGGTCGGCGCGCCGTCACGCGCGGTCGCGAACAGCGGGTGCTGGGCGGACAGGCCGCCCTCGGGGAACTCGCGCAGGCGCAGCGCGGCGCGCGTCTCCGGCTCGAGCAACCGGCCCCACAAGACGCGCCCGTCGGCGTCGCACAGGTAGAGCAGGTCGAGCGGCGCCTCGCCCTGCAGGGCCGCCGCGATGCCCTCCGGCGGCTCGCCGACGCGTCCGGTCACGAAGTCGCACACGGGCTCGAGGCCGGCCAGCAGGCGTCCCTGCAGGTCCACCTCGCGGATCTTGTCGTCGAGGTACCACTTCGCCTCGCTCAGCCGGCGCGCGGCGTCCTCGCGCTCCCAGGCGTCGAAGCTCTGGCCCACGAACACGCGCTGCAAGCCGTTGTCGAAGGCCGCGTACAGCACCACGACGACGGAGAGGATCGCGATGATCTTGGAGCGCAGGGACATGGTGGAGACCGCGCGCCGCGCGCGTCAGCCGGCGGCGCGGACCTCGGCGGCGTCGGCGTCCGCCGTCTCCTGCGCGGCGGGCGTGCGCAGCCCCTGGCGCAGCGGCTCGGTGACCTCGTTGATCAGGGTGCAGAGCTCCTGCAGCTCGTCGCCGTCGCGCAGCTTGCACGGGCCGAGCTGCTTGCCGCCCTTGACCGCGCGCAGGAACTGCTCGAAGCGGTAGACCGGCCCCGCGATGCGGAAGGTGACGAGCACCCCCACCGCCAGCGTCAGCGGCATCAGCATCCCGAACGAGAACAGGAGGATCTCGATCGGCAGCTCGGGCAGCATCGACATCAGGTAGGGACCGTCGTGCGGCAGCGTGCCCGAGACCTCCGACAGCCGCAGGCCCACGTGCAGCGCCTGCAGCAGGAAGCCCAGCCCCGAGAGGCCCAGGAAGACCGCGGTCAGGCGCAGCTGCAACCGGGGCTTGATCAGCTTGATCCGTCGGCGATCGTTCTTCTTGGCTTTCATGACAGCCTCGCGGCCCCAGCGGGGGCGGAACCCGTTTCCCTTTCGGAGATCGCGCGCCGGCCCTTGAGGGCCAGGGCCATCCGGCGCCCGCGCGTCACCGCGGCCTCCCGGGAGGGGGCCGCCCGAGCGCTTCGAGCGCCGTGGCCGCCCGCTCGCGCACCGCCTCGGACGGGTGGCGTTCCCCGCGCGCGAGCGCCTCGCGCGCGAGCGGCGTGCGCAGGTGGAGCAGCACGCCGCACACCGCCAGGGCGCGCGCCTCCGGCAGGCCGGGCAGCATCTCGCCCAGGGCGTGGGCGAGCTGGCCCTGGTAGAGACGGTGCGCCGCCAGCTCGTTCAACGCGGCCGAGGCCTCGCTCGGCTGGCCCGAGCGCAGCCGCTCGAGCGCTTCCGGCGCGCCCGCGCGCCACCACTCGAGCTCGCCCTGGAACCAGCGCTCCCAGGCCTCCGCGCTCTCCGGGAAGCCCAGGCCGGTGATCGCGACCAGCGCCTGGCGCGCCGCGGCGCGCGCCTCCGGCTGCGAGCCGTCGAGCAGGTCGATCAGGTCCGGCACCGCCTCGTCGTCGCGCAAGGCGCCGCAGGCCTGCGCCGCCAGCGTGCGCAGCCCCGGATCGGCGTTGGAGAGGTAGGCGCGCACGCGCTCGTGCACCTCCGCCGCGAAGGGCGGCTGCGCGCGTCCGGCGTGGCGCACGGCGTAGACGAGCAGCAGCGAGTCGAGCGCGGTCACGCGCCCGAGCGTGGCGGCGACGACGGCCAGGACCGCCTGCGGCGGCTGGTCGTCCAGCGCGTCCAGCGTGGTCGTGACCAGGCCCGCCGGCACGCGCGCCAGCACGGCCTGCAACGCCTCCACGTTGTGCGCGTCGTTGGCGAGCACGCGCCGCAGCGTGGCGGCGTAGCGCTCGCGCGCCGCGCGCGGCGCCGGCGAGCCGTCCGGGGCCGTCCCGAGCGCGATCAGGACGTGCACGGCCTCCGGCTGCCTCGCGCCCTCCAGCAGGCTCATCGCGACGGAGCGCTCGACCCAGCTCGCGGGCTCGTCGGCGAGCTCGAGCAGGTGCGGCTGGAGCGGGCGGAAGCCCGTCCCGCGCAGCACCTCGAAGGCGCTGGCGGCGACCTCGTCGGCGGGGAGCGTCGCATCCCCGGAGCCGGGCAGCCTGCGGCCGAGCGCCAGCGCGAGCAAGCCCGCGACCGGGCGCGGCTCGAGCCGCTCGAGGCGCTCGCGCAGCGTGCGCGGGTCGCCCTGCAGGGCGCGCGCCAGGCCCGCCTCGCGCTCGAGGGCGCGCGGCGGGACGTGCGCCTGCCCGCGGGCCGGGCCCGCCAGCAGCGCGAGCGCGCACGCGAGCGCGGCCGGGCGGTGCGTGCTCAGTTGCGACACGTCACCGTCGTCTCCACGGTATGGCGGATCGTCTCGCCCTCCGAGTCCTCGCCGACCAGGGTCAGGCGGATCGTCACGCTGTCGCGGTCGATCACGAAGTTCAGGCCGTTCTCGTCCATCAGCCCGTTCTCGTTGTCGTCCGTGCCGTTCAAGAACTCCCTCTCCAGGAGCTGGCTGACGTTGTTGGCCCACGTCACCAGGCGCTGGTCCTCCTCGCCCTCGTTCTGCGCCCAGTAGACCGAGCGTCCGTCCTCGGTCAGGCCGATCACCTCGGGCTCGCTCCAGACGACCTGGCCGTCCTCGACGCCCATGCTGATCTGGTAGCGCAGCTTCGACGTGAAGGTCGGCAGCGAGGGGTCGGGCGTGAGCGTGTCGCGGTCGGACCCCATCACCGCGTAGGCGATCTGGTCCAGCACGTACAGCGCGCGGTCCTCGATCGACATGCGCGCGCTCTCGCGGCCGAACGAGTCGCGCGCCTCGCCGATCACGATCGTCAGCTTGGTCACGACGATGCCCAGGAGCACCAGGGCGATCATCATCTCCACCAGGCTGAAGCCGGAGCGCCGGGGGGTCATCGCTCACGACCTCCGGAACTCGCCGACCATCGTGTAGAGGTCGAGCGTCCGCTCGCCGAAGACGCCCTGCCAGCGCATGCGGACGCGCACGGGCAGGATCAGGTAGTCCTGCGAGTGGTCGAGCTGGTCGATCACGCTGTCGCCGTTCAGGTCGCGCGGCATGCCCAGGCGCGCGTCGACGAAGTCCTCGCGCACCTGCCACTCCGGCACGGCCGCGGCGCCGCCCAGGCCCGCTCCGCCGCCGCCCCCGCCGAGGGCGCCGCCGACCAGGCCGCCGATCTGCGGGCCCGCGCCGCCGCCGCCCGCCGGCGGAGGCTCGACGAGCTCGGCCGGCAGCTCGACCTCGCCCACGCAGCCGTCGGCCGCCGCGGGCAGCGGGTCGAGGCTCTCCACCGGGAAGCGGTGCCCCGGCGCGGTGCCCGGCCCGGCGGGATCGTCCGTCGGGTCGGCGTTGTAGAGCGCGAAGACCTGCTCGAAGTCCTCGTTGCGCATGCGCTCGACGACCGCGCGCGCGGCCTCGATCGCCACCGCGTTCTCGTGGTTGAGGATGCGCAGCCGCTTCGTCGAGAGCACCATCTGGTAGAAGATGCTGACGGCGACGAGCATCACCGAGAACACGACCATCAGCTCGACGATGGTCGTCCCGCGCGCGCGGCGACGCGCGGCGGCGGACGTGCTCCGAGGTGTTGCGTGCATGGGGCTGCGCTCCCCCGCCCATCCGTCCGCCGGCGCACGCGCCGGGGGCGGCGCGCGCCGTGCGGAGAGGGATGACCGGGAGCTAACCGGCGTCCCTTTCGGTCGTCGCGGCGCGGAGCCGTGAGCCCGCCTCCGCTCTTCTGACAGGTGCGGCCCAGCGGCGGCCCACGCCGTTCCGCGCCCGCGCCCGGGCCGAGCGGCGGAAAACCCTTCCGCGCTCACTTGCGACTTCGATGGCGTGCGCGCGGCGACGGCGCGTGGCGGGCCCTGCGGCGCGGCGCGCGCGCGCGCGTCCGACGCGCGCGTCTGGAGGGCCTATACTTTGGGGCGTCCGCGACCCGCGACGGGGCCGGAGCACTCCCCATGAGGCGCCAGCGTCCCCAGGCCCAGACCGCCGGCAGCCCCGGCGCGCGCCAGCTCAAGGTGATCGGGCGCCGCCCGCTCGAGGCGGCCTTCGAGGCCGCGCTCGCGCGCAGCCTGCGCCGCCACGCCCCGGAGCTGGACGAGGAGCGCGCGGCGCTCGTGCGCGAGCAGGCCTTCCGCGACTTCATGCGGCTCGTCGGGAGCCAGGTGCGCAGCCTGCGCGGCATCTCCAAGCGCGACTTCCTGGCCGACCTCGAGCAGAGCCACGCCGCGGTCCTGCGCGAGCGCGAGGAGGCGCGCCGCGAGCTGGCGCGCCTCGAGGTGCGCGCGGCGGTCGTGCGGCGCATGGAGGCCCCGCGCGAGGCCGAGGGCGCCGCCACGCCGCTGAACGACGGCCTGCAGGAGATCTTCCAGCGCGCCGAGCGCGGTGAGCTCGCGATGGAGGACCTGCGCCAGGAGATCGAGCTGGCCGCCTCCCAGTACGCCAGCATCGACAAGGAGCGCGCGCTCTCGGAGTACGAGCGCCAGATCGACCTCTTCCAGCGGCGCATCGCGAAGCTCAACGAGTCGCTCAAGCGCTCCGAGCAGACGATCCAGGAGCTGGCGCGCTCGAAGCAGGTGGACCCGGGGCTGGCGTCGGTCTACCGCTCCGTCCAGGGGCTGGCGGCCGACGCGCAGATGCGCGAGGCCAAGCTCGACCTCCTGGTCAAGCTGTTCGAGTCGAACCTCGCGCTGCGCCAGCAGTTCGGGGCCGCTCGCCCGGCGGCGGTGCCGGGAGCGTAGGCCTCACTCGGCCGAGCGGCCGAGCGCGGGCTCTTCCTCGCCCTCGCGCGCGCCTTCCTCGGCGTCGGCGCCGGCGGCTTCCTTCGCTCCCCCGTCGGCTCCCGCGCGCGGGACGGCGGGCTCGGCGCGCTCGAGCTCGCCGCGCGGCGCGGAGGCCGCCTCGATCAGGGCCTCGAGCTCGCCCGCGGCGGCGGCGGCGGCGCGCGTGCGGTCCTTCGTGCGCTCGTCGAAGGTGCGCGCCGTCTCGAGCAGGAGCTGCATCACGTTGAGCCGCACGTGGTGCTCGGCCAGGAGCTGCGCGCCCTCCTGGAAGCGGAACACGCAGTGGCCCGCGTTCAGCATGCGATGGAACAGGCGCTGCACCTGGTTCGTCAGCGCCTCGATCAGGTCCTCCTCGCGGATGCGCTTCTCGCGGAAGAGCGCGATGCCGATCATCCCCGGCGCCTGCATCTGGTCCAGGAAGGCCTTGAGCTCGTCGGCCGTCAGCGCGCCGTTCTCGACCAGCAGCTCGCCCAGCCGCTCGCCCTCGGGCGTGCTGTCGCTCGTCGCGTGCACCAGCACGCCTTCGCGCATCTGCAGCAGGAACGTCTCGCCCGGCGCGTGCACCCACAGCGCGCCCGTCTTGCGCGTGTTCGAGAGGAAGCCGATCAGCTCGGGGATCGCGATCGTCCACGAGTTGCCCTGCAGCCCCTCGTCGCACTTCTCCTCCTCGCGCCGCGAGCCGCCCCGCAGCGAGCGCTTCAGGCGGCCCAGGAAGCCGCCGCTCGGCTGCGCGCCGCCCTGCACGCGCTCGCGCGCCGCGCGCACGGACGCGTCGAGCACGGCGAGCGACTGGCCGAGCTGGCGGAAGAGGAAGGGCGCCGCGCCGGGCTCGATGGCGAGCGCGTCCAGGCGTCGCGCCAGCTCGCGGCTCTCGGCCACCAGGTTGGCCAGCTCGCGCAGGGCGGACTCCGGCTGTGCTTCGTGGGGAGAGGGCATGCTCGTGCGCCGGGGAGCGCACGAGGGGCTATCGGAGCCGCTCCGGGGACGGCTTGACCCCGGCGTCCGCGAACCGCCGCCGCGAGCGCGGCCGTCTCCCCCGCCCGCGCGCGCCGCGCGCGGGGCGGAATCCGTTTCCGGGCCGGTCCCGCGGCCTACAGGAAGACGAAGAAGTGCGCCAGGTTGCTCTGCAGCGCCGGGTAGACGCCGTTCAGGAGCGTCGCGCCCGCGTAGATGTTGACCTGGAAGAAGCCCGTCGTCTGGGTGTTGAACGTCAGGACGCCGCCCGCCGGCATCGTGAAGAAGCCGAGGATCTCCAGCTGGGTGAACTGGTTGCCGTAGGGCACCGTCCACACCGGGATGCTGCTCGGCGTGGGCGAGGTCGAGTAGGTCACGAGCAGGAGCTCGTTCGGCTGCGCCGCCAGCAGCCAGGGCACGTCGAGCACGACCTGGTTGCCCGCCACGCCCGTGCCGACCTGGATCACCGGAGCCGGTCCGGGGACGGGCACGACCTCGAAGGGCAGGCTGGCCGTCTCCATGCCCTTCGTGAGCATCAGCGTGTGCGTGCCGGTCGCGGCCACCTGCGGCAGATCGACCTCGATCGTCTGCGGGTTCACCCAGCCGTAGCTCGCGGCGGGCACCGGCACGCCGTCGAGCGCGAGCGTCGTCTGCCCGTCGAAGCCGGTGCCGAGCACGTTCACGTCGCGGCCCGGGCCCACCTGCAGGACCGGCACCTGCGCCGGCGCCGTCGCGGTGGCCGCCAGCGGCAGGACGGGCTGCGTCAGCGGGTCGTAGCCGACGACCGACGTCGCGCCCGTGCCGAGCGGGTCGAGGAAGGGCGCCAGCCCCGTCCACATGACGTCCATGCGGACGTAGCGGTCGTCGCTCGGGTCGGCGCAGGTCGCGAAGCCGCCCTCCAGCGTCCCGATCAGGAGCCCCGCCGGGTCGAACAGGCCCGAGCCCGACGAGCCGCCCTCGGTCGTTCCCACCTCCCACTGCCCGATGCGCCAGCGACCGCCGAAGATCGTCGGCGGGTCGAGGTCCACGCACACGGCCTTCGGATCGCCCTGGGGATGGTGGATCCCGAACGAGAACGGCGGCGGCGTGGTCGAGCGGCTCCAGCCGGCCAGGTACGGCGCGTGCGTCGCCGGGATCTGCGGCCGGACGCGCACGAGCTGGTAGTCCATCGCCGCGTTCTTCACCAGCGTCTTGGAGCCCTGCACCGTGAGGTTCGTCGGCGCCGGGCCGTCGCCGCAGCTCTGGCGCTGGAACTGGAACAGGAACACCGCGTTGGTCAGGTCCCCGCAGTGCTCCGAGCAGAGCAGGAGCTGCGTGCCGTCGTTCGCCGTGCTGTTCAGCAGCACGGCCGTGCAGGCGACGCCCGCGGCCAGCGTGCGGACCGTCGCGCGGATCTGGAGCTCCAGGGCCGGCGCGCAGGCGACGTCCAGGTTGCAGACGCCCGCGCCGAGCTGGCGCGTGATGTCCACGTAGTCGTGGACGACCGCCTGCAGCGCGAGCTCGCCCAGGCCGCTCGACCCCGCCGGCACGTGGTACTCGAGCGTCAGCGCGTCGCCGGGGATCGGCTGGATGGCGAAGCCGCCCTCGGGGGTCTGGTTCAGGGACGTGTACGCGCCGCGCACGACCGCGCGCCGGTCGTCGTAGACGAACAGCTCGCCCTCGGGCGGGAGCTGGAAGCGCGAGAACATCAGGCTCAGCGAGTACGCTCCCGGCGAGTGGACGCGCGCGCGCCACACGCGCCCGCCGTCCGCCAGCTCCTCCCACGCGCCGCCGCTCGCGAGCGACAGGTCCACCGGCAGCACCTCGCCGAAGCGCAGCCCGCCGGTCTTGCCGCGGCGCTCGTCCTCGGCGCGCAGGGCCGCGGCGTCGACCGGCGGCAGCTCCAGCGTGGGCACCGGCCGGACGAGCAGCGCGCGCTCGGACACGGGCCGGCCGCCGTGCTCGGTCTGGGCGGCGGCGAGGGTCGGGAGCAGCGCTCCGAGGAGCGGGAGGAGCAGGGTCCGCAGCGGAACGGTCATGGGGAGTCTCTCGGTCGTCACCTGGCCCGGAAGCTCGCCTTGGAAGGCCCCCGAGCCATCGGAGGGGGGCGGCGCGTTGCCCCGGCGGGGGCCGGGGCGGAGCGGACTGGGAAGTCTACCACCGCACGCCGGGGCCCGCGGGAGAGCGCTCGGTGGGTCGGCCTCTGCCTTCGAGGAGGCACGTCGGGGAGCCCGTCGGGCGCCTCGGCTCACGGCACGACCGCGACCGACTGGCAGCCGCTGGAGGCGAGCGGCAGGCCCGCTCCGACGGCGAGGCTCTGCAGGAACAGCTCGAGCGCGAGCGGCGGCAGCGGCAGGTGCAGCGCGCTCCAGCCGGCGGGGCCGACGTCGGCGGCGCAGGCGAGCCCGAGGTCGGTGAACCCGTCCCCCAGGCACAGCGCGACTCCCGGCGCGACGCTCGGCCGATCGGAGAGCGAGAACACGACGACCTGCGCCTGCCCCGGCGGGCCGCCGAGCACGAGCGCGAGCCCGTCCCCCGCGCGCACGCGGTTCGCCGGCGCGGGCTCGCCGTCGCCGACCTCGAGCACCGGGACGGCGGGCGCCACGATCTCGACCTCCGCGCTCGCGTCCTCTCCGCCGGAGCGGACGCGCAGCGCGTGGCGGCCCAGCGCCGCGAGCTGCGGCAGGTCGAGCGTGATCGTGCGCTCGTCCACCACCGTGAAGCGCTCGCGCGCGAGCGCCACGCCGCCGGCGAGCACCTGCGCGTCGGGCGCGAAGCCGCTCCCGCGCAGGGTCACGGTCTGCGCGCGGCCCGGCACGAGCGCGACCTGCGACGCCGGCTCGACGCGCTCGATCGCGAGCGGCGAGGGCGCCGCGGCCAGGCGCCTCCCCGGGCAGCGCGCGGCGCCGCTCCGCGCCGGATCCAGCCAGGGCGCGAGCAGGGTCCAGGCCGCGTCCAGGCGCCCGAAGTCGTCGTCGTGGGGGTACGAGCACGTCGCCAGCCCGCAGCAGAGCTGACCGATCAGCGCGCCCTCCGGCGTGAAGAGCGGCGCGCCCGACGAGCCGGGCTCGGTCACGCCGCGCTCCCACCGGCGCACGCGCCAGCGCACGCCCGAGCGCCGCGGCGGGTCGTCGTCGAAGCTGATGCGCTTCGGCCCGCCGCCGGGATGGTGGATCGTGCGCGTGGCGGGGGGCACCGTTCCCGAGCGGTCCCAGCCCGCGAGGTAGGCGCCGTAGGCGGGCGGGATCGGCTCCGTCAGCCGCACGAGCTGCACGTCGAGCGCGGCGCTGCGCGCGAGCGCGACCGAGCCCTGCACCGTGCCCGCCGCGCCCGGGTCGCCCGCGCCGCACTCCGCGCGCTGGTAGCGGAAGAAGAAGACCGCGCGCTCGAGGTCGCCGCAGTGCTCGGCGGTCAGGAGCAGCTGGGCGCCGTCGCCGGAGGTGTTCGCGACGAGCGCGCCGCTGCACAGGAAGCCGCCCGCGAGGATGCGCACGACGGCGTCGGACGCGTCCTGCCAGCCGGCGCCCTCGGGGCAGGCGACGTCGACCTCGCAGCTCCCCCCGCCGCCCGCGCCGGCCGCGGCGCGCTCGAGGCCGTCGAGCACGCCCGCGTAGTCGTGCACGACGCCCGCCAGGACGACCTCCGCAGGCGCGGCCCCGGGCGGCTCGCGCAGTTCGAGGGCGAGCGTGTCGCCCGGCACCGGCTGCACCGCGAAGCCGCCGCCGGGCAGGTGGTGGTCGGAGGTGTACGCGCCGCGCACGACGCTCCCCGCGCCGTCGGAGACGTAGAGCTCGCCGCCCGGCGGGAGCTGGAAGCGGCGCAGCACGAGGCCGAGCGAGAGCGCGCCCGGCGAGCTCACGCGCAGGCGCCACACGCGGCCGCCGTCGGGCAGCGGCTCCCACAGCCCCGCGTCCCCGCACGAGTCCGCCAGCGGCTGCACGACGCCGTAGCGCAGCGGGGCGCCCTTCTCGCGCGCCGCGTCCTCGGCGCGCAGCCAGGCGACGTCGGGCGGCTCGAGGCGCCGCAGCGGGACGGCGCGCGCCAGCCGGCGCGCCAGCCGCGGGTCGCGCGAGGGCGGCAGGCCGCCCGCCTCGCGCTGGGCGAGCGGGGCGGACGCGCCGGCCAGGAGGAGCGCCAGCGCGAGCAGGGGTCGGAACGAGCGGCGCACGCTCGCAGCCTGATCGACCGCGCCCGCCCGGCGATCGAAGCGCGCCCGCGCGCGCCGGCCGGCGGGCGGAAGCGCTTTCCCGACCGCGCCGCCGGCGGGCGTGGAGCGCGCGGACGCGGCGTGCCAAGCTCTGCGCGCCCCGGGCGCGCTCCCGCGCCCCGCATCGCCCTTGGACGAAGCCACGCTCCGCACCGTCGCGCGCTGCACGCGGCCCTGGCTGCGCCGCGGCACGCCGGTCCTCTCCGGGCTGTGCAAGCTCGTCCTGCGCGCGGTCTGCCCGCGCGGCGAGGGGCGGCCGCGCCACCGCCTGATCGTGCCGTTCGACGGCGGGCTGGTGCACGTGGACACGGGCTCGGCGCTCGAGTACGCGTTGCTCTTCCGCGGCTGCCACGAGCCGCACGTGGTCGACTGGATCCGCCGCGTCGTGGGCCCGGGCGCGGTGTGCCTGGACGTGGGCGCCAACGTGGGCGCGCACGCGCTCGTCATGGCGCGCTGCGCCGGCGCGGGCGGGCTGGTGCTGGCGTTCGAGCCGCACCCCGCGCTCGCGCGCCGCCTGCGCGAGAACGTCGCGCTGAACGGGTACCGCCAGGTGCGCGTGGTCGAGGCCGCGGTCAGCGACGCCGACGGCGAGGCGACCCTGCACGCCTTCGCGCCGGGCGCCTTCCGGCAGGGGATCTCGAGCCTCGTGCCCGACGGGCGCGCGCCCGACGCGCTGCGCGTGGACACCGTGGACGGGGCGGCGATCGAGCGCCGCTTCGGCCTGCAACGGCTGGACCTGGTCAAGGTGGACGCCGAGGGGCACGACGCGGTCGTCGTGCGCGCGCTCCTGGGAGCGATCGAGCGCTGGCGCCCGCTGCTCCTGTTCGAGTACCGCCGCCGGCGCTGGGAGGCGGCGGGCGCGTCGCTCGCCGACACGCTGGCGAGCCTGCGGGCGCTCGGCTACGGCTTCCTGCGCGTCGAGCGGCGCGTCTCGCGGCCGCTCGACGAGGACGCGCCGCCCGAGGGGTGCGAGATCGCGTGCGTGCCAGCGGCGCGGGAGCCGCGCGGATCCTGAGGCGCGCCCCCGAGGCACGCCGGCCGCGGTCAGGTGGCGTGGACCTTCACGCGCCGCCCGACCAGGTCGAGCATGTGGCGCAGCGTGTCGTAGTCGGGGTGGCGCAGGCGCACCCAGGCGTTCGCCTTGTAGCCGGCGGAGACGGGCTGCGTCGGCGTGCCGGGCGGCGGCAGGTGGTGGTCGAGGATCCACTCGCCGATCTCCTGGCGCACGCCGTCCCAGCCCTCGTAGCCGCTGATGCGGCCGTCCCTGTCGGGCCGCAGCGCGATCATGCCGGTCGCGTACGCGCGGTTGGCGCGCGCGTCGGTGCGGCCGTGCACGACGACCTTGGCCCACTCGACGTACAGGTCGAGGCCGTTGCCCGCGCCGTAGAGGTCCCACACCGACACGCCCGGCGGGCGGCAGCCGATCTCGGAGAACTTCAGGCCCTTGGGGCCGAAGAACCACTCCATGTGCGTCGCGCTGGTGCCGATCCCGAGCGCGCGGATCACCTCGCGCCCCATCGCGCGCAGCTCGTCGTAGCTCGAGTCGCCGCTGCGGTTCGTGACCACGATCTCGGGCGAGATCCAGCGCGTGCGCATCGCCTCCAGGACGTTCGGGAAGTAGTGCGCGACGAAGTCGTGCACCGGCTCGCCGCCGACGCACAGCGTGTCGTAGAAGCCCTCGTGGCCCTCGATGAACTCCTCGACCGCCGTCGGCACGCCGCGGTCCACGCCCGCGGCGCGGATGGCCTCCTCGAGCTGTGCCGCGTCGTCTGCGCGGTGCGTGCCCGCGGCGCCGGCCGCGTCGCGCGGCTTGAGGATCAGCGGGTAGCCGACCGAGGCGGCGAAGTCGCGCACCTCGCCCGCGCTGGAGGCGCCGCAGGACTGCGCGCAGGGGATGCCCGCGCGGCGCAGCGCCTCCTTCATGGCGGGCTTGTCGCGGCACAGGAAGGCGGTGCGCGCCGAGGTGCCGGGGATCGAGCAACGCTCGCGCACGTGCGCCACCGGCAGGATGTGCGCCTCGACGCTGGCCTCGAGGCGGTCCACCCACTCGCGCGCCTGGACGCGCCGCACCGCCGCCTCGAGCGCGCCCTCGTCGGTGACCGCGCGCACCTGCTCGTAGCCGTGCAGCCAGCCGCGCACGTCGGCGCCGAGCGCCTGCGGGTGCGACTCGCCGATGCCGGTCACGCGCGCGCCGACCGAGCGCAGGGCGCGCACGAACTCGCGCTGGTTGACGGGGAACGAGGGCTCGACGAACAGGACGTGCATGCGCGGCTCCGCTCGCGGCTCCGGCGGCTCGCCGGGGCGCGGGGCTACCTTATCCCCCCGCCAGGGAGCGGTACAGGCGCACGTAGTGGCCGGCCTGGCGCCGCCAGGAGAAGTCGGCCGCCATGGCGTTCTGCACCAGCCGCCGCCAGGCGCGCTCGTCCGCGTACGCCTCGAGCGCGCGGCGCACGGCGTCGAGGAGCGCCTGCGAGCCGAACTCCTCGAACACGAAGCCCGTGCCCTGGCCGCTGGCGCGGTCGAACGGGCGCACCGTGTCGGCCAGACCGCCGGTCTTCCGCACGACCGGGATCGTGCCGTAGCGCATGCTGTACATCTGGTTGAGCCCGCAGGGCTCGTAGCGCGAGGGCATCAGGAACAGGTCGCTGCCGGCCTCGATCCAGTGCGCCAGGTCCTCGCTGTAGCCGCGGTAGACGCCGACCCGGGCCGGGTACGTGTCGCGCAGCCACTGGAAGTAGCTCTCGTAGCGCTCCTCGCCGCTGCCCAGGACGACCAGGCGCACGTCGTGGCGCTGCAGGAGCACCGGCAGCACGTCGGGCAGGAGCTCGAAGCCCTTCTGGCCCGTCAGGCGCGAGACGATCCCGAGGAGCGGCGCGCGCGCGCCCGGCTCCAGGTCGAACTTCGCCAGCAGGTCGCGCTTGCAGCGCTCCTTGCCCGACAGGTCGGCGCGCGTGAAGCGGTGCGGGATGCGCGGGTCGCGCTCGGGGTCCCACTCCTCGTCGTCGATGCCGTTCACGATCCCGACCAGCGCATCGGCGCGCGCGCGCAGGACCTTCTCGAGGCCCATGCCGAGCTCGCTCGTCTGGATCTCGCGCGCGTACGTCTCGCTGACGGTCGTGAGCCGGTCGGCGTGGACCAGACCCGTGCGCAGGAAGTTGACCACGCCGCGCTGCAGGTCGTCCTGGTCGAGCAGGTGGCGCTCCGTCTCGAGCCCGAGCTCGCCCAGGGTCGCCGCCGGGAAGACGCCCTGGTAGCCGATGTTGTGGATCGTGAGGACGGTCTTCGTGCGCTCGAACAGGCGGTCCCAGCCGTAGCGCACCTTCAGGTACAGCGGCAGGAGCGCCGTGTGCCAGTCGTTGCAGTGCACGACGTCGGGCGCCCAGCCCCAGTGCTGGCAGAAGCCGGCGGCCGCGCGCGAGAGCAGCGCGAAGCGCAGGTGCTCGTCGGGCGCCGAGCCGTAGATCTCGGGGCGCCCGAAGAGCTCCGGGCAGCGCACGAGCCAGACCCGCGCGCCGCCGCCGAGCGTCGCGCTCTCGCCCGCGAAGGCGAAGGAGCGCGGGCCGAGCTCGACCGACATCCCCCCCAGGGCCGGGTCGGGGGCGAGCGCGACCCCCGACTCCTGGACGCGCCGGTAGAGCGGCATGACCAGGCGCGCGTCGTGCCCGGCGGCGACCAGGGCGCGCAGCAGAGCCGAGGCGACGTCGGCCAGCCCGCCGGTCTTCGCGAACGGCGTCGCCTCGGAGGCGACGAGCAGGATGCGCAGGGGGTCCTTCATGCGTGGGCTCGCGGCGGGGGGCGGCATTGTAGGGGCGACGCGCGCGCGCTCCACCGGCGCGCGCGCCGCGAGCGGGCGGTTTCCGGCGCTCGCGGCCGGGGCGCGCCTCTATAGAATCCGCCCCCATGGCGCGCATCGTCTTCGTCGTCCCCTACGCGATGCCGGCCACCCTGCGCTTCGTGCGCGCGGCCGCCCAGCTCCCCGGCGCGACGCTGGCGATCGTGTCGCAGGAGCCTCCCGGCCGGCTGCCCGACGACGTGCGCGCGCGCGTCCGCCTGCACCGCGTGGTGCGCGACCCGCTGGACCCCGACCAGCTCGAGGGCGCCGTGCGCTCGATCGCCGAGGAGTGGGGCGGCCCGGCCGACCGCCTGATCGGCATCCTCGAGCAGCTCCAGGAGCCGCTGGCCGCCGTGCGCGAGCGCCTGCGCATCCGCGGCATGGGCAGCGGCGAGGCGCGCAACTTCCGCGACAAGGCGCACATGAAGGAGGTGCTGCGCGCGCACGGGCTGCCCTGCGCCCGCCACCACCTGGCCTCCTCGCGCGCCGGCGCGCTGGCCTTCGCGCGCGAGTGCATGCCGCTGGTCGTCAAGCCGCCCGCCGGCGCGGGCGCGCGCAACACGATGCGCGTGGAGTCGATCGAGCAGCTCGACGGCTACCTGCGCGCGGTCGAGCCCAGCGCCGCCGACCCGCTGCTGCTGGAGGAGTTCATCCAGGGGCGCGAGCACTCGCTCGACACGGTCACCGTGCACGGGCGGCACGTGTTCCACTCGATCAGCCGCTACCACCCCTCGCCGCTCGAGGTGATGCAGAACCCCTGGCTGCAGTGGTGCGTCGTGCTGCCGCGCGAGATCGACGGGCCGGAGTTCGACGACATCCGCGCGGCGGGCAAGAAGGCGCTCGACGCGCTCGGCATGCACACCGGCCTGACGCACATGGAGTGGTTCCGCCGCGGCGACGGCAGCCTGGCGATCTCCGAGGTCGCCGCGCGGCCGCCCGGCGCGCAGTTCACCTCGCTGCTCTCCTTCGCGCACGACCTCGACTTCTACCGCGCCTGGGCGCACCTGATGGTCAGCGAGGAGTTCGACCCGCCGGCGCGCCGCTTCGCCGTGGGCGCGGTCTTCCTGCGCGGCCAGGGGCGCGGCAAGGTGCAGAGCGTGCAGGGCGTCGATCGGGCGCGCCAGGAGCTCGGCGGGATGATCGTCCAGGCGCACGTCCCCCAGCCCGGCCAGGCCCAGGCGGAGAGCTACGAGGGCGAGGGCTTCGTGATCCTGCGCCACCCCGAGACGCGCGCGGTGGAGGCCGGGCTCGACCGGCTCCTGGAGCTGATCAAGGTCGAGCTGGGCTGACATCCAGGAGCGAGCCATGAACGTCCTCTTCCTGTCCCCGGGATTCCCCGCCGAGATGCCGCTCTTCGCGCGCGGCCTGGCCGCGGTCGGCGCGCGCGTGCTGGGGGTCGGCGACGGTCCGCTCGGCGCGCTGCCCGACGACGCGCGGCGCTCGCTGGCCGACTACCTGCAGGTGCGCCAGCTGTGGCAGGAGGACCAGACGATCGAGGAGGTGCGGCGCTGGGCGCGCGGGCGCTCGATCGACCGCGTCGAGTGCCTGTGGGAGCCGGGCGTCGTGCTGGCCGCGCGCCTGCGCGAGGCGCTGGGCGTGCCCGGGCAGGGCGTCGAGCAGGCGATCGCCTTCCGCGACAAGGAGCGCATGAAGGAGGTGCTCGACGCGGCCGGCGTGCGCACGCCGCGCCACGCGCGCGCGCGCACGGCGGCGGAGGCGCGCGCGGCGGCCGAGCGCATCGGGTACCCGCTGATCATCAAGCCGATCGCCGGCGCCGGCTCGGCGGACACGTACCCCGTGCGCAACGACCTGGAGCTCGACGAGGGCCTGGCGCTGACGAAGCACGTGCCCGAGGTCAGCGTCGAGGAGTACATCGAGGGCGAGGAGTTCACCTTCGACACCGTGTGCGCCGGCGGCGACGTGCTGTTCCACAACGTCGCCTGGTACCGGCCCAAGCCGCTCGTCTCGCGCCTGAACGCCTGGATCTCCTCGCAGGCGATCGCGCTGCGCGACACGGGCGCCGCGCCCGTGGCCGGCGGCGTGGAGCTCGGCCGGCGCGTGCTGCGCGCCCTGGGCTTCCAGACCGGCTTCACGCACATGGAGTGGTTCCGCAAGCCCGACGGCGAGCCGGTCTTCGGCGAGATCGGCGCGCGCGCCCCGGGCGCGCGCCTGGTGCACGCCATGAACTACTCGTGCGACTGCGACCTCTTCGCGGGCTGGGCCGAGGCGGTGTGCTACGGGCGCCTCTCGCAGGGGACGGAGAAGCGCTACAACGCCGCCCTGGTGTTCAAGCGCGCGCACGGCGACGGGGTCGTGCGCCGCTACGAGGGCCTGGACGCGATCCTCTCCAACTGGGGCGAGCACGTCGTCGCGATCGACCTGACGCCGATCGGCGAGCCGCGCCGCGACTGGCGCAAGAGCACGGTCGGCGACGGCTGGATCGTGGCGCGCCACCCGAACCTGGACGCGACGATCGAGATCGCGAACCGCCTGGCCGCCGACCTGCGCATCGTCGCGGAGTGATGGCCGAGGAGCAGCTCGTCCTGCTGGGGCCCCAGCGGCTCCAGCCGACCCTGAAGGGCGCCGTGCGCTCGCTCGTGGACGGCGGGCGCGTGGCGGTGGTGACGGCCGGCTGGGAGGAGCGCGAGGACCAGGACCAGGAGCTGGTGGAGCACCTCGGCGGCGAGGTCGTGAACCTGCGGCTGCACCAGCGCGCCGAGGACGTCTTCCAGCGCGACCGCGCGCTGTTCGCCGCGCTGCGCGCGCGCTACGACCGGCTGCGCAAGCTGCGCGACCTCTACCGCCTGCGGCTCGACCACGCGCTCGAGGCGGCGCGCGAGCTCCTGACGATGGAGGACGAGGACGAGGAGCTGCTCGACGAGGAGCGGCGCGAGGCGCTGGCCGCCGTGCGCCGCCTCGACACGCACCACCTGCAGCGCACGGTCGAGTTCCAGCAGGCGTTCGACGAGGAGCACGCCCCGCCCGAGCGCGGCGCCGTCGCGGGGCACCGGCGGCAGGTGGACGCGATCCTCGCCGGCTGCTCGTGCCTGTGCATCGCGGGCGGGCACGTCGGGATCCTGCTCAACCGGCTGCGGCTGTTCGGGATCGAGGCCTGGGCGCGGCGCCTGCCGCTGGTGGCCTGGTCGGCCGGGGCGATGGCGCTCTCCGAGCGCATCGTCCTGTTCCACGACACGCCGCCCTGGGGGCGCGTGCACGCCGAGGTGATGGAGCGCGGGCTGGGCGTCGTGCCCGACGTCGTGCCGCTGCCGCACGCCAAGCGGCGCCTGCTGCTCGACGACCGCGTGCGCGTCGCGCTCTTCTCGCAGCGCTTCGCGCCGCAGCTGTGCGCCGCGCTGGACGAGGGCTCGCGCCTGGAGCGCGCGGGCGGCGCGTGGCTGGGCTCGGGCGGCGCGCGCCGCCTGCGCTCCGACGGCAGCCTGGAGGAGATCGAGCGATGGAGCTGAGCGCGCTCGACGCGCTGGAGGGCCGCGGTCTCGACAGCCCGGAGAAGATCGAGGCCTTCCTGGCGGACCACGAGTTCCCGCTGCTCGAGGGCCGGCGGGCGACCTTCGCCTTCCGCGGCCCGGCCGACGCGGTGTACCTGCGGCACTGGATCTTCGGCCTGCCCCAGGAGCAGCCGTTCGAGCGCCTGCCCGGCACCGACCTGTGGCTGCTCACGATCGAGATCCCCGAGGGCTCGCGCGTCGAGTACAAGCTCGAGGTGCAGCTCGGCGGCGCGCGCCGGCTGATCCAGGACCCGCTCAACCCCCACCGCGCGGCCGACCCCTACGGCGCGAACTCGGTCGTGCACGCGACCGGCTACGAGCTGCCGTGGTGGGCCGTGCCCGACCCCGAGACGCGCCCCGGTCGCATCGAGGAACTGCGCTTCGTGAGCGACGTGTTCCGCGGGCCGCGGCCGCTCAAGGTCTACCTGCCGGCGCGCTTCCACCCCGACCGCCGCTACCCGCTGCTCGTGATGCACGACGGCAGCGACTTCCTGCGCTACACCGCTCTCCAGACGGTGCTCGACAACCTGATCCACCGGCTCGAGATCCCGCCGATGGTCGTGGCGCTGATCGACTCGCCCGCGCGCCTGCAGGAGTACGCCGCGGACGAGCGCCACGGCCGCTTCCTGGCCGAGGAGCTGGTGGGCGCGCTGCAGGAGCGCTTCCCGCTGATCGAGGATCCCTCGGCGCGCGCGCTGGCCGGCGCGAGCTTCGGCGCGGTGGCGTCGCTCTCGGCCGCCTGGCGCCATCCGGGCGTGTTCGACCGCCTGCTCTTGCTCTCGGGCTCGTTCGCCTTCACCGACATCGGCGAGCACGACCGCGGCCCGCTCTTCGACCCCGTCGTCAAGTTCGTGAACGCGTTCCGCGCGAGTCCGGGTCACCCGGCCAAGGCCGTGTACCTCTCGTGCGGCACGTACGAGTCGCTGATCTACTACAACCGCTCGCTGCTGCCGCTCTTGCAGTCCACGGGCATGCAGGTGAAGTACACCGAGGCGCGCGACGGCCACAACTGGGAGAACTGGCGCGACCGCCTGCGCGAGGGGCTCTCCTGGCTTTTTCCCGGCCCGCTCTGGATGGTCTACGAGTAAGCTCGGGCCGCTCAGGGAGGACGAGCGTTGGCGAAGCAGACGAAGAAGATCGGGCTGTCGCTGGGCGCGGACGTGTGCTGGCCGATCTGCTACGAGGACATCGTCCGCGAGCTCGGGCTGCGCGTCCGCTCCGGGAAGAACGAGATCGGCGTCGAGGTCGAGCGCGTCACGATCGAGCCGTTCGCGCTGCGCCAGCCGACGCGCTACGACGTCGTGATCGACCGCCTCACGCACTGGTACAGCACCAGCCGCGAGTGGATCAAGAAGGCCATCCTGCTGGACGGCGTCTACGTGTTCAACAACCCGTGGGCCGTGCAGTCGATGGAGAAGCAGACCACGTACTGCGCGATGATGCGGCTCGGGATGCCCATCCCCGACACGTGGCTCGTGCCGCCCAAGGAGTACGCCAGCCTGCCCGACCTCGACACCACGCTGAACCGCTACGCGAAGCTGTTCGACCTGGGCGAGGTCGGCAAGACGCTCGGCTACCCGTGCTTCATGAAGCCGTACGACGGCGGCGGCTGGGTGGGCGTCACGAAGATCGACGACGAGGAGGCGCTGCGCGCGGCGTACGAGAAGAGCGGGCGGCTGGTGATGCACATCCAGGCCGGCATCTCGCCCTACGAGGACTTCGTGCGCTGCATCGGGCTCGGGCCGCAGACGAAGGTCGTGCGCTACGACCCCGACCAGCCGCTGCACGCGCGCTACCGCGAGGAGGAGGAGCCGCTCGGCCCCGCCGACGCCGCGCACCTGCGCGCGGTCACGCTCACGATCAACGCCTTCTTCGGCTGGGACTTCAACTCCTGCGAATCGCTGCTCAAGGCCGGCGTCTGGCACCCGATCGACTTCGCCAACCCCTGCCCGGACTCGCAGGTCACCTCGCTGCACGTCCACTTCCCGTGGCTGGTCAAGGCCAAGATCCGCTGGTCGCTCTTCTGCGCCCTGACGGCGCGCCCGATGCGGCTGACGCTCGACTGGAAGCCGTTCCTGGCCGTGGCCGACCGCGACCTCCCGTTCGAGGAGAAGCTCGCGCAGTACGAGAAGATCGCGCACGAGCGCTTCCAGACCGAGCGCTTCGAGGCCTTCTGCGACAAGCACCTGTCCCACCTCGACGAGGTCGCCTGGGAGTACTTCGGCAGCGACCGCGCGAAGAACGCCGTGCGCAAGAAGGTCGAGGCGCTCTTCCCCGACCACGAGTGGGACGAGTTCACCGAGCACTTCTGGTCGAAGATCCAGAAGTGGCGCGAGGCGGACGCCTCGGCGCCCGCCCGCTAGCCAGCCAGAGGACCCGATGTCCAAGGTCTCCGAATCGTGGCGCTCGCCGCGCCTGGGGCGCGAGGTCCGGGTCGTGCGCTGGGGCGAGGTCGGCCAGCCCGTCCTGTTCTTCCCCACCGCCGCCGCGGACGCCGAGGAGTGCGAGCGCTTCCACGTCACCCGAGCGCTCGACCGCCACCTGGCCGAGGGGCGCATCAAGCTCTACAGCGTGGACAGCGTCGCCGGCCAGGCGTGGATCAAGGAGGACAACTCCACGCGCTACGCCGGCGAGATGCAGAACCGCTTCGACGCGTTCATCTACCACGAGGTCGTGCCCGCCATCCGCGCCGACTGCCGCGACGACTCGGTCGAGGTCATCGCCACCGGGCCCTCGATCGGCGCCTTCAACGCGCTGGCCTCGATCTGCCGCCACCCCGACGTCTTCTCCAAGGCGATCTGCATGAGCGGCACCTACGACATCGGCAAGTTCCTCGAGGGCGGGACGACGCGCGAGTACCACGACGCCTCGCCCCTGCACTTCCTGCCCAGCATGCCCGAGAGCGAGCACCTCCAGCGTCTGCGCAGCCGCTTCGTGCTGCTGACGCACGGCGACGGCCGCTGGGAGGAGCCCGGCCAGTCCTGGCGCGCGGCAGACGTGCTCGGCCGGCGCGGCATCCCCAACCGCGTGGACGCCTGGGGCGAGCGCTACGACCACGACTGGCCGACCTGGCGCGAGATGCTCCCGAAGTACCTCGACGAGCTGCTCTAGCCCGCCGTCGCGCGCCTATCCCGGGCGCGCCGCTCGGCACGTCCCTCCCTCGCCGAGGTCGCCTGCACGCGCTTCGGCCGCGAAGCGCCGATCAGCACCCGGGGTGCGGCGATTCTGCTCACGAGACGGTGAGGGATGCGAGGCCCCCGCTAGCGATGCGTCGCGCGGCGAGATTCCGCGCAAAATCGCTTCAAGCGCCGCCGCGCCGAGCCGAAAGAGTGGGGGCCTCTTCCGGCGTCGGAAGAGGGCTCCGGGTCTGCGCCGCGCCGCCCCCCCCATCGGGACCTCCGGTCCCCGGCGCGCGTGACCCGGGCAACCGGTGTCCCATGCTTCCAGGCGCCTTCGTTTCGCTCGCCGCGCTCCCGGCCGCCCGCAAGGGCGCGCCGGCGTCGCCCCGTTCCCGCGGCAGCGTGCGCGCGCGGGAGCGCTCCCGGCGAGCCACGTCGCCGGACGCCGGCCGATCCCGAACGAGGTGGCTGCCCGGACGACTCGGGGCGCTGTGTCCCATTGACGGACGGCCTTTCGTCACCTTCGGCCGGCCGAAGCCACGGGCCGCCGGCGGCCACCTCGCCTGAACGGCCCCCCCGAGCGCGGCCCATCCGACCACGGTCGGATGGGCCGCACACCCCTTTCCGAGCTCGCCCCCGACCGAGGTCGGAAAGGCTTGCGCGGCGGATGCGAGTCACCTTCTAGCCCGCACGGGGATTCCGTGCTCCTTGAGACGCACGGGAGCGGGCGCGGGTTCCGCGCCAGCCCCCGGTTCGGGCGACCGCCTCCTAGAAGCGGTGCCGGCGGGGGACGACCACGATGCCCGACTCGGTCACCGTGAAGCGGCGCGCGTCGGCCTCGCGGTCGAAGCCGATCTCGGTCCCGTCGGGCACGTCGACCCACTTGTCGATGATCGCGCGGCGGATGCGCACGCGCTTCCCGACGCGCGTGCCGCGGAACAGGATCGAGTCCTCGATCGTGGAGCGCTCGTCGACGAAGCAGCGGTTCGAGAGGATCGAGCGGCGCACCTTGGCGCCCGAGACGACCACGCCGGGCGAGAGCAGCGAGTCCACGACCTCCGCGCGCCGGCCGTCCGGCTCGTCGAAGATCGTCTTCGCCGGCGGGTCGTTGTGCCACAGCGTGTAGGTCGGCCAGCTCTCGTCGTAGAGGTTGAACTGCGGCTCGACGCTGCACAGGTCCATGTTGGCGTCGAAGTAGGCGTCCAGCGTGCCCACGTCGCGCCAGTAGGGGTGCTGGTTGCCGTCGATGCCGCGGAAGTGGTGCGCGACGACGTTCGTCTCGGCGATCATGCGCGGGATGATGTCGCTGCCGAAGTCGTGCGTGCTCTCCGAGCCGAGCTCGGCGTCGTGCCGCAGGCGGCGCAGGAGCTGCTCGGCCTTGAACACGTAGATCCCCATCGAGCCGAAGCACCAGCCGGCGCGCCCGGGGATCTCGCGGCCGCGCGCGGGCTTCTCCTGGAAGGACAGCACGCGCCCGTCGCTGTCGGTCTCGAAGACGCCGAAGCGGCGGCTCTCGCTGACCGGGATCTCGACCGCGCCGATCGTCAGGTCGGCGGCGCGCTCGAGGTGCTCGGTCAGCATCCGGCCGTAGTCCATCTTGTAGATGTGGTCGCCCGAGAGGATCAGCACGTGCTCCGGGCGCTCCTCCTCGAGCGTGTCGATGTTCTGGTAGATCGCGTCGGCCGTGCCCTGGTACCACTTGTGGTTGCCGTGGTGGTGCGGCGGCCGCACGCTGATGAACTGCTCGAGCCGGCGCGGCAGGAAGTTCCAGCCGAAGCGGATGTGCTCGTCGAGCGAGCGCCCCTGGTACTGCGTCAGCACGAAGATGCGCCGCAGCCCCGAGTGGATGCAGTTCGACAGCGTGAAGTCGATGATCCGGTAGGAGCCCCCGAAGGGCACGGCGGGCTTCGCGCGCGAGGAGGTCAGCGGCTTCAGCCGCTCTCCCTGCCCCCCCGCGAGCACGAGCGTCAACGTGTTCTTCAGCTCGTTCTGCAGATTCATCGAGCGCCTGGGACCGTTCGCAGGGCGGCGTCCCCGAGCGGATCCCGAGTGTAGCGCCGCTCCCGCCGGGCGCCCACGCCGGGATGGTCGCTCGGCGGGTTGATGTCGCTCGGGGGCGCCCTACCCTGGTCGCGCGCCGCGCCGTCCGAGCGCCCCCCGCCATGCCCCGCACCACCCGCTCCGACCCCGTGCTCGCGCGCATCGTCGCCCCGAGCGAGCCCGAGCGCGCGGCGTTCCTGGCGCGCGAGTGGCTGGAGACCGACGGGCTCGGCGGCTACGCGAGCTCGACCCTGGCCCTGTGCCCGACCCGCCGCTACCACGGCCTGCTCGTCGGCCGGCCGGCGCCCGGCGCCCGCCGGCACGTGTTCCTCGCGCGCTTCGAGGAGCGCGTCACGCGCGGCGGCCTGGAGCTGGCCGCGCTGTCGGCCGCCGCCTACGGCGAGACGCACGCCCCCGAGGGCTGGCGCGCGCTCGAGTCGTTCGAGCTCGCGCCCTTCCCGCGCGCGGCCTACCGCGTCGAGGGCGCGCGCGTGACGCGCGAGATCCTGCTCGTGCGGGGCGCGCGCCAGGTGCTCGTGCGCTACCGCGTGCAGGGCGCGCTCGCGGGCGCCGTGCTCGCGCTGCGGCCGCTGCTCGCGATGCGCGAGGCGGACGCCCTGACGTTCGAGAACGACGCGCTCGACCCCGCGGTGGTGCTGCTCGAGGACGGCTTCTCCTGCCGGCCCTACGCCGCGCTGCCGGCGCTCTCGATCACCTGCAGCGCCCCCGGCGCGCGCTTCGTCCAGGACCCGGTCTGGTACCGCGGGATCACGTACGCGCTCGACGCCGCGCGCGGCTATCCCGCGCGCGAGGACCAGTTCTCGCCCGGCGTGCTCGAGCTGCCGCTCGAGGGCGAGGTCGTCGTGGCCGCCACCGTGGACGCGCCGCCCTCGCGGCCGCTCGCGGCCTGGCGCAAGGAGGCCAAGCGCCGCCGCGCCGAGGCGGCCGCGCTGCTCGCCGCGCGCACGCCGCTGCGCGCGCGCCTCGAGCTCGCCGCGCGCGACTTCCTCTATCGAGCGGACGGCGGCCGCCACGGCGTGGACGCGGGCTACCCCTGGTTCGGGGAATGGGGCCGCGACGCGTTCGTCGCGCTGCCCGGCCTGACGCTCTCGCGCGGCGACCTGGAGGGCTGCGCGGCGGTGCTCTCGGGCGCGCTCGAGCACCTGCAGGACGGCCTCCTGCCGAACGTCTTCGGCGTCGACCGCCGCACGAGCGCCTACGCCTCGGCCGACGCCGCGCTGTGGTTCGCGCGCGCGGTGCGGCTGTGGGAGGAGGCCGGCGGCCCCGAGGAGCGGCTGTTCGACGAGTACCTGCCGGCGCTGCGCGAGATCGCCGAGCACCACCACGACGGCACGGGCCTGGGCATCCGCGCCGACGACCAGTCGCTCCTGCACGTCGGCGGCGAGGGGCTGAACCCGACCTGGATGGACGCCTGCGCCGGCGGCGCGCCGGTCACGCCGCGCGACGGCTTCCCGGTCGAGATCAACGCGCTGTGGTACGCGCTCCTGTCCTACCTGGAGGAGCTCTTCGAGCACACCGGCGACAAGCCGGCGCGGCGCCTGTGGGGCGCGCGCCGGCGCAGCGCCGAGCGCGCCTTCCTGGCGCGCTTCTGGCTCCCGCAGGGTTACCTCGCCGACGTGTGGAAGGACGGGCGCGCCGACCCGAGCGTGCGCCCGAACATGGCCATCGCGGCGGCGCTCGAGGCGAGCCCGCTCGGCCCGCGCGAGCGCGCCGGCGTGGTCGCGCGCTGCGAGCGCGACCTGCTCGTGCCCGAGGGCCTGCGCACGCTGGCGCCCGCCTCGGCGGCGTACGCCGGCCGCTACGAGGGCGGCCCCGAGGAGCGCGACCGCGCCTACCACCAGGGCACGGTGTGGCCCTGGCTCTTCGGCTTCTGGGCCGAGGCGAAGCTGCGCGCGGGCGGCGCGCGCAAGGCGGTGCTGGCCGAGCTCGCGCGCCGGCTGGAGGCCTTCGCGCCGCTCCTCGACCAGGGCTGCCTGAACCACGTGGCCGAGGTCTTCGATGGGGACGCGCCGCGGCGCGGCGGCGGGACCTGCGCGCAGGCCTGGAACACGGCCGAGCTCCTGCGCCTGGCCGACACGCTCGAGCGCGGCCGCCCATGAGGGTCCTGATGCTCGGCTGGGAGTTCCCGCCCTTCGTCACCGGGGGGCTGGGGGTCGCCTGCCAGGGGCTGTGCGAGGGCCTGGCGGCGCTCGACGTCGAGGTGCTGTTCGTCGTCCCGCGCAGCCGCGGGCGCGCGCTGCGCCACGGCGCGCGCGTGCTCGGCTGCAACGAGCACGCGCGCGAGCCCGAGCCCGTCCTGGCCTGCAGCGGCCGCGTGGCCGTGCTGGGCATCGAGAGCGCGCTCGAGCCCTACCAGCGCCCGCGCGAGTACGAGCGCGGCGCGCGCGCGCGCTTCACCGGCGCCTACGGCAACGGCCTGTTCGAGGAGGTCGAGCGCTACGCCGACGTGGTGTGCGAGCTGGTCGGGAGCGAGCCCTTCGACGTCGTGCACGCGCACGACTGGATGACCTTCGCCGCGGCGCGCCGCGTGCGCGAGCGCACGGGGCGGCCGCTCGTGTGCCACGTGCACGCCTGCGAGCGCGACCGCAGCGGCGACGCGGGCGACGAGCGCATCCGCGCCGCCGAGGCGGCCGGGCTGCGCGCCGCCGGGCGCGTCGTGTGCGTCAGCCGCTTCACCGCGCGACGCGTGCGCGAGGACTACGGCGTCCCGGTCGAGAAGCTGCGCGTGGTGCACAACGCGGTGCGGCCGGCCGAGCGCTGCGAGCGCGCCCCGCGCCGCGACGCCCGCGCGCGCTGCACGGTGCTGTTCCTCGGCCGCGTGACGGCGCAGAAGGGCCCGCGCTACTTCCTCGAGGCCGCGCGCGACGTCGTGGCGGCCGACCCCGGCGTGCGCTTCGTGCTCGGCGGCACCGGCGACCTCCTGCCCGAGATGGTCGAGTACGCCGCCGCGCTCGGCCTCGGGCGCCACGTGCGCTTCACCGGCCGCCTGAGCCAGGAGGAGGTCGAGGAGGTCTACGCCGACGCGGACCTGTTCGTGCTCTCCTCGGTCTCCGAGCCCTTCGGCCTGACCCCGCTGGAGGCGCTCTCGCGCGCCGTGCCCGTCATCGTCTCGCGCCAGAGCGGCGTGGCCGAGGTGCTCGCGAGCTGCCCGAAGTACGATTTCTGGGACACCGCCGGCCTGGCGAGCCAGGTGCTGACCCTCGCGCGCGACCCGTCGCTACGCCGCCAGCTCGCCGAGGCCGGCCGGCTGGAGATCGACGGCATGCGCTGGGAGCGCCGGGCACAGGCCTTGCTGGACGTGTACCGCGAGCTCTGCGCGTGACCTCCGTCGTCTTCTACTTCCAGGTGCACCAGCCCTACCGGCTGCAGCGCTACTCCTACTTCGACATCGGCGGCGAGCGCGACTACTTCAACGGGCCGGAGAACCGGCGCATCCTGGAGCGCGTCGCCGAGCGCTGCTACGTGCCGATGAACGCGCTCCTGGCCGAGGCGATCGAGCGCACGGGAGGGCGCTTCCGCTGCGCCTTCTCGCTCAGCGGGACGGTGATCTCCCAGCTCGAGGAGTGGGCGCCGGAGGCGCTCGACTCGTTCGTGGCGCTCTCGCGCACGGGCTGCGTCGAGTTCCTGTGCGAGACCGCCTTCCACTCGCTGGCCGCCCTGGGCGATCGCGAGGAGTTCCGCGCGCAGGTGCGCGCGCAGCGCGAGCGCGTCGAGGCGCTCTTCGGCGCGCGGCCGGTGACCTTCCGCGACACCGAGCTGATCTTCGACGACGACATCGCCAAGGAGGTCGAGGACCTGGGCTTCGACGTGCTCCTGGGCGAGGGCGCCGACCACCTGCTCGCCGGGCGCAGCCCGCGGCGCGTCTACCGGCCGCGCGGCCGCTCGCGCCTGCGCCTCCTCCTGCGCGACTATTCCTTCTCCGACGACATCGCCTTCCGCTTCAGCAACAAGACCTGGGACCAGTACCCGCTGATGGCCGACCGCTTCGCGGGCTGGCTGCACAAGGCCGCGCCCGAGGACGCGCTCGTCGGCCTGTTCATGGACTACGAGACGTTCGGCGAGCACCAGGGCACCGCCACGGGCATCTTCGAGTTCATGCGCGCCCTGCCCGGCTACGTGCTGGCCGACGAGCGCTTCGACTTCGCCACGCCCTCCGAGGCGGCGCGCGCCGAGGAGCCCGTGGACGAGATCGCCGCCCCGGAACCCGTTTCCTGGGCCGACGCCGAGCGCGACCTGTCGGCCTGGCTGCGCAACCCGATGCAGCGCTCGGCGCACGAGGCGCTCTACGACCTCCTGCCCGACGTCCGCGAGGCGGCGCGCCGGGGGCACCCCGAGCTGCTGGCCATCTGGCGCCGCCTGAGCACGTCCGACCACGTCTACTACATGTCCACCAAGTTCTTTTCCGATGGTGACGTGCACGAGTACTTCACCCCCTACGAGTCTCCCTACGACTCGTACGTCGTCTTCATGAACGTCCTGGACGACCTCACCACCCGCGTCCGCGACGTCCTCTCCCCCCCCTCCGCGATCTCCCCGACCGAGGAGCCCGTTGTCTAGCCCCTACACCCTGTTCGAGATCAGCTGGGAGGTCTGCAACAAGGTCGGCGGCATCCACACGGTGCTGTCGACCAAGGCGCGCACCGTCGTCGAGAAGCTGGCCGACGAGTACCTGTGCGTCGGCCCCTGGCTGCTCTCGGGAGCGGACAAGGCGCCCTTCGACCCGCTCGAGGGCTACGAGCCCTACCAGGACGCCTGCCGCGAGCGCGGCGTCCCGGTGCGCCTCGGCCGCTGGCGCATCCCCGGCCGCCCGCTGACGCTGCTGGTCGAGTTCGCCGGCCTGTACGAGAAGCGCGACGGGATCCTGGCCGGCCTGTGGGAGGACTACAAGGTCGACTCGCTGCAGGGCAAGTGGGACTACGTCGAGCCCGTGCTCTTCGGCTGGGCGGCCGGCATCGCGATCGAGGAGTGGATGGAGCACTTCCTCGCGCCCGTGCACAGGCGCGCGGTGGTGCACGCGCACGAGTGGATGACGAGCTCCAGCCTGCTGTACCTGAAGAAGCAGGCGCCCAGCATCGGCTCGGTCTTCACGACGCACGCCACCGTGCTCGGGCGCGCGCTGTCGTCGGTGGGCCAGTCGCCCGACGACGGGCTCGACGGGCAGAGCCCCGAGGAGCTGGCCGAGACGCACGGCGTCGTCGCCAAGCACTCGATCGAGGGCGTCTCGGCGCGCGAGACCGACGTGCTCACGACGGTCAGCGAGATCACCGCGCGCGAGGCGCGCCTGCTGCACGGTCGCGGGCCCGACCCGCTCACGCCCAACGGCATGGACCTGGGCGTCATCGAGGAGCTGGCGGGCGATCACCCGCGCGCGCAGGTGCGCGCGCGCCTGGCCGACCTGGCGACGCGCTTCCTCGGGCGCGACGTCGCGGGCGCCGCCTTCGCCTGCATCTCGGGCCGCTACGAGTTCCACAACAAGGGCATCGACTTCCTGCTCGAGGCTTGCGCCGAGCTGTGCCGGCGACCCGGGCGCCCGCTGGTCTTGTTCGTGCTCGTCCCCGCCGGCAACTCGGGCGTCAAGGGCGAGCTGCTCGAGCGCCTGAAGCGCCCGGTCGCCGCGATCGACGGCGCGATGGGGCTCACGACGCACAACCTCTTCGACGAGGAGAACGACCCGCTGCACGTCCTGTGCGCGAAGCTCGGCCTCGCGAACGCGCCCGACGACCGCGTCAAGCTGGTCCAGATCCCCTGCTACCTCGGCCCTGGCGACGGGATCCTCGACCTGCCGTACGAGGCGCTGCTGCGCGCCATGGACTTCTCGGCCTTCCCCTCCTACTACGAGCCGTGGGGCTACACGCCGCAGGAGAGCCTGGCGCTGGGCGTGCCGACGGTGACGACCGACTACGCCGGCTTCGGGCGCTGGGCCAACGCCGAGGGGCTGGGCGCCGAGAACGGCGTGCGCGTCATCCCGCGCGTGCACGTCGAGTACGGCGAGGCGCGCGCGCGGCTCGTGCGCGAGCTCGAGGCGCTCTTGGCCGACACGCGCGGCGCCGACAGCGTGGCCGAGGCCTGCCGCCGGAGCGCGCGCCGCACGTCCTGGACGGGGCTCTTCAAGTGCTACGAGCAGGCCTACGAGCAGGCCCTCGCGAGCGTGCAGGCGCGCCTCGAGAAGGGCGTGCAGCAGAAGCGCCGGCCGCGCAAGACGCTCGCCATCCAGCCCGTGCCCGAGGGACAGCGCCCGCGCCTGCGCGACCTCGACGTGTCCGCCACGCTGCCGCGCAAGCTGGCGCCGCTGCACCGCGTCGCGCGCAACTTCTGGTGGTGCTGGGACCCCGAGGCGCCGGCCCTGTTCCGCGACCTGAACCCGCTCCTGTGGGAGGCCTGCGGGCACAACCCGGTGCGCCTGCTGCACGCCGCGGGCTCCGAGGACCTGGAGCTGCGCGCCACCGACGCCGGCTACGTCGCGACGCTGGAGCGCGTCGTGCGGCGCATGGACGAGTACCTGGGCGCCGACCCGCGCCAGGCGCCGTGGCGGCGCCTGGTGCCCGACGCCGAGCGCACGGGCCTGTCGGCCGAGCGGCCGGTGGCCTACTTCTGCGCCGAGTACGGCATCCAGGAGTCGCTGCGCGTCTACAGCGGCGGCCTGGGCGTGCTGGCCGGCGACCACCTGAAGTCGGCCAGCGACCTCGACCTGCCGCTGGTCGCGGTCGGGCTCTTCTACCGCAAGGGCTACCTGACGCAGCGCATCAGCGCGGCCGGCGAGCAGATCGCCCTGGACGCGCCGAACGACCCGCTCTCGCTGCCGCTCGAGCTCGTGCGCGACCAGGGCGGCGCGCCGCTGGAGGTCACGCTGCCGCTGCTCGGACGCCAGCTCGCGCTGCGCTCGTGGCGCGTGCGGGTCGGGCGCGTGTCCTTGTACCTGCTCGACTCCGACACGCCCACGAACCGCGAGGAGGACCGCGCCATCACGAGCCAGCTCTACGGCGGCGAGGCCGAGACGCGGCTCAAGCAGGAGATCGCGCTCGGCCGCGGCGGCGTGCGCCTCCTGCGCCGGCTCGGCCTGGCGCCGGCGGTCTACCACATGAACGAGGGGCACGCGGCCTTCACCACGCTGGAGCGCGTCTCGGCGCTCGTGCGCGAGGGCCTGACCTTCGAGGAGGCGCGCGAGACGGTGCGCGCCACGACGCTGTTCACGACGCACACGCCCGTCCCCGCCGGCCACGACCGCTTCGGCGAGGACCTGATGCGGCGCTACTTCTCCGACGCGGAGGACTGGGTCGGCCTGCCCTGGGAAGGCTTCTTCGCCTTCGGGCAGGCGAGCGAGGGGCCGCGCGACTCGTTCAACATGACCTACCTGGCGCTGCACTTCAGCGCCTACTGCAACGGCGTGAGCGAGCTGCACAAGACCGCCTCGCGCGCGCTCCTGCACCCCTACTGGCCGCGCCTGCTCGAGAGCGAGGTGCCCGTGGACTCGATCACGAACGGCATCCACCTCGGCACGTGGACGCACCCGGAGGTCGCGCGCGCGCTGGGCGTCGCGGACCGGCCCGTGCGCGGCGAGGACTTCGCCGCCGGCAGCAGCGAGCAGGCCGCCGCCGCCGTGTGGCGCGCCAAGCGCTCGATCAAGCGCGAGCTGATGACGACGCTGCGCGTGCGCCTGCGGCGCGGCTTCCTCGAGCGCCACGACAGCCCGCAGCTCCTGGAGGAGTCGCTCGACGGCCTGCGCGAGGACGCGCTCCTGATCGGCTTCGCGCGCCGCTTCGCGCCCTACAAGCGCGCGCTGCTCCTGTTCCAGGACCCGGCGCGCCTGCGCGCGCTCCTGTCCGACGAGGAGCGCCCCGTGCGCGTCCTGGTCGGCGGCAAGGCGCACCCGCGCGACGAGCACGGCAAGGACATCCTGCGCCGGATCGCCGAGATCTCGCGCTCGAAGGACCTCGCCGGCCGCGTGTTCTTCGTCGAGAACTACGACATGGACCTGGCGCGCTCGCTCGTGCAGGGCGTGGACGTGTGGCTCAACAACCCCACGCGCATGCAGGAGGCGAGCGGCACGTCGGGCATGAAGGTCGCCGCCAACGGCGGCCTGAACCTCTCCATCGGCGACGGCTGGTGGCCCGAGGCTTACGACGGCCGCAACGGCTGGACGATCGCCGACGGCCCGGTGTACGAGAACCCGACGCTGCAGGACGAGTTCGACTCGAGCGCGCTCTACCGCCTGCTGGAGGAGGAGATCGTCCCGGCCTACTTCGACCGCGACGCGAGCGGCGTGCCGTCGCGCTGGCTGGACTTCGTGCGCCACGACCTGGCCACGATCCCGGCGCGCTTCAACACCGACCGCATGGTCGGCGAGTACGTGCGCAAGGCCTACGCGCCGCTGGCGCGCACGCGCGCGCAGGACGTGCGCGCGCTCGTGCAGCGCATCCAGCGCGTGCGCAAGGGCTTCCCGCAGGTCACGATCCACGCGGTCGAGATCGCCGACCTGTCCGAGGTGAAGGTCGGCGACACGATCGGCGTGCACGCGACGCTCAAGCTCGGCCCGCTCGCCCCCGAGGACGTCGTGGTCGAGCTCGTCCTGGGCCGGCGCACGAGCGGCTCCGACCTGCGCGAGCCGGTCGTGACGCGCCTCGACCCCGTCGGCGTCGAGGAGGCGCTGCACGTCTTCGAGGGCTCGCACGCCTGCCTGCGCGCGGGCGCCTTCGGCTACGGCATCCGCGTGCGCCCGCGCACGGACGCCGACACCGAGCGCGCGCTGGGCGACCTGGCCTTGTGGGCCTGAGGCCCGCTCAGCGCGCCGCCCCGTCCACGCGCGCGACGAGCGCCCGCACGCGCGCGTCGTCGGGCATCCGCGCGGCGAGCGAGCGCGCGCGACGCGCCAGCTCGGGGTCGGCCGCGTCGAGCGCGCACAGCTCCTCCAGGCGCGCCAGCGCGGCCGGCCAGTCGCCGCGCGACGCGGCCAGGTCGGCCAGGTAGACGCGCGCGCTCCGGCTCTCGGGATCCAGCGCGACCACGCGCAGGAAGTGCGGCTCGGCGGCGGACGCCTCTCCCTGCCCGACCAGGATCTGGCCCAGCTTGTTGTGCAGCTCGGCCGTCTCGACGAGGCCGAGCGCGAGCGCGCGCGCCAGGTGGCCGCCGCTCTGCGCCAGCGCCCGCTCGCGCTCGGGCGAGCCCGGCGCCGCCGCGCCGGCGCGCGCCAGCCAGGCGTCGCCGCTGCGGTGCTCGTGCTGCACCCACGCGCTGTGCGCCGCGAAGGCGAGGAAGGCCAGAAGGAGCGCGAGCGCCGCCGCGCCGCCGCGCGTCAGCGCCCCGTCGCGCCGCAGCAGCACGTGCTGGAAGCGGAGGGTCGGCGCGCGCGCGAGGCGCACCAGCGCCGTCGCGCACAGCGCCGCCACGACCGCCAGCGCGACCGCGAGCAGGAACGGCACGGCGCCGTAGAGGCCGCGGAAGGCGTACAGCGCGCCGAGGAAGACGGCCGCGGCGAGCAGCTCCTCGCCCCAGGACAGGTCGTACTCGCGCCGCGGCTTGCGCCGCGCGGGCGGGCGCACGACCTTCGGCGCGAAGCCCAGCGAGAGCGCGCCCTTGGGGCAGGCGCTGACGCAGTCCATGCACTTCATGCAGCCCGGGTCGACCACCGCGCCGAAGCGCGCCACCTCCTCGTGCACGCGCACGTTGCTCGTGCACACGGCGGTGCAGTGGCCGCACTGCTCGCAGCTCTCGTCCACGCGGATGCGGCCGGGCGCGAAGCGGTCGGCCAGCCCGAACAGCGCGCCGTACGGGCAGCCGTAGGTGCAGAAGCCCTTCGAGCCCAGGAGCCAGACGCACAGGAACCCCACGACGAGGAACGTCAGCGCCGCCATCCACGGCCCCGGGAAGCGCGCCCAGAAGTCGTCGGTGGCGAGCGCCCAGCGCCAGGCCGCCGGCGGCTCGCCGTGCAGGCGCGCGAGCACGCTCGGCAGCACGAACATCTCGAGCGCCGCCAGGAGCGGCACCCAGGCGAGCAGCCGCGAGCGCAGCGCGCGCGGCCGCAGCCCGACGCGCCCGAGCAGCCAGGAGCAGGCGTCCTGCAGCGCGACGACGTGGCACGCCCAGCCGCAGAAGAAGCGCCCGAGGACGAGCGTGCTCGCGAGCAGCAGCACGAGGAGGACGAAGCCCGCGTTCACGTAGCCCAGGGTCAGCGTCTCGCCCGCCTCGGAGGGCTCCAGCGCCGACAGCGTCCTGCCCGCGATGCGCCAGTGCGCGATGTGCACGAAGGCCAGCACGTGCACGCCGAGCAGCACCAGCGCCCGCGTCCGCCCGCGGCGCGAGCGCGGCGGCCCGCCGCAGCCCGAGGCGTGCTGGTCGAGGACGGGCAGGGCGCTCTCGGGGCCGACGGCCATCCGGGAGATTCTAGAGGGTGGCGCGCGCGCCTCGCGGCGGGCGTCGCCGCGCGGCCGGCGCGGCCGCGGACCGAGCGGCCCGCCCGATCAGCCGCGCGAGGAAGGGCGCAGCGCGATCGCGCCGGAGCCGGCCAGGGCCAGCCCGGCCGCGCACAAGGCCAGCGTCAGCGGGAACTCCATCCCGCCCTTCGCCGCCGCGAAGGCGTGGCGGTGCGCCGTCCACACGGCGACGCCCATCTGGAACGCGAGCAGGAGGCCCGCGATGCGCACGCCGACGCCGACGACGAGCGCGAGGCCGCCGAAGAGCTCCACACAACCGGCCACGACCGCGCTGACGTCGGGCAGCGGGATCCCGAGCCCTTCGAAATCGGTCGCCGTCGCGCTCAGGCCGCCGCCGCCGAAGAGGCCGAACAGCTTCTGCGCGCCGTGGAAGACGAACACCGCGCCGAGCGCGAGGCGGACCAGGAACAGGCCGAGGTCGTGGGTCTTGTTCACGTGCGTCATGGCGGGAGCTCCAGGGCGTGGGCGCGGGGCGGCGGCCGCCGGCCAGCGCCGCCAGGATTCGCCTCCGGGCTCCCCGGTGCAACGGCCGTGCCCCGAGCCGCCCGATCGCGCCGGCGCCGTGCGCGCCCGCGCCCCGCAATGGGGCTTCCTCGCTTCGCGCGCTCCCGCGCCGCGGCGGCGCGCCAGCGGCGCGGCGCCGCCTCAGCCCGCCGGCGCCAGCGGCTCGAGCGTCTCGAGCAGGCTCGGCAGGTACTCCGAGACCGTCGGGTGCACGTGCATCGCGCCGGCGACCACGGTGTAGGGAGCCCCGGCATACATCAGGTCGAGCAGCGTGTGCAGCACCTCGTCGCACTCGACGCCGAGGAGCGAGGCGCCGAGGATCGCCTTCGATTCCGCGTCCACGAGCACCTTCAGGAAGCCGTCGGTCTCGCCCTTCTCGTAGGCGCGGCCGACGTCCTCCATCCAGACCTTCCCGACCAGCACGTCGCGGCCGGAGGCGCGCGCCTCGCGCTCGCTCATGCCGCAGCGCCCGAGCGGCGGGTCCACGTAGAGCGCGTAGGCCGTGATGCGATCGGAGACCCTGCGCCCGCCCGCGCCGAGGAGGTTCGTCGAGACGATGCGGTAGTCGTCGTACGAGGTGTGCGTGAAGCCGCCGCGGCCGTTGCAGTCGCCCAGCGCCCAGACGCCGGGCGCGCTCGTGCGCAGCTCCTCGTCGACCCGGACGTTCCCGGCCTCGTCGAGCGCCACGCCGCCCGCCTCGGCGCCCAGGTCGTCCGTGTTCGGCCGGCGGCCCGCGGCGACGAGCAGGTGGCTGCCGACCACCTGCGCGCCGTTCGCGCGCACGACCACGTCCGCGCCGCGGCGCTCGACCGCCAGGCACTCCGTCTCCAGGCGCACGTCCACACCTTCCTTGACGAGCACCTCGCGCACCGCCTCGGACACGTCCTCGTCCTCGCGCGGCACGAGCCGCGGCCCGCGCTGCAGCACCGTGACCTCGCTGCCGAAGCGCCGGTACATCTGGGCGAACTCCAGCCCGACGTAGCTGCCGCCGACGATCACGAGGTGCGCGGGCAGCTCGTCCAGCGCCAGGAGGCCCGCGTTCGAGAGCCAGGGCACGCCGTCCAGCCCCTCGATCGGGGGCCGGGCGGCGCGCGCGCCGACGTTGAGGAAGACGCGCTCCGCGCGCAGCCGGCGCCCGTCCACCTCGACCTCGCGCGGCCCGACCAGCCGGCCGTGGCCGCGCACGAGAGCGACGTTCTCCTCCTGCTCCAGACCGCGCGTCACCGCCTGGCGCGAGGCGCCCGAGACCTCGCGCATGCGCTCCTTCACGCGGCGCATGTCCACGCGCACCGGCCCGTCGAGCCGCACGCCGTACTCCGCCGCGCGGCGCGCCATGGCGGCCACCTTGGCGCTCGCGATCAGGGTCTTGGTCGGGATGCAGCCGGTGTTGACGCAGGTGCCGCCGACGCGGCCGCGCTCGAGCACGGCCACCTTCCAGCCCTCCCCCGCCATCCGGCGGGCGAGCGCCGGACCCGACTGGCCCGTCCCGATCACGATCGCGTCGAAGGTCTCTGCCATGGCGTCTTTCCTGCCCCCCGGGCCGCGGGCGATGCTACCAGGGGCGCTGCAACGATCAGGCCGGACGCGGCGCGGCGGCGGGCAGCGCCTCGCGCCAGCCGCGGCGCACGACGCTCCGCCACGCGCTCCCCGGCGCGCAGGCCGCCGCCGCGTGCCCCGGCGGCGCGTCGAGGTCGTCCAGACCCCAGGAACCGAGCGCTGGATCGGGGAGCGGCCACGGCCGCCCGGCGGGCGGCTCGTCCAGCCCGACCTGGACCTCGCGCGGGTCGCGCAGGAGGCCCGTCCCGAGCGCCTTCAGGAGCGCCTCCTTGCGCGTCCAGCCGCGCAGGAAGGCCGCCTCCCAGGCGGCGGGCTCCGCGCGCCCCCCCAGCCGGGCGAGCTCGGCGTCGCAGAAGACGCGCTGCGCGACCCCCTCGAGCGAGCCGCGGCGCGCGAGCGTCTCGACGTCGACCCCGAGCTCGCCCCCGCGCGCCACCCCGAGCAGCACCCAGTCCCCGGTGTGCGAGAGATTGAAGGAGAGCCCGGCGGCCTGCGCCGGATCGAGCCTGGGCTTGCCGTGCTCCCCGGCGGCGAAGCGCAGGAGGGCGGGGTCGAGCGCCAGCGCCTCGCCGAGGACCGCCCGCACCAGAGCGCGGCGGCAGGCGTAGCGCCGGCGCAGGAGCGGGGTCCGGAAGGCCTGCCAGCGCGCGCGCTCCTCCTCGGAGAGGGACGCCGGGAGGGCGTCGTCCTCGCCCGCGGGCAAATGCCCCCACCAGAGATGGACCTCTCCGGGCTTCGGCAGCGTCCGTTGGGCGGGAATCCCCATGGCGATGCTCCTTATCCTAGTGACCCTCGGACGGCGCCCGCGGGTGCGCCGAGGGGCCTCCTCGCGACCCCTCCTGGCTCGACCCGGCCGGCCGGCCGGGCGGCCCGCCCCCCCCATCGACGGATGAGCCAGGTCCTCGCCCAAGGGCGTCCCCTCGAGGACGCCGCCGCTCGCTGGGTCGCCCGCCTGGCCGGCCACCCGCTGGCCCTCGACCTGCCCGGCGGGCGCGGGCGCGGCGCGCGCGGTCCGGCGCGCGAGGAGGCGGCGGCGCTGGAGGCGCCGCTCGCGCCCGGGCTCGCGCTCGCCGCGCGGCTCGGGGCGGACCTGGAGGCGCTCGCGGCGGCGCTCGCCGCGCTGTGGGTCGCGCGCACCTGCGGGACCGACGACGTCGTGCTCGGGCTGCGGCGCGGCGGCGGCTGGCTGCCGCTGCGGCTCGCGGTGGACCTCGAGCGCGGCTTCGACGCGCTCGTGCGCGCCGCGGCGGCCGAGCGCGACGCCGCGGCCGGCCCGACGCCGCCGAGCCTGGCCGCGCTGTGCGCGGCGCTCGGCCGCGCCGAGGCGCCGTTCCAGATCGCGGTGGACGCCGAGGGCGCGGCGCCGCTCCCCCCCGGCGTCGCGGCGCTGCTCTGCGCCGGATCCGGCGGCCTGGCGCTCGCCCACGATGCGGGCCGCCTCGACGCGCCCGCCGCGGCGCGCCTGCGCGGGCACCTCGCGACCCTGTGGCGCGCCGCGCTCGAGGCGCCGGCGGCGCCGCTCGGCGACCTCGCCCTGCTGACCGCGGCCGAGCGCGCGCAGATCCTCGAGCGCTGGAACGACACCGCCGCCGACTTCCCGCGCGACCTCTGCCTGCACGAGCTCTTCCAGGCGCGCGCGGCCGAGGCGCCGACCGCCCCGGCCGTGCGCCAGGCGGGCCAGAGCCTCTCCTACGCCGAGCTCGAGCGGCGCGCGAACCGGGTCGCGCACGAGCTGCGCGCGCGCGGCGTCGGCCCCGACCGCCTGGTCGGCCTGAGCTGCGACAAGTCGTTCGAGATGGTCGTCGGCCTGCTCGCGATCGCGAAGGCGGGCGGCGCGTACGTGCCGATGGACCCGGCGTACCCGCGCGAGCGGCTGCTCGGCATGCTGCGCGACTCGCAGGTCGGCGTCGTCCTGACGCAGCGCTGCCTCGCGGACGCGCTGCCCGACGGCGCGGCCGAGCGCCTGTGCCTCGACGAGGAGATCGGCGCGGGCCGGCCGGAGACGCCGCCGGAATCGGGCGTCGGCCCCGAGCACCTGGCCTACGTGATCTACACCTCGGGCTCGACCGGCGCGCCCAAGGGCGTGCAGCTCGACCACCGCGGGCGGGTGAACAACTTCCTCGACTTCGACCGCCGCTTCGCGGTCGGGCCGGGGGACGCGCTCTTCGCGCTCTCCTCGCTGTCGTTCGACATGTGCGCGTACGACGTCTTCGGCACGCTGGCGGCGGGAGCGACGATCGTCCTGCCCGCGCCCGGCCAGGCGCACGACCCCGCCGCCTGGGCGCGCACGCTGCGCGCCGAGCGCGTCACCGTGTGGCACACGGCGCCCGCGCTGCTGAAGCTCTTCGTCGACTGGCTCGAGGCGCACCCCGGGAACGAGCCCGAGGCGCTGCGTCTGGTGCTGCTCGGCGGCGACTGGATCCCGGTCACGCTGCCCGACCGCCTGCGCGCGCTCGTCCCCGGCGCGCGCGTGATCAGCCTGGGCGGCGCGACCGAGTGCTCGATGGACTCGACGATCTACGAGGTCGGCGCCGTGGACCCGGCCTGGACCTCGATCCCCTACGGCGCGCCGATGGCGAACCAGCGCGCGTACGTGCTCGACGCGCGCCTGGGGCTCCTGCCGGTCGGCGTCGCGGGCGAGCTGTGGCTGGGCGGCATCGGCGTCGGGCGCGGCTACCACGAGCGTCCCGAGCTGACGCGCGAGCGCTTCGTGCCCGACCCCCACGCCGGCGCGCCCGGCGCGCGCATGTACCGCACCGGCGACCTCGCGCGCTGGATGGAGGACGGCAACCTCGAGCTGCTCGGGCGCATCGACAACCAGGTCAAGATCCGCGGCTACCGCATCGAGCTGGGCGAGGTCGAGGCGCGCCTGCGCGCGCACCCGGGCGTGCGCGAGGGCGTCGTCGTCGCGCGCCCCGACGCGAGCGGCGAGAAGCGCCTGGTGGCCTACGTCGTGCCGCGCGCGGACTGGGAGGACGACGAGCCCGGCCGGCTCGCCCGCGATCGGATCGACCAGTGGGAGGCGGTGTACGACCACGCCTACGGCGCGGGCGCGGAGGCGGACGACCCCACCTTCGCCATCGCGAGCTGGGACTCGAGCTACACGAACGAGCCCCTGCCCGCGGACGAGATGCGCGCGTGGGTGGAGGAGACCGTGGCGCGCATCGCGCGCCAGCGCCCGGCGCGCGTGCTCGAGATCGGCTGCGGCATGGGGCTCCTGCTCTTCCGCCTGGCGCCGGGCTGCGCGCGCTACGTCGGCACCGACCTCTCGCGCGTCGCGCTCGAGCACGTCGGGCGGCACGCGCGGCGCCTGGGGCTGGCGCAGGTCGAGCTCGAGCGCCGCGCGGCGGACGACTTCTCCGGCATCGAGCCTGCGAGCTTCGACGCCGTCGTGCTGAACTCGATCGTGCTCGACTTCCCCGGGACCGACTACCTGATGGCGGTCTTGCGCGGCGCGGCGCGCGCCGTGCGGCCGGGCGGCACGATCTTCGTCGGCGACGTGCGCTCGCTCCCCTTGCTCGAGGCCTACCAGGCCTCCGTGCAGCTCTTCCAGGCGCGGGACGACGCGCCCGCCGCGGCGTTGCGCGCGCGCGTCGCGCGCCTGGTGCGCCAGGAGGAGGAGCTGCTCCTGCACCCTGCCTTCTTCGACTGGCTGCCCTCCGCCGTGCCCGAGATCGCGGGCGCGCGCATCGAGCTGAAGCGCGGCGCGTTCCGGAACGAGCTCGAGGCCTTCCGCTACGACGTGACGCTCCTCGTCGGCGCGCGCGCCGTGCGCGCGCCGGCGGCGCCCTGGCTCGACTGGGAGGACGAGGGGCTCGACCTGGCGCGCCTGCGGGCGCGGCTCGAGCGCGAGCGCCCCGCCGCGCTGTGCCTGGGGCGCGTCCCGAACGCGCGCACCGCGCGGCACGCGGCGCTGGCGCGGCTCCTCGCGGCGGACGCCGCGCCGGACGCGGCCGGCCTGCGCGCGGCGGCGGAGCGCGCGGCGCGCGAGCGCCCCGCCGTCGAGCCGGAGGCGCTGTGGCGGCTCGCGCACGAGCTCGGCTACGCGGCCGAGCTGCGCTGGTCGGCGGACGACCACGAGGGCCGCTTCGACGCCGCCCTGGCGCGCGCGGAGGCCTTCTCCCTGTTCGACGCGCCGGCCCGCGCCAGCGATCCCGCGCGCGCGGCGGGGTCCTTCGCGAACGACCCGATGGCCGGCCGGCGCGCGCGCGCGCTCGGCCCGGCGCTGCGCCGGCACATGGCCGCCGGCCTGCCCGAGACGATGGTGCCGTCGGTCGTCGTGCCGCTCGACGCGCTGCCGCTCTCGCCGAACGGCAAGGTCGATCGCAAGCGCCTGCCCGAGCCCGACACGACGCGCGCGGGCGTGGCCGCGGCCTGGGCGGCGCCCAGCGGACCGCTCGAGGAGCTGCTGGCCGAGCTGTGGGCCGACGTGCTCGGGCTCGAGCGCGTCGGCGCCGACGACCCCTTCCTCGACCTCGGCGGGCACTCGCTCAGCGCCGTGCAGATCGCCGCGCGCCTGGCGGACGTGCTGCCGTTCGAGGTCGCCCTGCCCGACCTCTTCGAGGGCCGCACCGTCGCCGGCCTGGCGGCGCGCCTGCGCGCGAGCGGCCTGCGCCACGGCGTGGACGCCGAGGAGGTCGTGCGCCTCCTGCGCCGCATCGAGCGCATGTCCGACGCCGAGGTCGCGGCGCGCGTCTCCGGGACCCCTCCGAGCTGACCATGACCACCACAGAGACCTGGTCGAACCTGTCGCGCTTCGCGCAGCTCGCCGTCGAGCGGCTGCAGGAGGAGGACCCCGAGCTGTTCGCGATCCTCGAGGCCGAGTACCGGCGCCAGGCGAGCGTGCTCACGATGGTCGCCTCGTCGAGCATCGCCGACCCCTCGGCCTTGATCTGCGAGGCGATGCCGGCCATGAACGTGACCGCCGAGGGCTACCCCGGCGCGCGCTTCCACGCCGGCTGCCGGCACATCGACGAGATCGAGACGCTGGCGATCGAGCGCGCCAAGCGCGTGTTCGGCGCGCGCTACGCCAACGTGCAGCCGATGTCGGCCTCCTCGGCCAACGAGATCGTGCTGTTCGCGACGCTCGCGCCGGGCGACACGCTGCTCGGGATGGAGCTCGACATGGGCGGGCACCTCACGCACGGATCGAAGGCCTCGATCTCGGGCCAGGTCTTCCGCTCGATCGGCTACGGGCTGACGCCCGAGGAGCGCATCGACTACGACCAGGTGCGGCGGCTGGCGCACGAGCACCGGCCCCGGCTGCTCGTCTGCGGCTCGACCGCCTACGCGCGGCAGGTCGACTGGGCGCGCTTCCGCGCGATCGCGGACGAGGTCGGCGCCTGGCTCCTGGCCGACATCACGCACGTCGCCGGGCTGGTCGCGGCCGGCCTGCACCCGAGCCCGATCGACCACGCGCACTTCACGACCACCTGCACGCACAAGCAGCTCTACGGCGGGCGCGGCGGGCTGGTCCTGATCGGCAAGGACTGGGACCGCCCGGGTCCCGACGGCAAGCTCACCCTGGCGCAGACGATCCAGAAGAAGGTCTTCCCGTTCTTCCAGGGCGCGCCGAACCAGAGCTCGATCGCGGCCAAGGCGCGCGGGCTGGGCCTGGTGGGCGCGCCGGCCTTCCGCGCCGTCGCGCAGCGCGTGCTCGACCTCTCGCGCGCGCTGGCGCGCGCCTTCCTCGACAAGGGCTACCGCGTGATCACCGGCGGCACCGACACGCACATCGTCGTGGTGGACGTGCTGGCGCGCGGCATCACCGGCGTGAACGCCGAGAAGGCGCTCGAGGACTGCGGGATCGTGGTCAACAAGAACCGGATCCCGCACGACGCGAAGCCGCCCTCGGTCACGAGCGGCATCCGCCTGGGCACGAACGGCCTCGCCGTGCGGCGCATGACGCCCGAGGACATGCGCGAGTGCGTCGAGCTGATCCACCGCGTGCTCACGCACGTGCGCAGCGTCTCCGAGCGCGAGCACGAGCTCCCCGCGCGCGTGCGCCAGGAGGTGCAGCAAGCCGTGCTGGAGCTCTGCCGCCGCCGCCCGATCGCGACCTACCCGGCGCCCGCGGAGCCCGCATGACGCGCCCCTCGCCCGAGCGCCTGGCCCTCTTGCGCAGGATGCTCGCCGAGCAGGGCCTCGGCGCGCCGCTCGGCCGCTCGATCCCGCGCCGCCCGGGCGCGGGGCCGGCGCCCGTCTCGTTCGGCCAGCGGCGGCTGTGGGTCGAGGAGCGGCTGCACCCGGGCACGTCGCTCTACAACGACTCGCTGTGCGTGTCGCTCGCGGGCGGCGCGCTCGACGAGGAGCTCGTCGAGCGCTCGCTGGCGGAGGTCGTGGCGCGCCACGAGGTGCTGCGCACGGGCTTCGAGGAGCGGGACGGCGAGCCGCTGCAGGTCGTCCGGCCGCGCGCGCGCCTCGCGCTGCGGCGCGCCGACCTGCGCGCGCTCGCGCCCGAGGCGCGCGCGGCCGAGCTCGAGCGCCTGCTGCTCGAGGACGTGCGCGCGCCGTTCGACCTGGCGGCGCCGCCGCTCGCGCGCGCGAGCCTGGTGCGCGTCGCCGACGACGCCTGGGAGCTCGGCCTGACGATGCACCACCTCGTCTCCGACGGCGTCTCCTACTCGATCCTGTGGCGCGAGCTGGGACGGCTCTACGCGGCCGGCGGCGCGCCGGACGCGCTGGAGCCGCTCCCGATCCAGTTCGCCGACTTCGCCGCCTGGGAGCGCGCGCGCGCCGACGAGGAGCGCGTCCGGGCGGGCCTCGACTTCTGGGTGCGCGCGCTCGGCCGCGAGCGGCCCGCGCTCGAGCTGCCGCTCGACTTCCCGCGCCCGGCCGCGCCCGCGCACCGCGGCGCGTTCTGCCGCTTCCGCTTCCCGCCGGAGCTGTGCGCGGCGCTCGAGCGCTCCTGCCGCCGCGAGCAGGGCACCTCGAACCAGGTGCTCGTCGCGGCCTACTGCGCGCTCTTCTCGTCCCTGTCGGGCCAGACCGACCTCACGATCGGCATGCCGAGCTCGACGCGCCGCCTGCCCGAGCTCGAGGGCCTGATCGGGTTCTTCGTGCAGACGCGGCTCCTGCGCAACGACCTGAGCGGCGACCCGAGCTTCGCCGAGCTCCTGGCGCGCACGCGCGAGCGCACGCTCGCGGCCGCCGCCTGGGACGACGTGCCCTTCGACCGCGTCGTGCGCGCGATCCGTCCCGAGGGAGCGGGCGAGACGCCGCTGATCCAGGCCTGGATCGCGCCCATGAAGGACCTGATGCCGAAGCTCGAGCTGGCGGGCCTCTCCTCGCGCTACCGCATCGTGGACCCGCGCAACGCGCGCTTCGACCTGTGCCTGATCCTCGACGAGACGGCGGCGGGCGTCGAGGCCTACTTCGAGTACGACGTGGACCTGTTCCGCGCGGCGACGGTGCGCGCGCTGGCGGAGCGCTACCTGGCGCTCCTGCGCATCGTGCTCGAGCACCCCGAGACGCGCCTCTCCTCGCTCGCCGCCGCGCTGGCGCGCCTCGCGCCGCTGCCGGCGCAGGACGCGCCGCGGCGCGCCGGCCCGCGGCGCATCGAGGCGGCGCGCCGGCGCGTCGAGACCGGGAGGCGGACGCCGTGACGCAGGAGAGGAAGCTCCCCGCCGTGCGCCGGCGCGCCCTGGGCGGCTCGCCGCGCGAGTGGGTCACGCTCGAGCCGCTCGTCCCCGGACGCGCGATCCCGCTGGTCGTGCGCCCGCGCGCGAGCGGGCTCGAGCTCGTCCCCTGGGCGCGCGCCAGCCGCGAGTGGATCGAGGAGCTCCTGTGGACGCACCGCGCGCTGCTCTTCCGCGGCTTCGCCTCGGGCGGCATCGACGGCTTCCAGGCCTTCGTCGAGGCCACCTCGAGCGGCGAGCGGCTGGAGTACAAGGACCGCTCGACGCCGCGCAACGCGCACGGCGACCGCATCTACAACGCCACGGTCTACCCGCCCGACCAGCGCATCCGCCTGCACAACGAAGGCACGTACTGGATCGCCTGGGCGAAGAAGATCTACTTCGGCTGCCAGAAGAACGCGACGACCGGCGGCGAGACGCCGATCGGCGACGTGCACGCGGTCTGGCGCCGGATCGACCCGGCCGTGCGCGAGCCGTTCGAGCGGCGCGGCGTGCTCTACGTGCGCAACTACGGCGCGGGCCTCGGCCTGCCCTGGCAGGAGGTCTTCCAGACCGAGGACCCCGCCGCGGTCGAGGCCTACTGCCGCGACAACCGGATCGAGTGGGAGTGGACGGGCGGCGGCCGCCTGCGCACGCGCCAGCGCCGCCCGGCGGTGCGCCGCCACCCGGTCTCGGGCGAGCCGGTGTGGTTCAACCACGCCGCCTTCTTCCACGTCAGCGCGCTCGAGCCGGCGCTGAAGGACACGTTCCTGGCCGCGCTGGGCGAGGAGGAGCTGCCCTACAACACCTACTACGGCGACGGCGGGCGCATCGACGCGGCGGACGTCGCGCACGTGCTCGCCTGCTACGAGGCGGAGAAGGTCGTCTTCCGCTGGCAGGAGGGCGACGTCGCGCTCTACGACAACACGCGCGTGGCGCACGCGCGCGAGCCCTACACGGGCGAGCGCCTGACGCTGGTCGCGATGGCCGAGCCCTGGCGGGGCGACGAGGCGTGAAGGCGGCGGCGCAGGAGAGCGCGCTCGAGGGCTTCCCGCTCTCCCCGTGCCAGGAGCGCGCGCTGCGGCTCGCGCGCGCGGCGGCGGCGCCGCGCCGCGCGGGGCTGCGCGTCGCGCTCGAGGGGCCGCTGGAGCGCGACGCGCTCGAGCGCGCGCTGCGCGCGCTGGCCGCGCGCGAGGAGATCCTGCGCACCGGCTTCGCGGCGTTGCCGGGCTCCGCGACGCTGGTGCAGGTGATCGCGGAGGAGCCCGCGCTCCAGCTCTCCGAGCAACCCCTCGCCGCCGCACCGGCCGCGCGCGAGCGCGAGGCCCGCGAGCTCCTCGACGCGCTCGTGCGCGCGCCCGAGCCGGCGCAGGCCGGCGCGGCGCGGGCGCTCGCCGTCGTCTGGCTGCGCGGCGCGGGCGCGCACGAGCTCCTGCTCGCCCACGACGCGGCGTGCGCCGACGCCGCCTCGCTGTGGATCCTCGTGCGCCGGCTGCTGGGCGTCCTGGCCGGCGGCGCGCCCGCGCCGGACGCGGAAGGGGCGCCGCAGTACGCCGACCTCGCGCAGTGGATGCTCGAGCGCTTCGACGCAGAGGACGCGCCCGAGGGGCTCGGCTTCTGGCGCCGCGTGCCGCCCGAGGCCTGGGCGCCGCCGCGCCTCTCGTTCGAGCGCGCGGCGCCGCGCGGCCCCTTCCGCCCCGAGCGCGTCCCGCTGCGCGCCGACCTCGACGGTCTGCGCGCGCTCGCCGCGCGCGCCGGCGTCGCGGCCGAGGCGCTGCTCCTCGCGCTCTGGCGCCGCGTGCTCGCGCTGCACGCCGACCACGGCGCGGCGGCGCTCGGCTGGAGCTCGCCTGGGCGCGGCTACGAGGGCCTGGACGACGTCCTCGGCCCGTTCCGCCGCACGCTGCCGATCGCCCTCGCGCTCGAGCCCGGCGCGAGCGCGCCGGACGCCGCGCGCGCGGCCGCCTCGGCGCTCGAGCGCGCGGCCGAGCAGCACGAGCTCTTCGACCCCGAGCGCCTGCGCCCCGGCGAGCCGGTCGCGCTGGCGCTCGCCTTCGAGCACCACGCCCCGGCCGCTGCGCAGGCCGGCGCGCTGCGCGCGCGCGCGCTCGAGCGCCGCGAGGCGGCCGAGCCCTTCCTCGTGCGCCTGGTCTGGGACGAGGGCGGGGCGAGCGAGCTCGCGCTGTGGCACGACGCCGCGCGGCTCCCCGAGCAGGGCGCGCGCGTCCTCGCCGGTCAGCTCGAGACGCTGGTCGCGAGCGCGCTCGCGGACCCCGAGCGGCCGCTCGCGGCGCTGGCGCTCGTCTCGTCGTCCGAGCGCGAGCGGCTGGTCGCCTTCGGACGCGGCGCGCCGGCCGCGGCGCTCCCGGACGGCCTCGTCCATCGGCGCATCCTGGCGCAGGCGCGCGCGACGCCCGAGGCCATCGCGGTCGCCTGCGCCGAGGGCCGCACGAGCTACGCCGCGCTCGTCGCGCGCGCGCAGGCCGTGGCGGCGCGCCTGCAGGCGCTGGGCGTCGGCCCCGGCCAGCGCGTCGGGATCGCGATCGGGCGCTCGAGCGATTGGTGCGCCGCGATGCTCGGCGTGCTCCTGTGCGGCGCCGCCTACGTCCCGCTGCCGCCGGGCTGGCCGCCCGAGCGGCTGGCGGCGATGCTCGCGGACGGCGGCGCGCGCGTCGTCCTGACGCGGCACGCGGAGCGCGCGAGCCTGCCCGCGGCGCTCCTGGCGCGCTCCGGCGCCGAGGCGCTCGAGCTCGACGCGCTCGCACCCGCGGGCGCGCCGCTCGACGGCTCCGCCGCCGGTCCCGACGACCTGGCGTACGTGCTCTACACCTCCGGCTCGACCGGCGCGCCCAAGGGCGTGGCGATCCCGCACGCGGCGCTCGCCGCCTCGACCGCGGCGCGCGCGGCCTGGTACCGCCGCTCGCCCGGCGCCTTCCTGTTGCTCTCGTCGTTCGCCTTCGACAGCTCGGTCGCCGGCGTGTTCTGGACGCTGTGCGCGGGCGGCACGCTCGTGCTGCCCGCCGAGGGCGAGGAGACCGACCTGGGCGCGCTGGCCGGCCTGATCGAGCGCGAGCGCGTCACGCACACCCTCGCCCTGCCCGCGCTCTGGAGCGCGCTGCTCGAGGAGACCGACGCGCGCCGCCTGCGCTCGCTCGGCACCGTGATCGTGGCGGGCGAGGCCTGCCCGCCGGCGCTCGTCGCGCGCCACCAGGAGCTCCTGGGCGCCTGCGAGCTGCACGACGAGTACGGCCCGACCGAGGGCACGGTGTGGTGCAGCGCGCACGACTGCTCGCTCCCCTCCGAGCGCGCGAGCGTGCCGATCGGGCGCCCGATCGCGGGCGCGCGCCTGTGGGTCGTGGACGAGCGCGGGGCGCTCGCGCCGCTCGGCGCGGCGGGCGAGCTCCTGCTCGGCGGCGCGGGCGTGGCGCGCGGCTACCTCGACGATCCCGAGCGCACCGCCGAGCGCTTCGTCCAGGACACCTTCGGCGGCACGGGCGGGCGCCTGTACCGCACCGGCGACCGCGTGCGCTGGCAGCCCGACGGCACGCTCGAGTTCCTCGGGCGCGCGGACGAGCAGGTGAAGATCCGCGGCCAGCGCGTCGAGCCGGGCGAGGTCGAGGCCGCGCTGCGCGCGCAGCCGGACGTGCGCGAGGCGCTGGTGGGCGCGCGCGACGCGCTCGGCGGCGAGAAGGAGCTCGTCGCCTGGGTCGTGCGCGCGCCCGGCGCGGGCGCGCCGAGCGCCGACACGCTGCGCGAGCGCCTCGGACGCGCGCTGCCGCCCGCGCTGGTGCCCGCGCAGGTCGTGCTGCTCGAGGCGCTGCCGCGCCTGCCGAACGGCAAGGTCGACCGCGCGCGGCTGCCCGCGCCCGCGGCCGAGGCGCGCGCGGCCTACCGCGCGCCCGCGACGCCGCTCGAGCGCGTGCTGGCCGAGCTGTGGGCCGAGGCGCTCGACCGCGAGCCCGTCGGCGTCGACGACGACTTCTTCCTGCTCGGCGGGCACTCGATCGTCGCCACGCGCCTCTTCGCGCGCATCACCGACGCGCTGGGCGTGCGCATCGCGCTGCGCGCGCTGTTCGAGCGGCGCACGATCGCCGAGCTGGCGGCCGAGATCCTGCGCGACCCCGCCACGCGCCCGCGCGTCGAGCGCACGGCCGAGCTCCTGGCCCAGGCCCTCGACGAGCCGGACGGACCGGGATAGCTTCGCCTCCTGCCGTGCCCCCGACCGAGAGCTCCCTCGACGTCCGCGCCTTCTGGAACGCCGCAGCGGCGGCCGACCACCGCGTGGCGATCTACGACGACCCCGACGTGCGCGACCCGCTGCGCGCGGAGGAGGCCTTCCGCCGCCTGGGCGAGCGCGACGCCGAGCGGCTGGCGTGGTTCGTCGCGCCGGGCATGCGCGTGCTGGACGTCGGCTGCGGCGCGGGACGCGTGCTCGGCCCCCTGGCCGCGCACGTGCGCGCGATCGTCGGGGCGGACGTCTCCGACGAGATGCTCGCGCGCGCCCGCGACCGCGTGCGCGCGCCCAACGCCTCGTTCGTGCGCACGGACGGCAGCGGCCTGGCCCCGCTCGAGACGGGCTCGTTCGACTTCGCCTACTCGCTCCTGTGCCTGATCCACGCCGACAAGAAGAGCGCCTTCCGGACGCTGCGCGACCTCGCGCGCGTCCTGCGCCCCGGCGCGCTGGCGCACCTGCAGTTCCAGACCCTGGCGGACGAGCGCGGCGTGCGGAAGTTCCTGGACGGCCTCGACCAGGACATGCCCCTCGAGTTCTACGGGCCGCTGGAGCTGCCCGGCTTCCTCGCCGCGGCCGGGCTCGAGCCGGTCGCGATGCACCGCGCACAGGAGTACTGCTTCGCGACCGTCGTGAACGGCAGCGCCGAGCGCTGGATCGCCTCGTATCGCGACGGCATCGCGCTCGAGTCGCCGCGGATCGAGGGCTTCACGCCTCGTGCGGGCGCGCTGCCGGCCGGCCGCCTGGAGGTCACGGTGCGCTCGCGCGCGTCGTCCACGCTGCCGTTCCTGGCCACGCTGCGCGTGCGCGGCGCGGGACGCGTCGCGGCGCTGGAGGCGCCGCTCTGGGTCGAGCCCGGCGCGCGCGCCGCGCTGGCCTTCGAGGTGGAAGGCGACGGGAGCGCGCGGCTCTCGTGGAACGGGACGCAGCCCGCGGGCGCCCGCGCGTGGACGGAGGTGGGCGGCGACCCGCGCGAGGCCGCGCTCGACGCGGGCCTCCTGCCGCCCGCGCAGGTCTGGAGCGACGAGACGCTGCGCCGCTTCCCCGGCCTGGTGCTCTCGCGCCGCCTGGCCTGAGTCAGGAGCTCCCCGCGCTGCCCGCCGGGCGCGGGGCGCGCGGCCGCGGGCGGCCGGCGGCCCAGCGCAGCGCCTTGCGCAGCATGAAGAGCGCCGTCATCCCGATCAGGATGACGTCGTAGGAGATCGACTTGTTGCGGATGTAGTGCTCCTCGCCCTCGAAGCGCTGCTGCCAGTCCGCGACCGTGCGGTCCCCGAGCGCGTTCTCGACCACCGTGATCTGCCCCAGGCTCGTCAGGCCCGGCTTCACCAGGTAGCGGTTGGCGAAGCCCGGGATGCGCAGCGAGAGCAGGTCGTGCAGGCCGTAGGCGATCGGCCGCGGCCCGACGAACTCCATCTCGCCGCACACGACGTTCCAGAGCTGCGGCACCTCGTCGAGCTTCGTGTCGCGCAGGAAGCGCCCGATGCGCGTCACGCTCGGGTCGTCCGCGCGCACGCCGCGCTGGAAGTGCGACACGCGCTCGCTGCCCGCGCGCATGCTCGTGATCTTGACGATGCGGAAGGGCTTGCCCATGAAGCCCGGCCGCGCCTGGCGGAAGAAGAACGGGGCGCGCGAGGAGACGCGCACCGGCAGGTAGAGCACGAGGAAGAGCGGCAGGCACAGGACGAGCAGCGCCAGCGCGATCGCCCGCTGGGCCAGCGCCCACAGCGTGTTCGTGAGCTGCCACTCGCGGTGGATGCGGCGCGGGTCGGCGCCGATGGCGAGGAAGCCGTAGGGGCGCGCGCTCTCGGCGTTCACGGCGCTTCCCGCCGCTCGCCGCCGGCCGACCTCGCCTCCGAGCGCTGGTTCCACTCGTGCAGCAGGGCGCGGATCGCGCCGGCCGCGTGCCGCACGCCGCCGAAGGCGCGCTTGCTCTCGCGGTGGCGCAGCGCCAGGCCGTCGAGGACGGCGCGCACCTGCGCGAGCGCGGCGCGGCGGGTCTCCGGGCGGTCCTCCACCCACATGCCGTCGCAGCCCTCGCGGGCGAGGCGACGCCGCTCCTCCCGCTCGAGGTGCGCCGCGACGGCGAAGAGCCGCGCCGCCGGGCGCGCGCCGGCCCCGGCGAGCGCCGGCGCGCTCGTGGGCGGCGGCAGCGCGGCGTCGAAGAAGCAGAGGTCGCAGCGCCCGTCGAGGCCCGCGACTCGCGACGCGCGCTCGACCGCGAGCTCGGGGAAGGCCTCCGCCAGCGTCCGCGCGAGGCCGTCGAGCGCCGGCGCGTCGCCGACCACGAGCGCGCGCGGGCCGTGCACGCCGTACACGCCGGCGCGCCTGGGCTTCGGCAGCACGCCGCTCCACGCCGCGCGCGCGCACAGCCCGCCGGCGAAGGCGAGCGAGGCGAGCCCCGGGGAGGGCCGCTGCGGACGGAGCGTCCCGCGCGACGCGGCGAGCTGCGTCAGCCCGTCGCCCACGTCCACCCACCAGCTCGCGGGCAAGCGCTCCGCCAGCGCGGCCGCGAGCTGGAGCCCGTCCCCCGCGAGGCCGAGCAGCACGACGTCCGGCGCCGCGCGCGCGAGCGCGCCGGCCGCGCGCTCGAGCGCGGCCGGGTCCGCGCGCCGGTCGGGGGCGAGCGCGACGCTGCCGGCGAGCCGCAGGCCCTCGGCCGAGCGCGCCAGCTCGCGCGCGGCCGCCTCGAGCACGGCGACGTCGTCGCCGAGCAGGAAGAGCGAGCGCCCGCGCTGCGCCGCGCCGCGCGCCAGGCAGCGCGCGAGCGACGCGCCCGTCGCGGCCTCGGGCACCGGCGTGCGCTGCAGGCGACAGGCGAGCGCGGCGAGGCGTCCCGGCAGGCGCACCGCGCGCTCGAGGCGCGCGCGCAGCGCGGGGTCGCCGAGCGCCCGGCGCAGGAGCGGCGCGTCCTGGAGCACGACCCAGCCGCCGCGTCCCGCGTCGAGCCGCTCGAGCACCGTCGCGGCGCACTCGCCCTCGGTCAAGGGGTGGATGCCCGCTTCGAAGAGCGCGACCTCGGGAAGCACCTGCACGCGGCGATCGGGGAGCAGCGGGACCGGCGCCGCCGCGAGGGCGGCGGTCGCCTCATCCGTCCGATCCGAGGCCCGGTCGGTCGCGACGCCCCAGGATCCGTTCCCCGTTCCCGCGAGCGCGGGCGTCAGGCTCGTCCTGCCGGAGTCCACGTCCTACCCTCGCCCGGCTCGACCCTCGGACGCGCCGGCGGCGCCCTCCGGTTCGGCTTCTCGCCGGGGTCGCGGGACGGGGACGACGCCCGCCTCCAGGCGCTCCTGTCGCTCCAGCCAGAGGCTCCACTCGCGCAGCAGCTCGCGCAGCATCGAGAGGATCCCCTCCGATCGCTTCTCGCCGCGGACCTCCACGGCCAGGGCGCCGCGCGCCGGGCCCGGCGCGCGAGCCGCAGCGCCCGGATCCCGGGCGGGGTCGAGCACGGCCGCCGGCTCGCCCGGGAGCCGGGGGTCGGAAAGGCGGGAGCGGAAGAAGCGCGGGGTCCGGTGCAAGGCCGATCTCCGCGGGTCCAGACGAAGGGGGTCGGGGAATCGGTCCAGCCTCTTGGCAGGTTCCTCGGGGCCGCTCTCGGGGGCGGGCCTGCGCGCGACCGCGGGCGCCGAGGCGCCGGCTCGGCGGGGTCCGCCGGGAGACTGGGGAGCGCGGCGGCGGGAGCGTGCGGCGGCGCGAGCGCTCATGGCTCCGGCCGCCAGCCGTAGCGCGCCAGGTCCACGCGGCCGCGCGCGTCGAACGCCACGCCCTCGGCCTCGAGCCGGCGGCGCTGCAGCGCGCAGGCGCTCCCCGCGCGCGCGCTGACGCGGCCGGCCGCGTTCAGCACCCGCTGCCAGGGGAGCGCGCTCTCTGCGGAGAGCGAGCGCAGGCAGGCGCCGACCAGGCGCGCGTGGCGCGGCAGGCCGGCCTCGCGCGCCACCTGGCCGTAGGTCGCCACGCGCCCGCGCGGGATCGAGTCCACGACCGCCAGGACGCGCTCGCGCAGCTCCGCCGCGCGACCGCGCGCCGCGCCCGGGCTAGCCGCGGAAGCCCGCCGCGCGGTGGCTGCCATCGCAGAAGGGCTTGGCCTTGCTCTGCCCGCAGCGGCACAGCCAGAGCGACTCGCCCTCGCCCGCGAAGCCCTCGAGGCGCAGCGCGCCGCGCGCCTCGTAGGGACCGTCGGCGTGCACGAGGCACTCGGCCGGACCCTGCGCGTCGGGCGCGGCCGAGCGCTCGGGAGCGGGGCGCGCGTCCGCGTCCCGGAAGCCCGCCGCGCGGTGGCGGCCGTCGCAGAACGGCTTGTTCGCGCTCGCGCCGCAGCGGCACAGCGCGCTGGCCTTGCCGGTCGGCCAGGTCTGCGCGCCGTCGGGGCTCGCGAGGCGGACGGGCCCGCGCAGGAGCAGCGGGCCGTCGGGAGCGCACTGGATCGTGACCGTCTCGTCCATGGTTCCGGGGCGCGCGGGTCGGCGCGCGGTCGGGCATCATACGCGCGACGGCGCTCGGGATCGTCCCGCTCACCCGCCGCGCCGGGCGATGCGCTGGCGGTAGGGCTCGGCCTCCTCGTCGCGCCCGAGCCGCTCGAGCAGCGCGACGAAGAGCTCCAGCGCCCCCTGCGGCCCGTCGTCCTCGGCGAGCGCGGCGCGGTACTGCGCCACGGCCTCGTCCAGCCGGCCGACGCGCTCGTAGCACAGGGCCAGGTTCAGCTCGGCGCCGTTGCGCTCGCGCCCGCGCGTCGCGATCGACTGGCGCAGCGGCGCGACGGCCTCGTCGTAGCGGCCGAGCTCCATCAGGTTCAGCCCGAGCAGGAAGGACGCCTTGTGGTGGCGCGGGCTCTCGGCCAGGAGCGGGCGCAGGAGCTCGATCGCCTCCGCGGCGCGCTTCTGGGCCGAGAGCTCCTGCGCGCGCTGGAAGGCCGCGAAGCGCTCGACCTCGTCGTGCGGGCTCGGACCACCCCCCGGCGCGAGCGGCTCGGGCATCTCCGGCGGCGGGCCGCCGAGGCCGACGTAGCCGAGCTTCTCGATCTGCCCGCGCAGGCCGCCGAAGGCGTCGCCGAGGCCCTCCTGCCGCAGGCGCGGGCGCGCGGCCAGGCGCGCGATCGCGTCCCGGTAGGGCGCGACGTCGGCCGTGGCCAGCGCGTCCTCGCTCTCCTGCGGGTCGCGGTCCACGGCGTAGAAGGACGGCCGGCTCGCGTGCAGGTACTTGCCGCGCGCGTCGGCCCAGCCGGCGAGCGGGCTCCAGCCGAAGGCCTGGTGGCCGTAGTAGGTCTCGAAGTAGACCCCGCGGGCGGGATCCGCCGGGCGCGCCAGGCTGACGCCGTCGATGGCGTCGGGCGGCGCGAGGCCCAGCACCTCGCAGGCCGTCGGCGCGACGTCCACCACGCTGACGACCGCGTCGGAGACGGTGCCCGCGCCGCGGCGGTCGGGGTAGCGCACGAGCAGCGGCACGAGCAACGTCGTGTCGAAGGCGAACGCCATGTGCGTCGCCTCGCCGTGGCGCCCGAGCCCCTCGCCATGGTCGCCGACGACGATCGTCAGCGCGTCGGCCAGCGCTCCGTCCGCCTCCAGGACCGCGAGCAGGCGACCGAGCTCGTGATCGGCGTACGCCACCGACGCGTAGTAGGGGCTGCCGCCGCGCGCGTACGCCGGCGGCGGCTCGTAGGGGTAGTGCGCGTCGAAGAGGTGCACCCAGAGGAAGAAGGGTTCGCCGCCGCGCTCGCGCCACCAGGCGAGCGCGCGGTCGATCGTCTCCGCCGCCGGGCGCCGCGCGGCCAGGTGCTCGCTGACCGAGGCGGGCGTCTCCGGCGCGTCGTAGACCTCGAAGCCCTGGTCGAGCCCCATCTCGGGGTCGAGCACGACCGCCGACAGGAAGGCCGCCGTGCGGTAGCCCGCCGCGCGCGCGCGCTCGGCCAGGGTGGTCGCCTCCTCGGGCAGCACCATGCTGCCGTTGACGCGCACGCTGTGGCGCAGCGGCACCAGGCCCGTCAGCATCGAGGCGTGCGCCGGCATCGTCATCGGCGCCACCGTGCGCGCGCGCGTGTAGCGCACGCCCTGCGCCGCGACGGCGTCGAGCACGGGCGTCGTGCCGCGCACGAAGCCGTAGCACGAGAGCGCCTCGGGGATCGTCGTGTCGAGCGTGACGAGCAGGAAGGAGGGGCGGCGCGGCCCGCGCTCCCCGCAGGCGGCGGCGAGGGCGGCGAGCGCGAGCAGCGCCGCCGCGCGGCGCGCCGACTGCAAGGGCGAGGTTTCCATCCGCGCACGAGGGTAACGCTTCTGTGCGACGGGTCCCGTTCCCGAGCCCGCCGCGGCGGATTACGCGGCTCTTGCCGGCCCGCGGGGGCGGCGCGTCAGGCGCGTCGCGCGGGGCCGACGATAGGGCGGCCATCGCGGCGGGCACGAGGCCCGCTCCACCGAGGGAAGGGTGAAGAGCATCATGAACATCCAGGACATCCCGCAGGGGATCAGCGTCGTCGTCGAGACCGAGCAGCTCGTGTACATCGGCCGCTTCCGCAACGCGCAGCCCGGCCTCGTGCGGCTGCAGGATTGCGCGGTGCACGCGAACCTGGCGAACGGCGAGACCGAGTCCTACGTCCGCCACGCCGCGCGCTTCGGGGTGGACGTGAGCGAGCACGACGTCCTGCTGCAGGCCGGCAACGTGCGCCGCGTGCGCGCGCTGCGCGACGTCCCGAAGGAGTGAGCCCCCCCCCGGGCGGGCTGCCGCGCGCGCCCGCCCGGGAGCCGAGCCCCCGGCGCGCGGCTCCGCCCGGAGAGGCCCGCGGC
>CADEGS010000005.1:0-2739 GCA_902826945.1 uncultured bacterium | reverse complement strand
GCCCGCCCGGGAGCCGAGCCCCCGGCGCGCGGCTCCGCCCGGAGAGGCCCGCGGCGACCCGCGGAGGGCGCGCCCGGAGTCTCGCGCGAGGGCGCCCGAGCAGAACGGGGCGGAAGCCCCTCGCGTCCCGCGCTCCCCCGGCCGACAAGAGGGGAATCGCGCTCGGCGCTCCCCTCGGGCATGGCAACCTGCTAGGGTCTCCACCCGAGCGGCCGACGAGCCGCACCGGTTCCCGCCCCCGGCGGGCCCTCGACGCCCAACAGGATCCCCACTTTCGCGCGGATCGCGTCGTCCCACGAACACCCCGACCTGGCCTGTTGTGCGGGTCGGATCCACCCGGTGAGCGCACGGCTCCGGCCCTCTCGACGAGGGCCGCGACGAGCCGCGCCGCACCCGAGGCTCCTCTCATCGACCGAACGATTCCCCGGTCCTCCGGACCGTCGTCCGGCTTCGCCAGCTTCGCGCTGGGCGAGCCGGTCCTGCGCGGCGTCGCTGCCGCCGGCTTCACCGAGCCGCGTCCCATCCAGCTCCAGACGATCCCGGCCGCCCTCGCGGGGCGCGACGTGCTCGGCCTGGCCCAGACCGGCACCGGCAAGACGGCCGCCTTCGCGCTGCCGATCCTCGAGCGCCTGCGCGCGCACCCCGGCTCGCCCGGCCCGCGCGCGCTGGTCGTCGCTCCCACGCGCGAGCTCGCGGCGCAGATCCAGGCCGAGATCGAGCTGCTCGGCCGCCACACCAAGGTGCGCTCCGTCACGATCTTCGGCGGCGTCGCCGCCGGCCCGCAGGTGCGCGCGCTGCGCGCGCGGCCCGACGTCGTCGTGGCCTGCCCGGGGCGCCTGCTCGACCTGCTCGGCGAGCGCGCGCTGACCCTCGATCACGTGGAGGTGCTCGTGCTCGACGAGGCCGACCACATGTTCGACATGGGCTTCCTGCCCAGCCTGCGCCGCATCCTGAAGGCGCTGCCGCGCCGGCGCCAGAACCTGCTCTTCTCGGCCACGATGCCGCGCGAGATCCGCGCGCTGGCGGACGAGGTGCTGGCGCGGCCGGAGGTGGTCGAGCTCGGCCACTCCGCGCCGGCGGCGACGATCGAGCACGCGCTCTACGAGGTCGGCACCGAGCGCAAGACCGATCTCCTGCAGCGCCTGCTCGAGCAGGACGGCGTGTCCTCGGCGATCGTCTTCCTGCGCACGAAGGCGCGCGCGCGCCGGCTGGCGCAGCAGCTCGACAAGCTCGGCCACCGCGCCGTCGCGCTGCAGGGCAACATGTCCCAGCCGCAGCGCGAGAAGGCGCTGGCCGGCTTCAAGGCCGGGCGCCACGAGGTGCTGGTCGCGACCGACATCGCCGCGCGCGGCATCGACGTGGCCGACGTCTCGCTGGTCGTGAACTACGACGTCCCGAACACGCCCGACGCCTACACGCACCGCATCGGCCGCACCGGCCGCTCGGAGAAGAACGGCCGCGCGCTGACCTTCGTCACGCCCGACGACGCCGACGCGCTGCGCGCGATCGAGCGCCGCATCGGCGCGCGCATCGAGCGCCTGGAGCTCCCGAAGGGGCTCGTCGCGCTGCCCGCGGGCGAGAGCGCGCCGCGCGCTGGCGGCGGCCAGCGCCGCTCGCAGGGCGCGCGCGGCGACCGCCGCGGCGCCGGCCGCGCGGAGCCCCGGCACGCCTCGGGCGCCGGCCGCGCCGGCGCGGGGCGCAGCTCGGACGGCCGCTCGGGAGGCGAGCGCCGCGGCGGCGCGCGAGCGCCGCTGCGCGCGCTGCCGCCGGTGCGGGCCGCGGAGCCGATCCGGCGCGTGGAGCCCACGGAGCCCGCCGTGCCGTTCGGCACCATCGCCCCATCGGCGGGGCGCTCCGGCGAGCACGCCGCAAAGGCGCACGCCCCCGCCCCGCAGCGCCACGGCGCGGCCGCCGGCGCCTCCGCGCAGCGGCGACGCCGCCGTCGGAGCCGCGCCGCTCCGGTCTGAGCGAGCGCGCTACGCGCGGCGCTCCCAGAGCGCGTCGATCGCGCGCGCCAGCACGAAGTCGTTGTCGTGCAGGCCGCCGATCGCGTGCGTCCAGAGCTCGAGCTCGACCTTGTTCCAGCCGGTCAGGTGGACGTCGGGGTGGTGGCCGTGCTCCTCGGCCAGCATCCCGACGCGGTTCACCCACGCCAGCGCGGCGCGGAAGTCCTGCAGCCGGAAGCGGCGGCGCAGGCGCGCGCCCTCGAGCGACCACTCGGGCACGAGCCGCGCGCGCTCGGCGGCGTCCGCCGGCGAGAGCGGCTCCAGGCCGCCCTCGCAGGGGACGCAGCGCGCGGGCAACGGGTCCACGGGCGCCCGACCGTCAGCCGACGGTCCAGGTCTCGCCGGAGTAGACGAGGTCGCGCAGGCTGCCCGCGCCCTTCTTCTTCGTCTGCTCGCGGATCTGGTCGTGGACGGCGTCCTCGAACAGCGGGCGCTGGATCTGGCGGAAGATGCCGAGCGGCGTCGGCAAGGCGGAGCTGCGCTCGATCTCGGCCATGACCATCGAGGGCGCGGCGCTCGGCGCGCTCGCGTTCCACACGTCGGCCTCGTCGGGACGGCAGGTCTCGACCGCGTAGCTGCGCACGCGCAGGCCCTTGTCCTGCTCGGCGCCGTAGACGATCGGCTGGCCGGGGCGCAGCTCGACCGTGCGCTCGGCGCGCACCTTCTTGTCGGCCACCGCGTCGAACACGCCGTCGTTGAAGATCACGCAGTTCTGGAAGATCTCGATGAAGGC
>CADEGS010000004.1 GCA_902826945.1 uncultured bacterium | reverse complement strand
AGCGCAGCGGCGCGGCCAGGATCATCCAGGTCCCGGTCACCACGGCGACCACGGTCAGGCCCAGCGCCAGGGCGATCGAGCGCTGGTGCCAGGGGCGCGCGCGCGGGTCGCGCCACAGGCGCACGCCGGTCGCGATCGGCCCGAGGAAGGCCAGCGTGGCGAGCTTGGCCACCGTCAGGTGCACCGGCGTGATGCGCCCGGCGGCGCGCAGGTCGTAGGAGCGGCCGAGCCTCTCGGCGAGGAAGATCGTCACCACGAGCGAGACGAGCACCGCCGCCACCGCGCGCACGTGCGCGCGCCGTCGCCCGCCGCGGCCGGTGGCGAGCGCGGTCGCGACCAGCGCCAGGGTGACGACCAGGGAGACGAGGAACGCGATCATCGGCGGGCGCTCAGGCCGATCCCCCGAGCAGCCCGTCCATCTCCCCCGCCGGCTCGCGCGTCATCAGGCGCGTGACGCTCGTGCGCGGGTCGCCGCCCTCGAAGAGCACGCGATGCACCTGCTCGGCGATCGGCATCGACACCGCGCTGGCCTCGGCCTCGGGGCCGAAGAGCGCCTTCGTCGTCCACACGCCCTCGGCGACCATGTTCATCTCGGACAGCACCTGCTGGAGCGTCTTGCCGCGCCCGATCTCCTCGCCGACGTGGCGGTTGCGCGAGTGGCGCGAGTAGCAGGTCGTCGCCAGGTCGCCCAGGCCGGCCAGGCCGAAGAAGGTCTCGGGCCGCGCGCCGTGGAGCTGGCCGAAGCGCGCCATCTCGACCAGCCCGCGCGTGACGAGCGCCGCCTTGGCGTTGTCGCCCAGCCCGAGCCCGTCGGCGATGCCCGCCGCCAGCGCGATCACGTTCTTCAGCGCCCCGCCGAGCTCGGCGCCCTTGGGGTCTGTGTGCGTGTAGACGCGGAAGCACTCGCTCGAGAGCGCGTCGCGCCCCTGCGCCGCGACGTCGGGGTCGGTGCTGGCCGCGACGATCGAGGCCGGCAGGCCGCGCGCGACCTCCTCGGCGTGGCTGGGGCCGCTGAGCACGGCGATCGGGCGCTCGCCGAGCACGCTGCGCAGGATCTCGCTCGGCGTGCGGAAGGTCTCGATCTCGATCCCCTTCGTCGCGGAGAAGAGCGGCACGTGGCCCGCCAGCGCGTCCTCGAAGCGCTCGGCGACCCCGCGCAGGAACTGCGTCGGGACGGCGGAAACGGCCAGGTCGCAGCCGATCGCGGCCTCGAAGGGGTCGGCGCTGACGGCCAGCCCGGCCGGCAGCTCGACGCCCGGCAGGAAGCGCTCGTTGCGGCGCGTGCGGCGGATCTCGTCGGCCTGCTCGGGAAAGGCGCTCCACAGCGTCGTGTCGACGCCGTTCTTCACCAGGAGCATCGCCAGGGTCGTGCCCCAGCCACCGTCGCCGATCACGAGCGCGCGCATGCCTCCAGGGTCTCCTCAGTTCCGGGCCGGCGGCGGCGAAGGCGCGCCTCGGCGCCCCAGGCGCGGCTCGGTGCCGGCCAGGATGCGCCCGAGGTTGGCGCGATGCCGCCAGAGCACGAGCAGGCACAAGGCGAGGCTCGCCCACACGAGCTCGGGGCCACCATCTTTCGAAGTCCAGCGCCACCATGCAAAGGCGGGGAAGGCGAAACACATCGCGAGCGAGGCCAGGCTGACGATGCGCGTCAGCGCGATCGTCACGAGCCAGGCCAGCCCGCCGGCGAGGAAGGTCGCCGGGTCCATGCCGAGCACGGCGCCGCAGCCGGTCGCCACCGCCTTGCCGCCGCGGAAGCCGAAGAACACCGGCCACACGTGGCCGACCACCGCCGCCGCCCCGCACCAGGCGGCCGCGGTCGCGGCGCGCTCGGGCGACTGGGCCGCGAGCGGGCCGAGCCAGGCGGAGGCCACCCAGCCCTTGAGGAAGTCGCCGGCGAAGGCCGCCAGCCCGAACGGCCGCCCGAGCACGCGCCCGGCGTTCGTCGCGCCGGCGTTGCCGCTGCCGTGCTTGCGGATGTCGACGCCGCGCAGCGCGAGGCCGAGGATCAGGCCAAACGCGGTCGAGCCGAGCAGGTAGGCCCCGGCGAGGGCCAGCCATTCCGGGCCGCGCGGCAGGCTCTGGCTCCAGTGCATGGAGGAGGCCCCGGACGCACGCGCCGGGGCGCAGAGTATCGCGCTTGCGACCGGTCGCCGTCCATGCGCGCCCCGGCGCTCCTCGCCGCGACGCCCCTACCCGAGCCGCCAGACGGCCACCCCGGCGCCGGCCGCGGCGACGGGCAGGAGCACCGCCGCGACGCGCATCCCGAGCGCTCGGCCACCGAGCGCGACCGCCAGCACGGCCTTGACCAGCGTGTTCGTGACCGTCGCGACGGCGATCGCGGCCACGGCGTCCGCGGTCCCGAGCCCGGCGCCGTGCATGCGCGCGACGCTGATCGTGATCGCGTCCACGTCGGTCGTGCCCGCGAGCGCGGCCGACACGAGCAGGCCCTGCGCGCCGAAGCGCTCCCAGGCCGCGGCGGCCACCAGCCGGATCGCGGCGTAGACCAGCCCCAGGCGCAGCGCCGGGCGCAGCCGGAACGGGTTCTGCAGGCCGGCCGGCGGCTCGCAGCGCGCGAGCGCGGACGAGCGCCGCCACAAGGCCAGGCAGCCGAGCAGGCCGGTCGCCAGCATGGCGCCGAGCGGCTCGGCCGCGCGCGCGACGAGCGCCGGCTCGATCGCCGCGACCTCGGCCAGGACGCGCGCGAAGAGCACCGTCGCCGCCAGCGCGATCCCGAGCGCGTAGGCAGGCACGAGCGCCGCCTCCGCGCGCGCGCGCGCCGAGAACGTCAGCGTGACGGCGGTCGAGGAGACGAGCCCGCCCGCCAGCGCCGTCACGCCCAGCCCGCGCCGCGCGCCCCACAGCCGCGCCGCCACGTAGCCGACGAAGCTGATGCCGGCGATCAAGACGATCACGACGCCGATGCGGAACGGGTTCAGCGCGCCGTAGCGGTCGTAGGCGCGGTCGGGCAGGAGCGGCAGCGCGACCAGCGCGACCAGCGCGAAGCGCACCGTCGCGAGCAGGTCCTCCTGCGAGAGCTGCTCGGCGAAGGCGTGGATCGGCCGGCGCAGCGCGAGCAGCGCCAGCACGACGACGCCCAGGCCCGCCGAGACGACCAGCCGCGCCGGGAACGAGAGCCCCGGCAGCGGCACGAACGGCAGCGCCCCGATCGCGTACACGACCAGCGCGGCGAGCGCGGTGGCCGAGGCCGTCGGCACGTCGCCGCCGGGCTCGTCCTCGTGCTGCTCGCGCGCGCCGAGCGTGCCGACGACCTGCAGCGCGAGCACGGCCACGAGGCCCGCGATCGGGAGCGCCGCGCCCTGGACCTGCCCGAGCAGCGCCAGCAGCGCGCCGAGCAGCGCGACCAGCGCGAACGTGCGCGCCCCGCCCAGGCTGGCGCGGCGCTCGCTCTCCGAGTGCCGCTGGCGCTCGAGGCCGATCAGGCCGCCGACCGCCAGCGCCACCGACAGCCCCAGGCCGATCTCGCCCGGACCGAACGCCGCGTCGCCTTGCATGCGCTCCCCCCCGACCGCGTGGTCGCCCGGACTGTACCGCATCGCGGCGGCCCTCCGTAGACTCGCGCGCCCCTCCCCGGCGCAGCCGCCGCCCGCGCGGCGCGGCGCGCCGGGCCCAGATGGCGCGCACGATCGGCATCGACACGGGCGGGACGTTCACCGACCTCGTCGCGCTCGAGCGCGGCGAGCCGGTCGTGGCCAAGACGCCCTCGATCCCCGCCGACCCCGCGCGCGCGCTGCTCGACGCGCTGGCGCTGGTCGGCGGCGCGCGGCGCGGCGAGCGCGTCGTGCACGGCACGACCGTGGCGCTGAACGCGCTCCTGACCGGCGCGCTCGCGCGCGTGGCGCTGGTGACGAACGCCGGCTTCGAGGACCTGCTCGAGATCGGGCGCCAGGAGCGCCCGCACATCTACGCGCTGCACCCCGCGAAGCCCGCGCCGCTCGTCGAGCGGCGCCTGCGCTTCGGCGTCGCGGAGCGCTCGTGGCCCGACCCCGCCGGCGAGGGCGTGCTACGCGTGGAGCGCGCCGGGCGCGCCGAGCTGGCGCGCCTCGCCCGCCGCCTCGCGGCGAGCGGCGCCGAGAGCGTCGCGGTCTGCCTGCTGCACGCCTGGGCGGATCCCTCGGTCGAGCGCGAGCTCGCCGGGCGCCTGCGCGCGTGCGGCCTGCCGACCACGTGCTCGGCCGAGCTGCTGCGCGAGCACCGCGAGGTCGAGCGCTTCTCGACCGCGGTCGTGAACGCCGCGCTGGTGCCGCGCATGCGCGCCTACCTGGGCTCGCTCGCCGAGCGCCTGGCGCCGGCGCGCCTCGAGCTCCTGCAGTCGAGCGGCGGGACGATCGACGCCGCGCGCGCGGCGGACGAGCCGGTGCGCGTGCTCTTCTCGGGCCCCGCGGGCGGCGTCGTCGGCGCGGCGGCGGCGGCCTTCGAGGCCGGGCTCGAGGACTTCGTCGCGATCGACGTCGGCGGCACGAGCACCGACGTCGCCTTCCACGAGGTCGGCGCGCAGGCCGCGCGCCGACCGGTGGAGCCGCTGCGCGTCGCCGGCCACCCCGTGGCCGTGCCCTCGCTCGACATCCACACGATCGGCTGCGGCGGCGGCTCGCTGGTCGAGCTCGACGCCGGAGGCGCGCTGCACGTCGGGCCCGAGAGCGCCGGCGCCGACCCGGGGCCGATGGCCTACGGGAAGAGCGAGCGGCTGACCCTGACCGACGCGCACCTCCTGCTCGGCCACATCGCGAGCGGGCGCTTCCTCGGCGGCGCGCTGGCGCTCGACGAGGCGCGCGTGGCGCGCGCCTTCGAGGCGCTCGGCAAGCGCGCCGGCGCGCGCCCGGCCGCGGCCGCGCAGGCCGTGCTCGAGGTCGCGCGCGCCGGCGTGCGCCGCGCGCTGGGCGTGATGACGATGGAGCGCGGCCAGGACCCGCGCCGCCTGCCCCTGGTCGCCTTCGGCGGCGGCGGCGGGCTGCACGCCGCCGCGCTGGCGGCGAGCCTCGGCATGCGGGCCGCGCTCGTGCCGCGCCACCCGGGCGCGCTCTCCGCGCGCGGCCTGTGCGCCGCGCGCCCGCTGGCGGACGCCGAGCGCGCCGTGCTCGAGCCGCTCGAGCGCTGGCCCGCCGCACGCCGCCGCGCCGCGCAGCGCGCGCTGGCGCGCGAGGCGCGCGCGCGGCTCGCCGCCGGCGGGACGCGCGCGGGCGGCCGCGTGCTGCTCGAGCACGCGCTCGACCTGCGCTACCGCGGCCAGTCGTTCGAGATCGCCGTGCCCGACGCGGGCGACGCGCAGGAGCGCTTCCACCGCGCGCACGAGGCGCTCTACGGCTACCGCCTGGAGCGTCCGATCGAGCTCGTGTGCCTGCGCGCGCGCGCGCTCGTGCGCGAGGCGCGCGAGCGCCCGACCCGCCCGCGCGCGCGCCGGCTCCCCGCCGAGGCCGTGCTCGGCGAGCGCCGCGTGTGGCTCGGGCGCTCCGTCCCCGTCCGCGCGCGCGTGATCGACCGCGACGCGCTCTCCCCCGGCTGCGCCTTCGAGGGCCCCGCCGTGATCGAGGAGTACTCCGGCACGACCCTCCTGCCCCCCGGCTGGCGGGCCAGCGTCACCGCCGGCGGCCACCTGCTCCTCCAGGCCTGACCGCGCCGCCCAGGGACCCCGCCAGCGGAAATCCGGCCCGGCGCTTGAAGGTCTAGACGACCGGTCTACTCTGTCCGCCGTGAAGGCCACCGCGAAGACCGCCGGCACCCGCGAGCGCCTGCTCGAGATCGGCGCCCAGGCGATCGCCGAGAAGAGCTTCAACAGCTGCGGGCTGGCCGAGATCCTCGGCCGCGCGGGCGTCCCGAAGGGCTCCTTCTACCACTACTTCGCGTCGAAGGAGGACTTCGGCGTCGCGCTGGTCGAGCACGAGACCGCCCAGTACCTCGAGGAGCTGCGGCCGATCCTGGCCGACCGCCAGCGCTCGCCGCTCGCGCGCCTGCGGGCGATCTTCGAGCGCAGCCGCGAGCACTGCGCCGCGAACGGCCCCGCGCGCCAGTGCCTGATCCCGAAGCTGGCGCTGGAGACCGCGCAGCTCTCGCCCACCGTGCACGCGGCGCTCAAGTGCGCCTACGACCAGTGGAGCGCCGTCCTCGCGCGCACGATCCGCGAGGCGCAGGCCGCCGGCGAGGTCGGGGCCGAGCAGGATCCCGAGCGGCTGGCCGCCGCGCTCGTGATGCTCTGGGAGGGCGCCACGATCCGCATGCAGATCGACAAGAGCCTGCAGCCCGTGGACGACTTCCTGTCGTTCGCGTTCGACTCCGTCCTGCGCAAGCGCAGCTGAGCCCATGCCGACCCACGACCGCGTTCCCCCCGTCCACGCCCGGACGGCGCTAGACGACCAGTCTATTACGGCTTCCTTGCCGGGCCATCCCGGCCGCGCTCCCCGCCCCGGAGGGCCCGTCCGATGAGGCGCGGCACCATCGGCTCGGGCCTGCTCGTGCTGGTCGTGCTGGCGGCCGGAGCGGGGCTCGCCCTGTGGAAGCGCTCGTCGCTGCGCGCGCAGAGCGCGGCGCAGGCGGAGCAGCAGGAGCCGGTCGAGGCGGTGCGCGTGGCGCGCGCGGCGGAGCGCCCGTACGCGCGCACGACGACCGCCATCGGCACGCTGCGCGCGCTGCGCTCGATCACGCTGCGCAACGAGCTCCCCGGCACGGTGCGCGAGGTGGCGCTCGAGCCGGGCGCGGTGGTCGAGGCGGGCACGCTGCTCGTCGCGCTCGACGTCGCGGTCGAGGAGGCCGAGCTCGCCGCGCAGGAGGCGCGCAAGGCGCTGGCCGAGACGCTGCTCGGCCGCCTGCAGCGCGCGCACGAGAAGAACGGCGCGTCCGACGCCGACGTGGACCGCGCGCGCGCCGAGCTCGACGTGGCGCGCGCCGAGCTGGAGCGCACGCGCGCGGTGATCGAGCGCAAGACGCTGCGCGCGCCCTTCCGCGCGCGGGTCGGGCTGGCCGACGTGCACGTCGGCCAGTACCTGAACGAGGGCACGGTGCTGACGACGCTGCAGGGGCTCGACGACGCCGTGCACGTGGACTTCCACGTCACGCAGCGCGTGGCCGAGGCGCTCGCCCCCGGCGTGCCGATCGAGGTGGACACCGGCGGAGAGACGCTGACGGCGACGGTCGAGGCGCTCGACGCGCGCGTCGACCCCGCCACGCGCAACGAGCTCGTGCGCGCGCGCCTGGACGACGCCGCGGCCGCGCCGCCGCCCGGAGCGGCGGTGCGCGTGCGCGTCCCGCTCGGCCCGCTGCGCCCGACCGTGACCGTGCCCGTCAGCGCGCTGCGCCGCGGGCCCGAGGGCGACCACGTCTTCGTCGTCGAGCCCGACGCGGACGGCCGGCCGCGCGCGCACCTGCGCCGCGTCGAGGCCGGCGAGATGCTCGGCGACGACGTCGTGATCCGCGAGGGGCTCGCCGCCGGCGAGCAGGTCGCCGCCGCGGGCTCGTTCAAGCTGCGCGAGGGCGTGCTGCTGGCGGTCGCGCCGGCCGTGGACGACGGGAGCGCCGCCGAGGCGCGCTAGAGGCACCGATGCGCTCGTTCACCGACGTCTTCATCCGCCACCCCGTGCTGGCGGCGGTCGTCAACCTGGTCATCGTGCTCGTCGGCTGGCGCGCCCTGGGCGCGCTGCCGGTGCAGCAGTACCCGAAGATCGAGAGCTCCTCGGTCCTCATCACGACGGTCTACACCGGCGCCAGCGCCGAGACCGTGCGCGGCTTCCTCACCACCCCCATCGAGCGCGTCGTGTCCGCCATCAGCGGGGTGGACACGATCGAGTCCACCAGCCGCGCGGGCGTGAGCATCATCACGGTGCGGCTCAAGCTGGACCACAGCTCGACCACCGCGCTGGCCGAGATCAACGCGCGCCTGCAGCAGGTGCGCTCCGAGCTGCCGTCCGAGGCCGAGCCGCCGGCGGTCGAGGTGCAGCGCGCCGACCGGCCGTACGCCTCCTTCTACCTGAGCTTCACCTCGAGCGAGCGCGGCGTGCCGGAGGTCACCGACTGGCTGGCGCGCACGCTGCAGCCGCAGCTCGCCACGCTCGAGGGCGTGCAGCGCGTGGGCATCGAGGGCGGGCGCCCGATCGCGATGCGCGTGTGGATCGACCCCGACCGCCTGGCCGCGCTCAACCTGGCGCCGGGCGACGTGTGGGCCGCGCTGCAGCGCAACAACTACCTGGCGGCGGTCGGCCGCACGAAGGGCAACCTGGTCGAGGTCAACCTGCTGGCCAACACCGACCTGCGCACGGTCGAGGAGTTCGAGGACCTGATCGTCTCCGAGCGCGGCGGCGCCGTCGTGCGGCTCTCGGACGTCGCGCGCGTCGAGCTGGGCGCCGAGGAGGCCGACCTGGTGGCGAAGTTCAGCGGCGAGAAGGCCGTCTACCTCTCGGTCTGGCCGCTGGCCGGCGTGAACGAGATCGACGTCGCGCACCGCCTGCGCGCCGAGATGGAGCGCCTGCGCCCCGGCCTGCCGGCCGACATCGACATGCGCCTGGCGTACGACGCCACGGTGTTCATGGAGAACGCGCTGACCGAGATCACGAAGACGCTGACCGAGACGATCGCCATCGTCGGCCTGGTCGTGTTCCTCTTCATGGGCTCGCTGCGCACGGCGCTGGTGCCGCTGGTCGCGATGCCGGTCTCGCTGATCGGCGCCACGATCGTGATGCTGGTCGCGGGCTTCTCGCTCAACCTGCTGACGATCCTGGCGATCGTCCTGTCGGTCGGCCTGGTCGTGGACGACGCGATCGTCGTGGTCGAGAACGTCGAGCGGCACGTGCGCGCCGGCCAGACGCGCGTGCAGGCGGCGCTCTCGGGCGCGCGCGAGCTGACCGGGCCGATCCTGGCCATGACGGTCACGCTGGCCGCCGTCTACACGCCGATCGGCTTCCAGGGCGGCTTGACCGGCACGCTGTTCCTCGAGTTCGCCATCACCCTCGCGGCGGCCGTGGTCGTCTCGGGCGTCGTGGCGCTGACGCTCTCGCCGGTGATGAGCTCGCGCTTCGTGCACTCGCACGGCGAGGAGGGCCGCCTGACGGCGCTGGTCAACCGCGGCTTCGACGGGGTGCGGCGCGTGTACGCGCGCGCGCTCGAGGGCGCGCTGGCGATGCGCTGGGGCGTCGTGGTCGCCTCGCTGCTCGTCATGGCCGCGGCCTGGCCGCTGTACGCCTTCTCGCGCCGCGAGCTGGCGCCGGTCGAGGACCAGGGGCACATCGCGCTGTTCCTCGACGCCGCGCCCGACTCGACGCTGGAGGCGGTGGACCGCAGCTCGCGCGAGGTCATCGAGCGCATCACCTCCTTCCCCGAGGCGCGCTTCATGTGGTCCTTGACCGCGGCCTGGGGCGGCTTCGGCGGCATGGTCACCAAGGACTGGCGCGAGCGCGAGCGCTCGACGCAGGAGCTGCTCGGCCCGGTCTTCGGCGCCGTCTCCTCGGTGCCGGGCCTGCGCGTGTTCCCGCGCCTCGACCCGCCGCTGCCCAACGCCGGGCAGTACGACGTCGAGCTCGTGCTGCAGAGCCAGGCGCCGCTCGAGGAGCTGCTCGCGACCGCCGGCGCGGTGGTCGGCGCGGGCTGGGCCAGCGGCAAGTTCCTGTACGTGGACACCGACCTGAAGGTCGACCGGCCCGAGGCGCGCGTCGTGCTCGACCGCGAGCGGCTCGCCGACCTCGGCCTCGACCTGGCCGGCGTCGGGCGCGAGCTCGGCACGCTGCTCGGCGGCGCCTACGTCAACCGCTTCAACTACTTCGACCGCAGCTACAAGGTCATCCCGCAGATCGGCGACGAGGACCGCAGCACGCTGGGGCCGCTGCTCGACCTCAAGATCAAGACGCCCGCGGGCGAGCTGGTGCCGGTCTCGACCTTCACGCACATCGAGTCGAGCACCGCGCCGCGCACGCTGAACCGCTTCCAGCAGCGCAACGCCGTGCGCGTCTTCGGCGGCGTCAAGCCCGGCGTGACGAAGGAGGAGGGCCTGCGCGTGCTGGAGGACGCCGCGCGCGCGACCGACGTGCCGGGCCTCGTGCTCGACCACGCCGGCGAGTCGCGCCAGATCCGGCGCGAGGGCTCGGCCCTCGTGCGCACGCTGGGCTTCGCGGTGGTCCTGATCTACCTCGTGCTCGCCGCGCAGTTCAAGAGCTTCCGCGACCCCTTGATCGTGCTCCTGGGCTCGGTGCCGCTGGCGATCTCGGGCGCGCTCGTCTTCAGCTTCCTCGGCCTGACGACGATCAACATCTACTCGCAGGTCGGGCTGATCACGCTCGTGGGCCTGATCGCGAAGAACGGCATCCTGATCGTCGAGTTCTCGAACACGCTCCAGGAGCGCGGCCTGTCGAAGGCGGCCGCGCTGCGCGAGGCGGCCCAGACGCGCCTGCGGCCCGTCCTGATGACGTCCGCGGCGACGGTCTTCGGCCACTTCCCGCTGGTGCTCGTGACCGGCCCCGGCGCGGAGGCGCGCAACTCGATCGGCATCGTGCTCGTCGCGGGCATGATCGTGGGGACGATCTTCACGCTCTTCGTCGTGCCGGTCTTCTACTCGCTCATCGCGGCGCAGCACGCGCCCGAGGAGGCCGAGGACGAGCTGGCCGAGCGCCTGCCGGCGGCCGCCGCCATGGGGGTCGCGTGAGCGCCACGGCGCGCATCGTCCCCGCGCTCCTCGCCGCGCTCGCCGCGCTGGCCTGCCGCGTCGGCCCGGACTACGCCGCGCCGGAGGTCGCGCTGCCCGCCGCCTGGAGCGAGGCCGGCGCCGAGAGCCTGCCGGCGGAGCCCGCCGCGCTCGCGGCCTGGTGGCGGACGCTGGACGACCCGCTGCTCGACGAGCTCGTCCTGCGCGCCACGCGCGACGCGCTCGACCTGCGCGAAGCCTTCGCGCGCGTGCAGGAGGCGCGCGCCATGCGCGGCGCGAGCGCGAGCGGGCTCTGGCCGAGGCTCGACGCGACGCTCGGCTACGAGCGCAGCGGCGAGAGCCGCAACACGCCCTTCGGCGCCTTCGTGCCCGACAACGACCGCTTCTCGGTCGGCTTCGACGCCTCCTGGGAGCTCGACCTGTGGGGCCGCGTGCGCCGCTCGCTCGAGGCCTCCGACGCCGCGCTCGAGGCGAGCGTCGAGGACCTGCGCGCGGCCTGGGTCAGCGTGGCCGCCGAGGTCGCGCGCACGTACGTCGACCTGCGCGCCTTCCGGCGCCGGCTCGCGATCGGGCGCGACAACGTCTCGCTCCAGGAGCAGACGCTCGACCTCGTGCGCGCGCGCTTCGAGGCCGGCCTGGTCGGCGAGAGCGACGTGGCGCAGGCGCGCACGAACGTCGAGCGGACGCGCTCGAGCCTGCCGCGGCTCGAGGCGAGCGTGCATGCCGCCGAGAACCGCCTGGCGGTGCTCGTCGGCCAGCCGCCCGGCGCGCTCGCCTCCCTGCTGGCGGCGGACGCGCCGATCCCCGCGCCGCCGGCGGACCTCGCCGTGGGCGTGCCGGCCGACCTCCTGCGCCGGCGCGCCGACGTGCGCCGCGCCGAGCGCCTGCTCGCCGCCGAGACCGCGCGCATCGGCGTGGCCGAGGCCGAGCTCTACCCGCGCCTCTCGCTCGCCGGACGCCTGGGCCTCGCCGCGCAGGAGCTGCGCGACGTGCCGGACGCCTCGAGCAACACCTTCGGCTACGGCCCCTCGCTGCGCTGGAACGTCTTCGACGCCGGCCGGCTGCGCCGTCTGGTGGACGCGCAGGAGGCGCGCACCGAGCAGGCGCTCGTGCGCTGGGAGCGCGCCGTGCTGGTCGCGCTCGAGGAGGCCGAGAACGCGATGAGCGCCGCCCGGCGCGAGGAGGCGCGCCGCGCCTCGCTGGCCGAGGGCGCCGCGCAGGCGCGCCTGGCGGTCGAGCTGGCGCGCACGCAGTACACCGAGGGCCTCTCCGACTTCCAGAGCGTGCTCGTCGCCGAGCGCGCGCTGGCGGACCTCGAGGACGAGCTCGCCGCCAGCGAGGCCGCGCGCACGACCGACGCCGTGGCGCTCTACAAGGCGCTCGGCGGCGGCTGGGACGAGCCGGTGCCGTAGCGCCACGGGCGCGCCCCCGTCGACGCGCACCGACGGAATCACGTGCTCCAGGCCAGCGAGCCACGAGCTCCCCGGCAACCGGCGCGCTCGCGGCGGCTACCGTGGAGGCATGGAACGCGGGCGACCGACCCCCAGGCTCCCCCTCGCGGCTCTCCTCGGCGGGCTGGCGGCCTGTGCCGGCGAGCGCGCCCCGCGGCCGCCGGTGCTCCTGATCGGCGTCGACGGGCTCGAGTGGACGCTCGTCGAGCGCTTCGCCGCCGAGGGCGACCTGCCTTGCCTGGCGGCGCTGATGGAGCGCGGCGTCGCCGGCCGGCTCGAGACGCTCACGCCCACGGTCTCGCCCGCGATCTGGACCACGATCGCGACCGGCAAGCGGCCGGAGGAGCACGGCATCCGCTCCTTCGCCTACCAAGACGGCGCCGGGCTGCGCCTGTACACGAGCGGCCACCGCCGCACGAAGGCGCTGTGGAACATCGCCTCCGAGCGCGGGCTCGCCGTGGACTGCGTCGGCTGGTGGTGCACGTACCCGGCCGAGCCGATCCGCGGCGTGATGGTCGCGCAGACGAGCACGCGCGAGCAGGCGGACGTGCGCTGGGCGCAGAACGTCTGGAAGGGCACCGTGCGCGAGGGCGTGCCCGCGCAGGTCTTCCCGCCGGCGCGCGAGGACGAGGTGCTCGACGTCGCCGAGGACGTGCGCGAGCGGCTGCCGCGCCTCGAGCGCGAGACGTTCGGCGCGCCGCGGCACCCGCCGCGCGAGCTGACGCGCCGCCTGTGGGAGGGCTCGACCTGGTCGCTCGCGGCCGACCAGACCTACCTGGAGATCGCTCGGCGCCTGCTGGAGGACGGCGACCCTCCCGACCTCCTGATGGTCTACTTCGGCCAGGTCGACGTCGTCTCGCACCGCTTCCTGCGCTACCAGGAGCCGGCGCTCTTCCGCCACCCGCCGACCGCCGCGGAGGTCGAGGACTTCGGCGACATGGTGCGCCGCGCCTACCGCTGGGTGGACGCGGCCGTGGCGGAGCTCGTCGCGCTCGCGCCCGGCGCGGCCGTCGTCGTCGTGTCCGACCACGGCTTCCATCCGACCAACCGCGACGCGACCTTCGACGCCGACACGCCGCCCGCCGACGCGAACTCGGGCGCGCACGACGACGCGCCCGACGGCGTGCTGATCGCGGCGGGCCCGGGCATCCGCGACGCGAGGCAGGGCCGCCAGGGACCGCCCGAGCGCCTGGGCAGCGTGTGCGACGTGCTCCCCACCGTGCTCGCCCTGCTGGACCTGCCGCCGGCCGACGACCTGTGCGGGGGCGCTCTCGAGGAGGTGCTGACCCCGGAAGCCCTCTCCGGGCCCGAGCCGAACGTCGCGAGCTACGACGACGACGCCTGGCTCCGCGCGCAGGACGAGCGCCGGCGCGCGAGCGAGGCTCTCGAGGAGGCGCTCGCCGGAACCGGCGACCACGCCGCGCGTCGCGCGGAGGAGGCGCGCCTCGAGCAGCTGCGCGCGCTCGGCTACCTGCGCGGAGCCGAGGACGCGGGCGGTCCGGGGGAACAGCGCTGACGGACGCCGGTCCCGAGCCACGCATCCGCTGGTACGGGGAGCGGGACGTGCGCGAGTGGCTCCCACCACGCGCCGGCGCGCCGCGCCGGATCCGCGAGGTAGGCGTAGTCCTCCTCCGCGCGCGTCTGCGTCAGCGGTGGCGTCGCGTCGGGCGCGCGCGCCTCGATCGCCTGCGGCGTCAGCATCCGCAGTCCGGCCCCCACAGGCGCCCGTCGGCGGCGGCGACGACGGCGTGCGCTGGCGGCGCGGGCTCGGCCCCGCCCGCCCACCCGCCATAGCGCGCCACCGGCGACCAGCCGGGCGCGACCGGCGGCAGCGGCGGCGCGAGCGCGGCGTACGGCCCGTCGGCGTGCACGACGCGCCCGCCGACGATGGTGAGCAGCGAGACGATCGCGCGCAGCTCTTCCTCGGGCACGCGGAACCAGTCCCGGTCGAGCACCGCCAGGTCGGCGTGCGCGCCCGGCACGAGCCGGCCCTTGGCGTCCTCCTCGCCGCTCGTCCAGGCGCTGCCGTGCGTGTAGAGGCGCAGCGCCTCCGCGCGCGACAGGCGGTCCTCGGGCTCGTTCAGCTCGGTGCCGCCGACCGTGCGGCCGGTGACCAGCCACTGCAGGCACGTCCAGGGGTGGTAGCTCGCGACGCGCGTGCCGTCGGTGCCCGCGCCGACCGGGATGCCCGCGCGCAGCATCGCGCGCACGGGCGGCGCCGTGCGCGCCGCGGCGCGACCGTAGCGGCGCACGAAGGCCTCGCCCTGGAAAGCCATGCGGTGCTGGATCGCGACGCCGCCGCCGAGCGCCGCGATGCGCTCGAGCGTCTCGGGCCGCGCCGTCTCGCAGTGGTCGAAGAGCCAGCGCAGGCCGGCGAACGGCACCTCGCGGTCCACGCGCTCGAGCACGTCGAGGAAGCGCCGGATCGACTCGTCGTAGGTGGCGTGGATGCGGAACGGCCAGCGCGCGGCGACGAGCGCGCGCACGACGGCCTCGAGCTCGCTCTCGAGCACCGGCCGCAGGTCGGGGCGCGGCTGGAGGAAGTTCTCGAAGTCGGCCGCGCTCCAGACCAGGTTCTCGCCCGCGCCCTGCACGCGCAGCCAGTCGTCGCCCTCGCCGGGACGCGTCATCGCGATCCAGCGCGTGACGTCCTCGAGCTCGGCGCCCGGACGCTGCGCGAACAGGCTGTAGGCGATGCGCAGCGACATCAGGCCGCGCTCGGCCAGCGCGCGGATCACGCCGTAGTCCTCGGGGTAGCTCTGCCAGCCGCCGCCGGCGTCGCCGACGCTCGTGACGCCGAAGCGGTTGAGCTCGCGCTGGAACCAGCGCGTCGAGACGAGCTGGTCGTCTGGGTCGAGCTTCGGCGCGCGCGCCAGGGTCGAGTACAGGAGGAACGCGTTCGGCTCGGCCACGAGCAGACCCGTCGGCCGGCCGCGCGCGTCGCGCGCGATCAGGCCGCCGGGCGGGTTCGGCGTGCTCGCGTCCATCCCGAGCGCGCGCACCGCGGCGCGGTTCAGCAGCGCGCAGTCGTAGAGGTGCAGCACCATGACCGGCGTCTCGGGCGCGGCGCGGTTCAGCTCCTCGATCGTCGGCATGCGGCGCTCGGCGAACTGCCACTCGCTCCAGCCGCCGATCACGCGCACCCACTGCGGCGGCGGCGTGGCGGCCGCGCGCTCGCGCAGCCGCTCGAGCCCCTCCGCCAGCGAGCCGAGCCCGTCCCAGCGCAGCTCGAGGAACCAGTTCAGGCCGGCGCGGATCACGTGCAGGTGCGAGTCGTTCAGCCCGGGGATCACGCGCCGTCCCGCGAGCGCGACGCGCCGCGTGCGCGGCTCCAGGAGCGCCGGCGGCGGCTCGCCACGGCCGGTCGCGAGCACGCGCCCGCCGGCCACCGCCAGCCAGTCGGCCTCGGGGAGCGCGTCGTCCTGCGTCGTGATCCGCCCGCCGTGCAGCAGGAGCTCGGCCTTCTTCATCGCTCGTCCTCGTCCGCGCGGGTGGGAAGGAGCCAGCCGTGCAGCGCGCGCGTCACCGCCGGCATCACGATCCAGGACAGGCACGCCACGACGGCGGCGTTGAAGGCGGCCGCGCGCGCGAGCAGCGGCCAGGACGCGAGGCGCGGCGCGAGCAGCTCCCCCAGCACCAGCGCCGTCGGCAGCACGCCGAGAAAGGTCGCCCCGGCGAGCTTCCAGGTCGGCGGCCGCCGCAGCGCGTGGCCGGGCAGCGTCACGAAGCCCTCGAGCCCGCAGAGCTCGCGGATCTTCGCCGGCCCGTCGGTCAGCTCCCCCAGGCGCGCCATCCAGGCGGCGTACTCGGGCGCGGCGATGAAGGAGCGCCGCGCGGCCTCGTCGCGGAAGCGCGCGACGACTGTGTAGTCGCTCTCCTGCGGCCCGGGTCGCAGGACGTGCAGGCCCTCGTGGCCCGGCCGCCCGAGCGACCAGGCCACGAAGTCGCGCATCGCGCCCTCGTACTCGCGCTCGCGCCCGGGGCGGATGCGGCGCGAGACGACGACCGTGAGGCCGGGAGCCGCGGAGCTCGTCATGAGTCCCTCCGCGCCCCGACGCTCGCGCAGGAGCGCCGGAGCGACGCGCGCGTCAGCGAGCGGCCGGCGCCTTGGCCTTGGGGACGACCTGCGGCTTCTGCGCCGACTGCGGCGCCTTGTGCACCATCGTGTAGGCGTACTCCACGCCCGAGCCGTAGGCCCCGCCGTGCTGGCGGATCAGCGCCATCAGCCCGTCGTAGTGCTCGTGCCGCGCCCAGTCGCGCTGGAGCTCGAGCACCGCGGCGATCGTCGTCAGCCGCACGACGCCGGCCTGCACCATGCGCGAGAGCGACGCCTCCTGGGCCGCCTGCGAGGTCGCCCCGCACGCGTCCTCGACGACGAACACGTTGTAGCCCTCGGCCAGCAGGTGCAGCGCGGGCCAGGTGACGCACACCTCGGTCCACAGGCCGGCGATCAGGACGTTCTTGCGCCCGGTGGCCTCGAGCGCCTCGCGGAAGCCGGCGTCGTCCCAGGAGTTCATCGAGGTGCGCTCGACGACCGCCTGGCCGGGGAAGACGTCGAGCAGCTCGGGCCACACGTAGCCCGAGAAGCCCTCGGTCTCGACGGCCGTGAGCACCGTCGGGACGTCGTAGAGCCTGGCCGCCTTGGCCAGCAGGACGACGTTGTTCATCAGGAGCGCGCGGTCGATGTTCGCCACGCCGAACGTCATCTGCGGCTGGTGGTCGATGAAGACCACCGCGCAGTTGTCGGGAGTGACGAGGCCGCCGTCGGTGTCGGGGAGCATCCGTGCCATGGTTCGCTTCGCTTCCTCGTGTCGTGGTTCGGTCGGTGAGGGCCGGCGCCGTCTCGGCGTCGCGCCCGCTCGTGTCAGGAGCGCAGGAACGCCAGCAGCTCGGCGTTGACCAGGTCCTTGTCCGTCGTGCACAGGCCGTGACCGACGCCCGGCAGGACCTTCAGGCGCGCCCCCTTGACGAGCTTCGCCGTGCGCAGCGCCGAGGCGGCGATCGGGACGATCTGGTCGTCGTCGCCGTGCAGGACGAGCGTCGGCACGTCGCAGCGCACCAGGTCCTGGGTGAAGTCGGTCTCGGAGAAGGCCTTGATGCAGTCCAGCTGGCCCTTGAGGCCGCCCTGCATGCCCTGCCGCCAGAACTCGTCGCGCATGCCCTGCGAGACCTTCGCCTCGGGACGGTTCGCCCCGTAGAAGGGCGTCGTCAGGTCCTTGTAGAACTGCGAGCGATCGGCCAGGACGCCCGCGCGGATCGCGTCGAAGCTCGCCATCGGGAGCCCGCCGGGGTTCGCGGCCGTCCGCAGCATGATCGGCGGCACGGCGCCGATGAGCACCGCCTTGGCGACGCGCTCCGTCCCGTGCCGTCCGATGTAGCGCGCCACCTCGCCGCCGCCCGTCGAGTGCCCGACGTGGACCGCGTCGCGCAGGTCGAGCGCCTCCGCCAGCGCGGCCAGGTCGTCGGCGTAGGTGTCCATCTCGTTGCCCTCCCAGGTCTGGGTCGAGCGACCGTGGCTGCGGCGGTCGTGCGCGATGCAGCGGAAGCCGCGCGCGGCGAGGAACACCATCTGGTCGTCCCAGGCGTCCGCGGTGAGCGGCCAGCCGTGGCTGAAGACCACGGGCTGCCCCGCGCCCCAGTCCTTGAAGAAGATCTGCGTGCCGTCTTCGGTCGTGATCGTGCTCATGGGTCGTCGCTCTCGCTCCGTGGGTCGGGTCTCGTTCGTCGGCGCGTGGCGCAGCGCCCGCGCGGCGCAGGCTCCCGCCAGCGCGCCGGCGCCCGCGGCCAGGAGGGCGCGGCGCGACAGCGCGATCGACGGGGCTGCGTGCGGGGCGTGCATGCGGTCGTGCTCGGCGCGGGGCGCGCTCTCGGTCGCTCCCCGACGTCCTGAGCGGAGCGGCTGGACAGCCGGCGCGCGCGGCGCGGCGGCGGAGCGTCGGGCGCGCGTCACGCCTCGTTCCTCCCGCCGCGCGTCGGGCCCGCCGCGGGGCGGCGCTGCGCCGCGGCGTGCGTCGTCCAGGCCAGGACGTCGTCGGCGATCTCCTGCCAGCCCTCCTGGTCGAGCAGGTGGTGCGTGCGGCCCGGGTAGACGCGGAAGTCGGTCCTCGCCCGCGCGTAGCGGCGCGCGTTCGAGCGGTTCAGCGCGGGCGGGATGAAGCGGTCGCGCTCGCCCGCGACGAAGAAGAGCGGCGCCCTCGCGCGCGCGAAGGGCACGCGCGCGCCGAGCCCGAGCGCGCCGCGCGCCAGCCGGCGCGACTCGGGCACGATCAGCGCGGGGTGGATCGCGCGTTGCTCGGCCAGCGGCAGCGTGTTCGCCCACACGTCCTGGAAGTCGGCGAAGGGCATGAAGTAGCAGCCCGCGCCGCTCGCCGCCGGACGCACGACGCGCCACACGCCGCGCAGGAACGAAGGCTGCGCGCCGAGCACGCCGAACGGCGGCACGGAGTCGATCGCGGCCCCCGCCACGCCCAGCCCGCGCGCGAGCAGGAGCTGCACCAGGAGCCCGCCGAAGGAGTGCCCGATCAGGATCGCGGGCCCCGGCAGCGCCGCGATCGCGCGCTCGAGGTGCGCCAGCACCTCGGGCAGGCCGAGGCGCGCCAGCTCGGGATCGGGGAAGCGCGCGCGCAGCTCGGCGACCGTCCCCTCGCGGCCGGGGTAGGCCAGCGCCTCGCAGCGGTGGCCGCGCGCGCGGTAGCGCTCGACCCAGCGCGCCCAGCAGTGCCGGCTGACGAACAGCCCGTGCACGAGGACGATCGTCTCCGCCTGCGGGCCGCCCTCGCGCACGGACGTCCCCCCTCCCGCTGCCCGCGCGCTCGCGGGCTTCCCGTTGCTCGTCTCCATCGCACGACCTCGGTTCTCGCGTCGCTCGCCTCGGTGGGCGCGGCCCACGCCGCACCCGTCACGGGTCTGAGCGCAGCGACGGGACACCCCGTCGCGGGAGACGCGGCGCGCCTGGCGGGCGGCGCACGGCGGTGGCATGATCGTCGTGCACCGGAGGGCCGGCGATGTCGCAGGAAGCACGCATCCGCGAGCTGGTCGAGGAGGTCCTGGACTCGGAGCGCACGCCCGAGGAGGTGTGCCGCGAGCATCCCGAGCTGCTCCGGGCCGTGCGCGAGCGCTGCCGGCGCTTCCACGGCGTGGCGGCCGAGCTCGACGCGCTCTTCCCGCGCTCGGACGCCCTCGCGCTCCCGCCGGCCGGTCTGCCGCACATCCCCGGCCACGAGGTGCTCGCCGTGCTCGGCCACGGCGGGATGGGCGTCGTCTACAAGGCGCGCCATCTGCGGCTCAAGCGCATCGTCGCGGTGAAGATGCTCCTGGCGGGGCCGCACGCCACGCCGCAGGAGCTCTCGCGCTTCCGGCTCGAGGCGGAGGCCGTCGCCGGCCTGAGCCACCCGAACGTCGTCCAGGTGCACGACGTGGGCGAGCTCGAGGGCCGGCCGTTCTTCACGATGGAGCACGTCGAGGGCGGAAGCCTGGCGCAGCGGCTCGGCGGGCGCCCGCTGCCCGCGTCCGAGGCCGCGGCGCTCGTCGCGACGCTGGCGTCGGCGGTGCGCGCCGCGCACGCGAGCGGGATCGTGCACCGCGACCTCAAGCCCGCGAACGTGCTGCTCACCGCGAGCGGCACGCCGAAGGTCACCGACTTCGGCCTCGCGCGCCGGCTGCGCGCGGCCTCGACGCTCACCGCCAGCGGCGCGCGGCTCGGCACGCCGAGCTACATGGCGCCCGAGCAGGTGCGCGGCTCGTCCGACGCCATCGGCCCGGCGGCCGACGTCTGGGCGCTCGGCGCGATCCTCTACGAGACGCTGACCGGACGCCCGCCGTTCCTCGGCGGCTCGCCGCTCGCGACCCAGATGCAGGTGCTCTCCGAGGAGCCGCTCCCTCCCTCGCGCCGCAACGCCGCCGTCCCGCGCGACCTCGAGACGATCTGCCTGACGTGCCTGCGCAAGGAGCCGGAGCGTCGCTACGCGAGCGCCGAAGCGCTGGAGGAGGACCTGCAGCGCTTCCAGTGCGGCGAGCCGATCGCGGCGCGTCGCACCGGGCCGCTCGAGCGCGCGGCGAAGTGGGTGCGGCGCCGTCCGGCGCACGCGACGGCGGGCGCGGCGGGCGCGCTGGCGCTCCTCGCGCTCGGCGGCGCCGGCGGCTGGGTCGGCTGGCGAAACGCGCGCATCGCGCGCGCCGCCTCCACCGAGCTCGACCAGGCGCTGGCGCTGGAGCGCGCCGGGCGCTGGTCCGAGGCCCGCACGGCGCTCGAGCGCGCCAGCGGAAGCCTCGCCCACGGCGCGCCCGCCGCGCTGCGCGAGCGCCACGCGGCGCTCGGGCGCGAGCTCGACCTCGTCCTCGCGCTGGCCGACATCCGCGAGGCGCGCGCGTCCATCGCCGACTTCCGCGAGGCCGCCGCCGCGAGCGATCGCGCCTACGGCGAGGCGTTCGAGGCCTCGGGCCTGGCGCGCGTCGGCGAGCCGCCCGCCGCCGCCGCGGCGCGGCTCGACGCGTCCGCGGCGCGCCAGGCGCTGCTGCCCGCGCTGGACGACTGGGCGTCCCACGTCCCCGACCCCGAGCGGCGCGCGTGGGTGCTGGCCGTCGTGCGCGCGCTCGACCCCGACCCCTGGCGCGACCGCGTGCGCGACCCGGCGACGCTGTTCGACCGGGACGCGCTGGAGGAGCTCGCGCGCACGGCGCCGCTCGCCGAGCAGCCGGTGGAGCTGCTCGTCGCGCTGGGCGAGCGCCTCGAGACCGTCGGCGGCGACGGCGTCGCCTTCCTGCGCCGCGTGCAGCGCGAGCACCCGGGCGACTTCTGGGCGAACGTCTCGACGGGCTGGGCGCTCGACCTGCACCACGATCCGCAGGCCGTCGAGTTCTACCGCTCCGCGCTCGCCATCCGGCCGCGCTCCGCGGCGGTGCTCACGAACCTCGGCGCGATCTTCCTCTGGCACTACCAGCTCGACGAGGCGCTCGAGACCTTCGGCCGCCTGCTGGCGATCGACCCGCGCAACGCGGCCGGGCACGGCAACATGGCCACGGCGCTCGTGCGCCGCGCGCGCTACGACGAGGCCATCGAGCACTGCCGCGCCGCGCTCGCGATCGAGCCCGACAACGCCTTCGTCTTCGGGACGCTCGGGAACGCCCTGTGGCTCTCCGGCAGGCTGCAGGAGGCGCTCGAGGCTTCCGTGCGCTGCCGCGACCTGCTGCCGCCGTCGCATCCCCAGCACGCCCAGGCGGGGACGCAGGTCGAGCTGTGCGAGCTCAGCCTGCGCACCGAGGCGCTGCTCGACGGCGTGCTCGAAGGCGGCCCGCTGCCGGAGGGCAGCGTGGCGCTGGACTTCGCCGAGATCTGCTACGTGAAAGGGCGCTGGACGGACGCCGCGACGCTCTACGCGCGCGGCTTCGCCGAGACGCCGCGCCCTTTCGACGACCTGACCAGCGCGGTGCGTCTCGAGGCGGCGGTCTGCGCCGCGCAGGCCGGGCTCGCGACGGAGCCGGACGCGCCCGACGCCCTGGAGCGCGCCGCCTGGCGCGAGCAGGCGCGCGCCTGGCTGTGCGAGGAGCTCCTGGCCTGGTCCGAGCCGGTCGACGGCGGCCGGGTCGTGGACGCGACGCGGCTGCGCGAGCGCTGGTGGCGAGCGCAGCGCGACCCGCGGCTCGCCGGCGTGCGCGACGCCGAGGCGCTCGAGCGCCTGCCCCCCGAGGAGGCCGAGCAGTGCCGCGCGCTGTGGGGCGAGGTCGCGTCCTTGCTCGCCCGCGCTCCGGCGCGCTGATGCCCGTCGGCGACGCTCGCCCTGGTAGGATCGCGCGCACCATGGACGGCGCCCACACGACCGCGGTCGTCCAGCGGTACCTCGACGTCCTGGCCGCGTCGCCCGCCGACGCGCCCGACGCCGCGGTGGTGCGCGAGCTGCTCGCCGGCGCCGCGCGCCGCCTGCAGGTCCTGTGCGGCTCGCTCCTGTGGCGCAGCTACCCGCGGCTCACGCGGCCGCCGCTCAACCTCGCCTCCGACGAGGTGCTCGGCGGCGTGGTCGAGCGGCTGCTCAAGGCCCTGCGCGAGGTCCGGCCCGGGACCGTGCGCCAGTTCTTCGCGCTCGCGAACCAGCACATGCGCTGGGAGCTGAACGAGCTCGCTCGACGCCTCGCCGAGCAGCCCGCCGCCGCCGCGGTGCACGACACGTCCATCCCCGCGCCGGAGTCGAGCCACGGCACGATCGGCCCGAACGCGCGTCGCATCCTCGCGGCGATCGAGGCGCTGCCGGAGGACGAGCGCGAGGTCTTCGGCCTGGTGCGCATCCAGGACCTGGCGCAGACCGAGGTCGCGCTCCTGCTCGGCGTGTCCACGAAGACGGTCCAGCGGCGCTTGAACCGCGCCCTGCTCGCGCTCGCCGACGCGCTCGACGACCCGGACCGCCCGGCGACGTCGTCGGGCTGAGGAGCTCCCGGCGCGCGCGCAGCCTGCTGGCCGCTACCCCGGCCCAGCCGTCTCGCGCAGGAACCATGCGCGCCGCTCGGCCTCGTCGATCCAGGTCTCGAGCAGGCTGGCGGTGGCCACGTCGCCGCGCTCGTCGCAGAGCTCGTGCGCCTCGCGCAGGTGCGCGGCCAGCCGCTCGTTGTCCAGGCGCAGCTCGGCCAGCATGGCGGCGGCCGGCGTCCCCTCGGCGTCGTGGTCGCGCACGCGCTGCAGGCGCGCGACGTGCCCGATCGAGCGCAAGGTCGTGCTCCCGAGCGCGCGCACGCGCTCGGCCAGCGGGTCGATCGCCGCGAAGACCTGCTGCGCCTGCTCGTCGAGCAGCAGGTGGTGGTCGCGGAAGTGCGGGCCGGAAACGTGCCAGTGGAAGCCCTTCGTCTTCACGTACAGGGCGAAGAGATCGGCGAGCAGCAGGTCGAGCGCCGCGGCGCCCGGGGCGCGCTTCCCGGCGGTGCGCGTGCCGCTCGTGTCCGAGAGAGCCTCGGCGTCCTGGGTCCTCATCGTGTCGTCCTCGTCGGCGGCGGGTTGCTCTCTGGAGCGGACCGCCGCGCGCCCGCTCCTGCCTTTCTGAGCGCGCGGGCTGGACAGAGCAGCGCGTCCGCCCGGCGCGCCGATTGCGGGCGACCTGAAGCGCACCTAGCATGTCCGCACGGCCGGACCCCGGCCGACGCATGAGCGAGGTCGCCTTCGCCCGGCCGGACGAGCGGACCCTCGAGGTGCGCCTGGCCGGCGACTGGCTGCTCGCGCTGGCGCGGCCGTCGGCGGCGGACGTGGCGCGCGAGCTCGACGCGCGCCCCACCGAGCGCCTGCGCTTCCGCGCGGACGGCGTGCGCGCCTGGGACAGCGGTCTCTTGACCTTCCTGCGCGCGGTGCTCGCCGCGTGCCGCGCGCGCTCGGTCGCCGTGGACCGCGGCGGCCTGCCCGAGGGCGTGCGCAAGCTGCTCGCGCTGGCCGAGGCGGCGCCCGAGCACGAGCCGCGCCGCGAGCCGCCGCCCGCGCCGTGGATCGCGCGCGTCGGCGCGGGCACGCTCGCCACGGCCTCGGGCGCGGCCGACGCGCTCGGCTTCCTGGGCGGGATCGTGCTCGCGGTCGAGCGCTTCTTCGCGCGCCGCGCGCGCTACCAGGCGCGCGACCTGTGGCTGCTCGTGCAGGAGTGCGGCGCGCACGCGCTGCCGATCGTCGCGCTGATCGCGTTCCTGGTCGGCCTGATCCTGGCCTTCGTCGGCGCGGTGCAGCTCGAGCGCTTCGGCGCGCAGGTCTACGTCGCGAACCTGGTCGGGGTGGGCATGGTGCGCGAGATGGGCGCGCTGATGACCGGCATCCTGATGGCCGGGCGCACCGGGGCGGCCTTCGCCGCGCAGATCGGCACGATGAAGGTCAACGAGGAGGTGGACGCGCTCGTGACGCTCGGGCTCCAGCCGCTCGAGTACCTGGTTCTGCCGCGCGTGCTGGCGCTGTTCCTGATGATGCCGTTCCTGTGCATCTTCGCCGACCTGATCGGCATCGCCGGCGGCGGGCTGGTCGGGATGCTCGTGCTCGACATCCCCCTGGCCGAGTACTCGCGGCGCACGGTCGAGTCGATCTCGGTCACGGACTGTCTGGTCGGCCTGTCGAAGAGCGCCGTCTTCGGCGTGCTGGTGGCGGTCGCGGGCTGCCGGCGCGGGATGCGCACCGCGGGCAGCGCCTCGGCCGTCGGCGACGCGGCCACGGCGGCGGTCGTCAGCGGCATCGTCGCGATCGTCGCCGCCGACGGGATCTTCGCCGTCCTGACGGGCGCGCTGGGGGTCTGACGTGCGGCCGCCCCACATCCGCGTGCGCGGCCTGACGATGGCGTACGGCTCCTTCGTGCTGCAGCGCGACCTCGACTTCGACGTCGGCCGCGGCGACGTCTTCGTCATCATGGGGCCGAGCGGCTGCGGCAAGAGCACGCTCCTGCGGCACATGGTCGGCCTGCTCGAGCCCGCGCAGGGCGAGGTCTACTACGGCGACACGAGCTTCACCGCCGCCGACGCCGACGAGCGCGGGCGCATCCTGCGCCGCTCTGGCATCCTCTACCAGCGCGGCGCGCTGTGGAGCTCGCTGACGCTGGCGGAGAACGTCTCCCTGCCGCTCGAGCAGTACACCGAGCTCGCGCCCGCGGAGGTGCGCGAGGTGGCGGCGCTCAAGCTCGCGCTGGTCGGCCTGCAGGGCTTCGAGGACCACTACCCGAGCGAGATCAGCGGCGGCATGCAGAAGCGCGCCGGCCTGGCGCGCGCGATCGCGCTCGACCCCGAGATCCTCTTCTTCGACGAGCCCAGCGCCGGCCTCGACCCGATCAGCTCGCGCCTGCTCGACGAGCTGATCCTCGAGCTGCGCGCCAGCCTGGGCGCGACCGTCGTGGTCGTGACCCACGAGCTCGCCAGCATCTTCACCATCGCCGACACGGCGATCTTCCTCGACCCGGAGACGCGCACGATGACCGCACACGGCGACCCGCGCGAGCTGCTCGCGACGAGCGGCGAGCCCAAGGTGCGCCGCTTCCTGGCGCGCGCGGCCGAGGCGCCGCCGCGGAGGGACGCGTGACCCGGCGCGCCAGCCCGACGCTGATCGGCGGCTTCGTCGTCGGCGCGGTCGTCGTGGCGCTGATCGGGCTGATCCTGATCGGCGGCGGCGACCTCTTCCACCGCAAGCACCCGTTCGTGCTCTACTTCCGCGGCAAGGTCGACGGCCTCGACGTCGGCGCGCCGGTCAAGTTCCAGGGGGTCCAGGTGGGCGCGGTGACGAGCATCCGGCTGCGCCTCACCGAGGAGGGCCCCTCGACGACGATCCCGGTGACGATCGTGCTCGACGAGGACCTGATCGAGAGCCGCAGCGGCTACGACGTGACCTTCGAGCCGTCGCGCATGCAGCGGATCGTCGAGCGCGGCCTGCGCGCGCGCCTCGACCTCGAGAGCTTCGTCACCGGCAACCGCTACGTCGCGCTCGAGATGGCGCCCGACACGCCGCTGCGGCTGTTCGGCGGCGAGTCGGAGCTGCAGGAGATCCCGACGCTGCCGACGCCGCTCGAGGAGGTGCAGCGCATCGTCGAGCGCCTGAGCGAGATGGACCTCGAGGGCATGGTGGCCGACCTGATCGAGACCTCGCGCGCGCTGCGCGAGCTGGTCGCCTCGTCCGAGGCGCGCTCGATCCCCGCCGCGCTCGTGCGCGCGCTGGGAACGATCGACGAGGCGGCGGGCGCGCTGCGCGCGCAGGTCGACCCGCTGTCCGGCAGCGTGACCTCGATGTCGCACGCGGTCGAGGGCGCCGCGGGCTCGCTCGAGCGCACGCTCGAGGAGCTGCGCCCCGCGATCGCCGGCCTCGACCTGGCCGCGCGCCGCGCGGTCCTGGTCGAGGAGGAGGTCTCGCGCACGCTGGCCGCCGCGCGCGGCCTCTTCGACCCCGAGGCCCCGCTGGTCGTCCGGCTCCAGGAGGCGCTGGCCGAGCTCGCGAGCGCCTCGCGCTCGCTGCGCGGGCTGACCGAGCTCCTGGAGCGCGACCCGAGCGCCCTCCTGCGCGGCCGAGACGTCCCGAGCAAGCCATGACCCGACCCCGACCGCGTCCGCACGCCTCTTCCCGCCGCTCTTTCGCCGCAGCGCTCGCCGCGCTGGCGCTGGCCGCCTGCACCGTGCTCGAGCCGCGTGCGGACCCGACGCGCTTCTTCGTGCTCGCGCCGCGCGCGGCGGCCGGCGCGGCGCTCGCCGATGCGGGCGGCGGCGCCGTGCCCGCGGGCGCGGGGGCCGGCGTGCTGGTCGGCCCGCTGCGCCTGCCCGACTACCTGCTGCGCCCGGAGGTCGTGCGGCGCGTCGGCCCGAACCAGCTCGAGCCCTCGCGCGTGGACCGCTGGGCGGAGCCGCTCGACAAGGCCTTCCTGCGCGTGCTGGCGCTCGACCTCGCGGCGCTCTTGCCGCGCGGCTCGGTCATCGCCCATCCCGCGCCGTCGTCCGAGCGCCCCGCGCTGCAGGTCGAGCTCGACGCCGCCGCCTTCGAGGGCGACCGCGAGGGCCGCGTGCGCCTCGCGGGCTTCTGGAGCCTGCGCAACCTGCGCGCGAGCGACCGCGCCGTCCACCCGTTCGCCCTCGAGCGCCGGGCCGCGAGCCCCGAGACGCCGGACCTCGTCGAGGCGATGAGCGCGCTGGTGGCCGAGCTCGCCGCCGAGATCGCGCGCACGGCGGGCGCGCTCCCCCGCTGACCGCCGCAGCTCCGATCCCTCCCTTCGCGCTCCCGATGCCGCCGCCTCCCACCAGCGCCGCAGCCGACACCGCGAGCACCGACCCCGGCGCGCGCGCGCTCCTGCGGGAGCGGGACTTCATCGTGTTCCTGGTCAGCCGCTGCTGCGGCGTGCTCGGGACCGTCGCGCAGAGCGTGACGATGGGCTGGCAGGTCTACGACCTGACGCGCGCCGAGCGCGGCGTGGCGGAGTCGGCCTTCTACGTCGGCCTGGTCGGGCTGGCGAGCTTCCTGCCGCTCTTCTTCCTCGCGCTGCCGGCGGGCGTCGTCGCGGACCGCGCCTCGCGCCGGGGGATCTTGATCGCGTGCTTCGCCGCCGAGGCGCTGTGCGCGGCCGCGCTCCTGGCGGCCCAGGTGGCCGGCGCGCTGAGCGCGCGCGGGCTGATCGGGATCGCCTTCGCCTTCGGCGTCGCGCGCGCCTTCCGCGCGCCGGCCGGCACGGCGCTGGCGCCGATGCTCGTGCCGCGCGGGCTGCTGCGGCGCGCGATCGCGTGGAACTCGCTCTGCTTCCAGGTCGGCTCGATCTCCGGGCCGGCGCTGGCCGGCGTCGTCGTCGGGCGCTGGTCGTCGGCGCATTCCTACGGCGTGTCGCTCGCGCTGTACGTGCTCTCGATCCTGGGCCTCCTGTGCGTGCGGCGGCCGACGACGCCCGAGCGCCAGCCGGGCTCGCGCGTGCAGGCCGTGCGCGAGGGGCTCGCCTACCTGAGGCGCGAGCGCGTCGTCCTGGGCGCGATCTCGCTCGACCTCTTCGCGGTGCTGCTCGGCGGAGCGACGGCGCTCCTGCCGGTGTTCGCGCGCGACATCCTGCACGTCGGCGCCGAGGGCTTCGGCCTCCTGCGCACCGCGCCGGCGCTGGGAGCCACGGCGATGGCGCTCCTGCTCGCCGCGCGCCCGATCCAGCGCCGCGCCGGGCACTGGATGTTCGGCGGCGTGGCGGTCTTCGGCCTGGCGACCGTGGTGTTCGGCCTCTCGCGCGACTTCGCGCTCTCGCTCGGCGCTCTGGTCACGCTGGGCGGCGCCGACATGGTCTCGGTCTACGTGCGCCAGACGCTGATCCAGGTCGTCGCGCCCGACGCGATGCGCGGGCGGGTGGCGGCGGTCTCCTACCTCTTCATCGGCGCCTCGAACGAGCTCGGCGAGTTCGAGAGCGGCGTGACCGCGCGCCTGTTCGGCCCGGTGCTCGCCGCGGTGCTCGGCGGCGCGGCGTCCGTCCTCGTGACCGGGCTGTGGGCGTGGCTCTTCCCCGAGCTGCGGCGCGTGGACCGGCTGGAGTGACGCCTCGACCCGCACGACGGACCGCGCCCGGCGAGCGATTGCCCTCGCCGGCGGTGCGCCTCGTCCTCGTTCGTAAAGACGATCTCTGCCGAGGGCCGGCCCTCGTCCCCGGGCCGGGCGCGATCGCCGCGGTGGAGCTGAAGGCGCGCGGCGCGGCCACCCGATGAGAGCCCCGTGCAGCGCGGCGCCCCTCTCCTCTCCAGGCCGGTCTCGATCGCTCTCGGCCTGCGCCACGCCTTCTTGAAGCACGGTCCCCGAGGAACCACGATCGCAGTACGAAGGGAGCGCCGAACATGAGCTCGCACCGCCGCCCTGAGCCCGGGATCCCGCGCGGCCTCGAGGCCGTCTGGCGCGCGCCGCTTCGCCCTGCGCGGGTCGCACGGGCAGCGCGGTCGGGAGCCCTGCTGCTCGCGCTCGCGTCGCTCGCCGCACCCGGCTGCTCCAGCAGCGCGCGGCTGGTCCACGGCGACTCCGACACGTCGTGGGGCGAGCACCGCACCTACGGCTTCGCGGGCGGCGACGGCGAGGATCCGCTGCACGCCGCGCTCCAGGCCGCCGCCGCGCGTGAGATGGAGGCGCGCGGCTTCGGCCGCGCGAACGATCCGGACCTGCTCGTGCAGCTCGTGCCCTGCTCGCGCAGGGTGCTGGACACGGTGCCCGACCCCTATCCGGTCGCGGTCATCCGTCCCATCTCCGACACCGAGTGGGCCGCGGGATATCGCGAGCCGCTCGCGCGCGCGACCGAGGTCGCGCTGCTCCTGCAGGTGGCCGACGCCCGGCAGCGCACCGTCGTCTGGGAAGCGGCGCGCATCGTGCGCTCGACGCCGGCGTTGCGCGGCGACGTCGCGCGCGCCGCGGACGAGGCCGTGGCCGAGATCTTCGAGAGCTTCCCGCTCGCCGCGCAGGCCGCTGCCGAGGATGCGAGCGCGGCGACGTCCGAGGCCGACGCGGCGGAAGAGCACGCCGGGGACGAGGACGCCGACGCGATGGTCCTGCTCGCCGCGCTGCTCGAGGAGGGCCAGGCCGGCGCGCCCGACACCGCGCGCGCTGCGCGCTGGTACCGTCGGGCGGCCGAGCAGGGCCAGGCGACCGCGCAGGCGCGGCTCGGGCTCCTGTGCCTGCAAGGGCGGGGCGTGCCGCAGGACGACCGCGAGGCGCGCCGCTGGCTCGCGCTGGCGGCGGAGCAAGGCGTGCCGCACGCGCGCCACGCGCTCGCGCGCCTGCTGCTCGAGGGGCGCGGCGGCCCGTCCGACGACGTGCGCGCCGCGCGCCTCCTGCGGCTCGCGGCCGAGCAGGGGCTGGCCGCGGCGCAGGTGGACCTCGCGCTCCTGTGCCTGCGCGGGCGCGGCGTCTCCACGGACGCGGGCGAGGCCTACCGCTGGACCGAGCGCGCCGCGCTGCAGGGACACGCGCGTGCGCTGTGCCGCCTGGGGCACCTGACCGAGCGCGGCCTCGGCGTCGCGCAGAGCGAGCGCGACGCGTACGTCTGGTACGCGCTCGCGGCGAGCGCGGGCGACGACGTGGCGGCCGCGCGCCGCGCGGCGCTGGCCCGCTCGCTCCCGCCCGAGGCGATCGAGGCGGCCGAGGGACGGGCGCGCGCGTGGCGGCCCGAGCCGACGGCGCTGACGCTCCCCGCGGCGAGCGCGCTCACGTCCGCCTGGACGCGCGGCTGGCCGTCCGGCTCGTAGCGCCACCGGGGGCTGTCCCGGGTCTCCGCTCAACCTCCGCGTGGAGGATCCGCGCGAGGACTCGGGCCCGGGGCGGACGACGCGTGGAGCGACGGCGCGGCCGCGCGATCGCCGGACGTTCCGGGACGCGCTCGGAGCGACCGCGCTCGCGGGGCTGAGCGGCTGCCTGGTCGGGCCGGACTACCGGACCCCCGAGGCCCCGCTGGCGGAGCGCTGGTCCGCGGCCGCCGCGGCCGAGGGCGACCCGGCGCCGCCGGCCTCGCCGGCGTGGTGGGAGGCGTTCGGCGACCCCGTGCTCGAGCGCCTGGTCGCGAGCGCACGCGAGCAGAGCCTCACCCTGCGGCAGGCCGGGCTGCGCGTGCTGCAGGCGCAGGCGCTGCGCGGCCTCGCGGCGAGCCAGCTCTTCCCGCAGTCGCAGCCGGCGGTCGGCGAGGCCGCGACGCGGCGCGAGAGCCGGAACACGCCGCTCGGCGCCGGCGACCGCTCGTACGAGGCGCTCTCGGTCGGGCTGCAGGCGGCGTGGGAGCTCGACCTGTGGGGCCGCTTCCGGAGAGGGATCGAGTCCGCCGACGCCGCGCTCGAGGCCGCGCTGGCGGAGCACGACGCGTTCGCCGTGGCGCTGGCGGCGGAGGTCGCGAGCACCTACGTGACGCTGCGCTCGCTGCAGGAGCAGCTCGCGCTGACGCGCGCGAACGTCGCCGCCCAGCGCGACACGCTGGCCTTGACCGTCGCGCGCCAGCGCGCCGGCGCCGTGTCGGAGCTCGACGTCGCCGGGGCCGAGGCGACGCTGGCGAACACCGAGGCCTTCGTGCCCGTGCTGGCGGACCGGCTGCGGCAGACGGAGCTCGCGCTCGGCGTGCTGCTCGGACGGCCGCCCGCGGACCTGGTCCTCGAGCTCGGCCCCGGAGCGGTACCGGCGCCGCCGGCGGCGATCGCGCTCGGCGTGCCCGCGGACCTCTTGCGCCGCCGGCCCGACGTGCGCGCCGCCGAGCGTACGGCCGCCGCGCTCTGCGCGCTGATCGGCGCGATCCGGGCGGAGCGCTACCCGGCGATCGCGCTCTCGGGGCGCACGGGCTTCCGCACGACCTCGTCGGACACGGTCGTCGGCTCGCCCGGCCCGGGCGACCTCCTCGGCGCGGACTCGTTCGAGGGCTTCGTCGGCCTCGGCGTGCAGTGGCCGCTCCTCGACTACGGGCGCATCAAGAGCCGCGTGCGCGCCGCCGACGCGCGCTTCGAGGAGGCGCGCGCCGCCTACCAGCAGGTCGTGCTCGTGGCGGCGGCCGAGGTCGAGGGCGGGCTGTCGCGCTTCCTGCGCGGCCGCGAGCAGGCCGAGCGCCTGGCGGCGAGCGTGCGCGCCGCGCAGCGCTCGCTCGAGCTGGCGCTGATCCAGTACCGCCAGGGCGCCGTGGACTTCCTGCGCGTGGACCAGGCGCAGAGCGACCTGGTGGACAGGCAGAACCGGCTCGTGCTGGCGCAGGCCGGCACGGCCATCGCCGCGATCGCCACGTTCCGCGCGCTGGGCGGCGGCTGGGAGGTGCGCGGCGCGCGCGCGCTCGTCCCGCGCGCGACGGCCGCGGCGATGCGGGCGCGCACGGACTGGGGCGACGTGCTGGTGCTCGATCCCGAGCAGGATCAGCGCGCGGCCGGCGATCCTCCCGCCGCGCACGGCGGCGACACCGCTCCGAGGAGAGAGCCATGACGAACGAGCGACGGACGGAACGGCACCCATCGGCACCGGTTCGGGCGCTGCTGCGCGCGCTAGGCCTCGCCGCGCTCGCAGGCTGCGCCCCGCAGGCGAACGCCTTCGTCCCGCCGCCGCCGCCGGAGGTCACCGTCGCGACGCCCTCGCTGCGCGACGTCACGCGCTACCTCGAGTACAGCGGCACGACGGAGGCCTTCCTGACGGTGGACCTGCGCGCGCGCGTCGGCGGATTCCTGGACCAGGTCCTGTTCCAGCCCGGCGCGCAGGTGTCCGAGGGCGACCTCTTGCTCGTGATCGATCGGCGCCCCTACGAAGCCGTCGTCGCGCGCGCCGGCGCGCGCCTGGCGGCCGCCGAGGCGGCCTTTCGCGGCGCCGAGGCCGACGCGCGCGTCGCGGAGGAGCTCGCGGCGCAGCGCGCCGGCAGCGACATCGACCGCATCGTCAAGGCGGCCGCGCGCGAGTCCGCTGCGGCGGCCGTCGAGGCGGCGCGCGCCGAGCTCGCGAGCGCGCGGCTCGACCTCGGCTTCTGCGAGGTGCGCGCGCCGTTCGCCGGCCGCATCACGAAGAACCTCGTCGACGCGGGCAACCTCGTCGGCCAGGGCGGACCGACCCTGCTCGCCACGCTGGTCGCATCGCGGCCGATCTACGTGACCGTGGACGTCAGCGAGAGCGACCTGCTGGCGGTGCGCCGCGCGCGCCTGGCGCGCGCCGAGCCCTCCGAGCCGGGGCAGGTGGCCCCGGGCGAGTGGTGGCCGGTCGAGCTCGCCATCGCCGACCAGGAGGCGTTCACGGTCCGCGGGCGCATCGAGTACGTGGACCCGCGGCTCGATCCCGCCACCAGCACGATCCAGGTGCGCTGCCGCTTCGAGAACGAGGACGAGCTGCTCCTGCCGGGGCTGTTCGTGCGGCTGCGCTTCCCGGTGCAGACGCAGGCCGCGCTCGTGGCGCCCGACGTCGCGCTGCTCTCCGACCAGGGCGGCCGTTACGCGCTGGTCGTGGACGAGACGAACGTCGTGCACGGCCGGCGCGTCGAGATCGGGGCGCTCGAGGACGGCCAGCGCGTGGTCACCGCCGGCCTGGCCGCGACCGACCGCATCGTCGTCAACGGCCTGCAGCGCGCGCGCCCGGGTGCGGTGGTGCAGCCGAGCGCGGCCGAGCCCGCCCCCGCCCCGCGCACCCCCTGAGGACCCGCCGTGCTCAGCCAGTTCTTCATCCGCCGGCCGATCGTCGCCTGCGTCCTGTCGATCCTGATCGTGCTGCTCGGCGCGGTGGCCTACCCGACGCTGCCCGTGGCGCAGTACCCCGACATCGCCCCGCCGGTGGTCCGCGTCAGCACGGTCTACCCGGGCGCCAGCGCGCAGGTGATCGCCGACACCGTGGCGGCGCCGATCGAGCAGCAGGTGAACGGCGTGGACCGCATGCTCTACATGGAGAGCACGTCGGCGGGCGACGGCTCCTACGTGCTGGACGTCACGTTCGAGGTCGGCACCGACATCGACATCGCCTCCGTGCTCGTGCAGAACCGCGTGGCGATCGCGCTGCCGAAGCTGCCCGAGGAGGTGCGCCGCCAGGGCGTCGTCACGAGCAAGGTGTCGTCGAGCATCGTGGCGGTCGTCGGCCTCGTCCCCGAGGACGACGCCGCGCGCGCACGCTACTCCGACCTGTACCTGGCGAACTACCTGGTCATCCAGGTCAACGACCGCGTCAAGCGCCTCCGCGGCGTCGGCGACACGCTGGTCCGGCCGAGCAAGGACTACGGCATGCGCGTGTGGCTGGACCCCGACCGGCTGCGCTCGCGCGGCCTGGTCGCGCTCGACGTCGTGCGCGCGCTGCAGGAGCAGAACGTCCAGGTCGCGGCCGGCGTGATCGGGCAGCCGCCGGCGCCGGCGGGGCTGGGCTACCAGTACTCGGTCACGACGCTCGGACGGCTGGCCGACCCCGAGCAGTTCGCCGACATCGTCGTCAAGGCCGATGGGAACCGCGTCGTCCGTCTGGGCGATGTCGCGCGCGTCGAGCTCGGCGCGCGCTCCTACGACACGCTCGGTCGCATCGACGGCGTTCCTTCGGGGCTGATGGTGGTCTACCTGTCGCCCGACGGGAACGCCGTGCAGGTCGCAGAGGAGCTCCACCGCCTGCTGGACGAGGTGGAGCGCGAGCTGCCCGAAGGCCTGCACCTGCAGACGATCTACGACACCTCCGCGTTCGTCGTGGCCGCCATCGACGGCGTCTACGAGACGCTCTTCGAGGCTGTGGCGCTGGTGCTGCTGGTCGTGCTCGTGTTCCTCGGCAGCCTGCGCGCGACCCTGATCCCGCTGGCGGCGATCCCGGTGTCCTTGATCGGCACGTTCCTGGCGCTGGCCCTGTTCGGCTTCAGCCTGAACCTGCCGACACTGTTCGGGCTCGTGCTCGCGATCGGCATCGTCGTGGACGATGCGATCGTGGTGGTCGAGAACGTCGAGCGCAACCTGAGCGAGCTGCACCTGCCGCCGAAGGAGGCCGCGCGCAAGGCGATGGCCGAGGTGTTCGGCGCCGTGCTCGGCATCTCGCTCGTGCTGATGGCGGTGTTCCTGCCGACCGCGGCGCTGCCGGGGATCAGCGGCCAGCTGTACCGCCAGTTCGCGCTGACGATCGCCGCCAGCACGTTCTTCAGCGCGCTGTGCGCGCTGACGCTGAGCCCGGCGCTGGCCGGCGTGCTCTTGCGCGAGCACCGCCCGGGCCAGCGCGAGAGCCGGTTCAAGCGCCTGTTCGACCGCGGCTTCGCACGCGTCGCCGACGCCTACGCCGGGCTGGTGCGCCGGCTGCTGCACCCCGCGCTGCTCGCCCTCTCGCTGCTCGTCTTCGCCGGCGCCCTCGCCGCCACCTGGGTCGCGGTGCAGAGCGTCCCGACCGGCTTCGTGCCGGACGAGGACCGCGGCCTGCTGATCACCGAGGTGTGGATGCCAGACAGCGCCAGCCAGGAGCGCACGCTGGCCGTGATCGAGCGCTGCGAGGCGATCCTGGAGGAGACGGAGGGCGTCGACCACGTGGCCGCGTTCCAGGGCTTCTCGCTGATCGCGGGCAACGGCTCGAACTACGCCGTCCTGTTCTCGGGCCTGCGGCCGTGGTCGGAGCGCGTGCCGCGCGGCCGCAGCCTGCCGGCGATCCTGGGCGAGCTGCGCCAGCGCTACGCGGCGATCCAGGAGGGCCTCGTGATCGCCTTCCAGCCGCCGGCCGTCGAGGGCGTCGGCAACGCCGCCGGCTTCGACCTGCGCATCGAGGACCGCGGCGGCGTCGGCCGCGTGGCGCTGCAAGAGCTCGTCGGCGAGCTGGTGGCCGACGGCAACGCGCAGTCGGGCCTGCGCGCGGTGAACAGCCCCTACCGCGCCGCGGTGCCGCAGCTCTACGCCGACGTCGACCGCGAGAAGGCCAAGAAGCGCGGCGTCGCGCTGCAGGAGCTGTTCGGCACGATGAGCGTGCAGCTCGGCTCGGCCTACGTGAACGACTTCAACCGCTTCGACCGCGCCTGGCAGGTCAACGTGCAGGCCGAGGGCGCCTTCCGCGCGCGCGCCGACCAGATCCGGGGCCTGCAGGTGCGCAACGCCGAGGGCGCGATGGTGCCGCTCGGCTCGCTCGTCGCGCTGCGCGAGACGATGGGGCCCGCGCACGTCGTACGCTACAACCTCTACCCCGCCGCGGCCCTGCGCGGCGTGCCGGCGCCGGGCGTCAGCACGGGCGACGCGCTGGCCATCGTCGACTCGATGCTGGCGCAGAAGCGCCCGGCGGGCGTCGCCGGCGAGTGGACGGGCCTCTCGCTCCAGCAGGAGCGCGCCAGCGGCCAGGGCGCGCTCGCCTTCGGGCTGGCGCTGCTCGTCGTCTACCTGATCCTGGCCGGGCTCTACGAGAGCTGGACGCTGCCCTTGCCGGTCCTGCTCTCGATCCCGCTGGCGGTGCTCGGCGCGATGCTCGGCCTCTCGTGGCGCGGCATGGACAACAACCTCTACACGCAGGTGGGGCTCGTGCTGCTCGTCGGCCTCGGCGCCAAGAACGCGATCCTGATCGTCGAGTTCGCGCGCGCCAGCCACGAGCGCGGCGCCGACCTCGTCGCCGCCGCGGTCGAGGCCGCGCGCCTGCGCCTGCGGCCGATCCTGATGACCGCGCTGGCCTTCATCCTGGGCGTGCTGCCGCTCGTGCACGCGACCGGCGCCGGCGCCGCGAGCCGGCAGGCGATCGGCACCGCCGTCTTCTACGGCATGATCGGGAACACGCTGCTCGGGCTCGTGTTCACGCCGTTGCTCTACGTCGCGATCACGGCGGGGGTCGAGCGGCTCTCGGGAGCGCGACGCGCCGCCGCGGCGCGCGCCTCGCGCTAGCGCGCGTGTCGAGGGCGCGGCGGCTGCGGCGATCGCTGCCGGATGGGCTCGCGCCCTTGCACGTCCGCAACCGTGCCCTTGCGCGACAAGTACGTCCGCAGCGGCGGATTCGCCTCGGATCGCGCGCCGACGCCGACGAGCCCTCCTAGGATGCGTGCGCGGCTCCTGACGACCGCGGAGCGATCTCGGAGGAACGATCATGGGTCGTGCATCTGGCTTCACCCGGAGACAGCTCGCCGCGCGAGCCGCGGCGCTGGGGGCCGCGCTCGCCTTCGGCCCCCGGTGCGCCACCGCCCCGCGCGCGACGCGCGCCGAGCGGCGCGACCTCTATCCCCAGGGCGTCGCCTCGGGCGACCCCGCGCCGGACAGCGTTCTCCTGTGGACGCGCCGCGCGCCCGATCCCGGAGCCGTCGCGCACCGGCTGCTGGTCGAGGTCGCTCGCGACGAGGCGTTCGCGCGGGTCGTCGCGCGCGGAGAGGTCGAGGTCAGCGCGCGCACCGACTGGACGTGCCGCTTCCTCGCCGCCGGGCTGAGGCCGGCGAGCGAGCACTGGTACCGCTTCGTCGACGAGGCCGGTTGCACCAGCCGCACCGGCCGCACGCTCACCGCTCCGGCCGACGACGACGACCGACCCGTGCGCTTCGCGTTCGTGAGCTGCCAGGACGTCACGAACGGCGCCTGCAACGCGTACCGGCGCATGATCCACGAGGACGAGCTCCGTGCGCCCGAGGAGCGCCTGCGCTTCGTCCTGCACCTCGGCGACTTCCTCTACGAGGTCGTCTGGTATCCCGAGGACGTCCCCGGCGGCGTGCAGCGCGGCCGCCGCCTGCGCGACGTCGTGCGCTACCCGCGCGGCGAGAGGATGCGCGACTTCCACCTGCCGATCGATCTCGAGGACTACCGCGCGGCGTATCGCGCCTACCTCGCCGATCCCGACCTGCAGGACGCGCGCGCGCGCTGGCCGTTCGTGCCGGTGTGGGACAACCACGAGTTCTCCTGGAACGGCTTCCAGAGCCAGCAGGTCTTCGGCGGCACCGTGCGCCCGGCGCAGCGCCTCAAGGTGGCCGCCAGCCAGGCGTGGTACGAGTACCAGCCGGCGCGCGTCGCCAAGCCCGGCGCCGGGGACGTGTTCGAGGCGCCCGCCGTCGCCGACGAGCCGCTGACGACGTTCGACGCCCGCGGCGTCAGCCCGGAGCCGAACAACCTGGCCGCGATCACGGCGCTGCGCATCCATCGCGCGTTGCGCTTCGGCGAGAACGTCGAGCTGATCCTCACCGACAACCGCTCCTTCATGGGACCCCCGGCGGACGGCGGCGACCTGGCGGCCAGCGACTTCCCGTCGATGTTCCCCGAGGAGTGGAACGAGATCCTCGACGAGGGACGCGAGCACGACGGCGGCCGCCCGCCGAGGACGATCCGCGTCGGCGACGGCGAGGTGCCGAACGCGCAGGCCGACCGGCCGCCGCAGGCGTATCTCGGGCTGGAGCAGTTGGCGTGGCTCCAGGAGACCCTGCGGGCGTCGCGCGCGCCCTGGAAGATCTGGGGCCACTCGCTCGGCACGCTGACCTGGCGCGCGGACCCGCAGAACCTGCCGCCGGGTCTCGTCGGGCCCTGGCCGGGCGCGGGCTACGCCGTGCTCAACGCGGGCTACGGGATCGAGCACCGCGAGCTCTTCCGCATGGTCCGCGAGGAGGGCATCACCGGCCTGGCCATCGTCGCCGGCGACAAGCACTCGTTCTGGGCCGGCTATCCGAGCGAGGCGCTGCCGCCGCGGCCGTTCGAGCCCGTCGGCGTCGAGTTCATCACGGGCTCGATCTCGCAGCAGGGCCTGGCGGAGGTCCACGAGCACGTGTTCCCCCGCGACCACCCGCTGCGCGCGCTCTACGTCCGCGACCTGCCGGACGGATCGATGCAGTGCGCGCTCAACATGACCGTCCTGCACGGCGTGCGCTCGTCCTTGACGCTGCAGGAGACGGGAGACCCGGCCCGCGCGCGCGCGGCGCGCAACCCCGACGTTGCGCCGCATCTCGCCTTCGCCGACTTCGGCGGACACGGCTACGCGACGGTGCGCGCGTCCCCCGAGGAGCTCGAGACCGAGTTCGTCTGCATCCCGCGACCGCTCGAGCGCAGCGAGCGCGAGGACGGGGGCCCGCTCGTCTATCGCGCCGTCCATCGCGTGCGCCGCTGGCGCGCGGGCGAGCGACCCGAGCTGCGCCAGGAGATCGTCGAGGGCGACGCGGGGCTCGCGATCTAGCGGCCGGTGTCGGCGGAGCCGGTTTCCGGGAGGGCCCTTGCCGCAACCCCTGTCCACGCGACACTCGTCGCATGGCCGGTCGCGACCAGGGTCCGCGGGGTACGAGTCGGGGTGGACCGCCGAGGGCGATGCGCGCGCTCCTCGCCTTCGTGCTGTGGCATTGCACGCCGGGTTGCGCTCCGCTCCATCCGCACGGGAACGGCGCAGAAGCCTCCACGACGAGCGCCGGATCCGGCGACGCTGCACCGTCATCCGCCGTCGAGCCGGAGCCCGGCACGTTCCCCGAGCGCTGGATCAGCGGCGGCCCCGACGGCGACGGAGAGCCCGCCATCCAGGTCCACGCCTACGATCGCGACCTCTTCATCCTGCGCCAATCGCTCCGCACGAGCTTCGAGGCGCCGTTCCTCTACCTGATCTTCGGGCGCGAGAGGGCGCTGCTGGTCGACACCGGTGCCGGCGGGATCGCGATCCAGGAAGCCGTCGCGGGCGTGATCCAGCGCTGGCTCGCGACCTCCGGCCTGAGCTCGATCGAGCTCGTCGTCGTTCACACCCACGGTCACCGGGACCACACCGCGGGCGATCCCCAGTTCGCGGACGAGCCGAGGACGACGCTCGTGCCGGCGACCGTCTCCGAGCTCCAGGCCTTCTTCGGCGTCGAGGACTGGCCGAACGACATCGCGAGCTACGACCTCGGCGAGCGCCTCCTCGACGTGATCCCGATCCCCGGCCACCATGCGAGCCACATCGCGCTCTACGACCGCCGCACGCGGATTCTCCTGACGGGCGACACGCTCTATCCGGGCCGGCTGTACGTCCAGGGAGCGGTCTCGCGGGGCCAGTGGTCGGTCTATCGGGCGAGCATCCGGCGGCTCGTCGAGTTCACCGCCACCCATCCCGTCGCGTTCGTGCTCGGCGCTCACATCGAGATGACGAGCGTCCCCGGGCAGCAGCTCCCGCTCGGCTCGACGCACCACCCGGGCGAGCACGCGTTGCAGCTCGGCCACGAGCACCTGCTGGAACTCGACCGTGCCTTGAGCGAGATGGGAAACGCGCCGAAGGTGCAGGCCCACGACGACTTCGTGATCTTCCCGCTGGACTAGCCGCGGCTCGCGGATCGCCGGGCGGTCGGCCGCGCGCGCGCGCTCCCGCCGCACACCCGGGCCCGCGAGACTGGAGCGGCTGAAGGGACTTGAACCCTCGACATCCACCTTGGCAAGGTGGCGCTCTACCACTGAGCTACAGCCGCTTGCGGGGCGGAGATCCTAGCAGGCGGCCGGCCCGGGACAAGGGCCTGTTTCGCCTGCTGCGCGGGGCGGCGGAGGTGGGAGCGCGTGGCCCTTGGCCGGTGGGTTGAGGAGGCGTGGCCCCTGAGCACGGCCACCCGCCTCGACTCCATCGGGGCGTGCTGCCGTCGCTGCGCGACGATGGGTCGCTCCCACGGCGCGACGAGGCCTGCGGCGCCACGGCGCTGCCTCGCCGGCCGCGGCCAGGGGGCCGCGGGCGCTGAGCGAGCGGAGCTCGCTCAGCGCTTGGCCCTCGTCAACCCGTGCCGGCGCAGGAGCGAGTAGAGCTGGCCGCGCGATAGGCCGAGCAGACGTGCGGCCTCCGACTTGTTGTTGCCGGCGCGCGCCATGGCTTTCACGAGCAGCTCGCGCTCGACGCGCTCGAGCGGCACGCCCTCGACGGGGAAGTCCGCGTCCGGCGCGACGGCCTGCGCCACGCGCTCCTCCGGCGGTCGCGCGACCGTCAGCGGGAGGTGCTCGCGCGCGACCAGGCCGCCGCGGCACAGGATCACGGCGCGCTCGATCGCGTTGCGCAGCTCGCGCACGTTGCCGGGCCAGGCATGCGCGAGGAGCTGCTCGCGCGCGCTCTCCGAGAGCCCCGCGGCCGGGCGGCCGATGCTGTGCCCGACCTCCTCGAGGAACGCCTCGGCCAGCACCAGGATGTCTTCCTTGCGCTCGCGCAACGGCGGCAGCGAGATCTCGAAGACGCTCAGGCGATAGTAGAGGTCCTCGCGGAAGGTGCCGGCCGCGATCGCGGCGCGCGGGTCGCGGTTCGTGGCGGCGACGATGCGCACGTCGGCCCGCAGCACCTTCGCGCCGCCGACGCGCTGGAACTCGCGCTCCTGGAGCACGCGCAGGAACTTGGCCTGCACGGCGGGCGACATCTCCCCCACCTCGTCCAGGAACAGGACGCCGCCCGCCGCCTGCTCGATCCTGCCGGCACGCGCCTCGAGCGCGCCGGTGAAGGCGCCCTTCTCGTGGCCGAAGAGCTCGGACTCCATGAGCTGCTCGGGCAGCGCCGCGCAGTTCAGCGCGACGAACGGCCCCTGCGCGCGGCCCGAGGCGCGGTGCAGCGTGCGCGCCACGACCTCCTTGCCGGTGCCCGACTCGCCGGTGACGAGCACCGTGGCGTCGGTGCCCGCGACCTGCGCCACGTCGGCCAGCACGCGCTTCCAGGCCTCCGACTGGCCCAGCGGGCGGTGCGCGCCGAAGCGCTCGAGCTCGCGCGAGAGCGCCTCGACGCGCGTCTCGAGCGCGCGCGCGCGCTCCTCGGCCAGCGCGATGCGCCGCTCCTCCTCGGCCAGCTCCTGGTGCGCGAGCGCCAGGGCGAGCTGGTCGGCGACGCGCGCGGCCACCAGGCCGTCCTCCTCGTCGTACGCGTCGGGCGCGCGCGACAGGAAGGCCACGCCGCCGATCGGCGCTCCCTTCGAGCGGATCGGCACGCGCAGGATCGAGCGCACCGACGCCTGCTCGAGGAAGCGCATCCACTCCGGGCCGGGCCGCGTGACGACCTCGACCGGCGCGGGCGCGGTTCGCGGCGAGATGCGCGCGCGGATCGTGCCGTCCCCGAGCGGCACGAGGTCGTGGGCGAGCAGGAACTGCCAGTTCGCGTCGAGCGCCTCCTCGGGGCTGCTGAAGCGGTAGACCGGCAGGTCGAGCACGCCGCGCTCGGTCGCCGCCTGCACGCGCACGCCCGAGCGGTCCGGCAAGAGCAGCGCGAAGGCCAGCACGTCGTGCGGGATCACCTCTCGAATCAGCGCCGAGAGCTCGCCGAAGACGCGCCGCACGTCGAGCGAGCCCGCCAGCGTCGGGAGCGCCGCCTCGAGCCGCACGCGGCGGCGGTGGCGCTCTTCCTCGACCGCCCACGCGCGCCCGCGCGCGGCGGCCAGCGCGAGCAGCGCGCCGGCGGCGGCCAGGAGCTCCTCGCGCGCGGGCGCGAGCGGCGCATCGTCCGGCGCCGCGAGCGCGAGCAGACCGAGCGAGCGCGCGCCGTCCTGCAGCGGGACGCACCAGAGCGTGCGCGCGCCGCTCCCGATCCAGCGCCGGTCCGCGGCGTGCGCCGCGTCGAGCGCGTCGCGCGCGACCCGCTCCGGGCGCTCGCCGTCGGGCCACAGGCGCGCGGAGAAGTCCTCGCGCGGCGCCGCCCTCCGCTCCGGATCCGCGTCCGACCCTGCGCATGCGAGCACGTGCACGCTGCCGTCGTCCGCGGCCAGGGCGAGCTCGGCCCGCGCGCCGGGAGCGAGCGCTGCCACCGCGCGCCGGAAGAGCGCGTCGAGGTCGCGGAACGGGTCCGGCGGTGGCGGCGGGCGCGCGGGGGGAACCGGTTCGGTCGCCGGGCTCATCCGCCACGAGCATAGCTGTCCGGGGGCTGTCCGGAGACGGACAGGTGTCCGCCGCGAGCCAGTGCGCCGGACGCGAGCACGTGGCCGATCGGAATCCACAAGCGACTGACAATAAACAACTTGTGTCGTTACTGCGCGAATCTCGAGGGCGCGGTACAGGCCGTGCCCTTGTCGCTCGCCATGCACAGGAACGTCGAGATCCTGATCGGCCGCCTGGTCACCGACCCCGACCTGCGGCGGCGCTTCGCGGGCCACCCCCGCGCGGCCCTGCGCGCGCAGTTCCTCGAGCTGACCGAGGTCGAGGAAGAGGCGCTCGCCGCCATCGATCCCGCGGCGCTGCGCGCGCTCGCGGCCGCGCTCGACGCGCGCCTGTGCCGGGCCGCCACCGCCACCGCGCCCGCCGAGGGCGCCGTCCCTCCCACCGCCTGCTGAAGAGAAACGCCATGCCGCCGCTCCGCCCGACCCGCTCCGCCGCTCCGCTTCGCCGCGCCTCGCTCGGCGCGCTCGCGCTCTCCTGTCTCGCCGCGAGCGCCGCGGCGCAGGACGAGCGCTGGCACGTTCGCGTCACGCCCTACGCGTGGGCCACCGACGTCCGCGTGGACACGCGCCTGGACGGCCGCGGCGTCGTGGACGAGACGATCCCGGTCGAGGACCTGCTCGAGGACCTCGAGACGACCTTCCAGGGGCGTATCGAGTTGCAGAAGGGCGCGCTCGGCCTCTTGGCCGACGTCTTCTACGTCTCGATGGCCGACGACGCGCGCGGCCTCGCGCTGCCGCAGGGCGCCGGCACGGCGGACGTCGGCTGGACGCTCGACATGACGATCGCCGACGTCGCGGTCACGTGGGATCCTGGAGGCGATCGGACCGGCCTCTCGTTCCTGTGCGGCGCGCGCATCCTCGACCAGCGTGCGCGCGTGGACGCGAGCTTCGCGACGTCGTCGGGGACGAGCGAGCAAGACTACGCGGCCGACTCGACGCTGGTGGACGCGCTCGTCGGCGTGCGCTACCGCCGCGAGCTCACGAGCCGACTCAGCCTCCAGGGGCAGCTCGACGCCTCGAGCGGCGGCACGGACCTCACCTGGAGCGCGTTCCCCTCGCTCGCGTGGTCCTTCGGCGACGGGCGCACTGCCCTCGTCGCCGGCTACCGCCACATGACCTTCGACTTCGAGGAGGAGGGCGGGCTCGACACCGAGCTCGGCCTCTCCGGCCCGCTGATCGGCCTCTCCGTCTCCCTCTGAGCCCTCGCCCAGGAGTCACTCCCGTGCCGGAACGCCTGCTCGACCCCCGTCCCTCCGCCGCGGCACGCGCCGGCCGCGCGCTGCTGCGCCGCCTCGGCGTCCACCCCGACGACGCGGACGGCCTCCCGCTCGACCTGCACGGCCGCTCGGCCCTGTGCGTCGCGACGAACCACGGCGCGCTCGACGTCGGCGTGCCGACGGGCGTCTTCGGCTCCGAGCTGACCGTGCCCTACTACGCCTTCCTGGACGCCGGCATGCGCGTGGACGTCGCGAGCCCCGCGGGCGGCCTCGTGCCCGTCGATCCGCTCTCGATGAAGCCGGCGCTGCGCACGCGGGACGACGACCGCATGCTCGCCGACGACGCGCTGCGCGCGCAGCTCGCCGCCTCGCTCGCGATCGCAGAAGTCGACGCCGCGTCCTACGACCTCGTCTACCTGGCCGGCGGCTGGGGCGCCGCGTTCGACCTCGGCCAGTCCGAGGCGCTGGGCGCGGCGATGAGCGCCGCCTTCGCGGCCGGCCGCGTGCTCGGCGGCATCTGCCACGGGCCGCTCGGCCTCTTGCGCGCGCGCCGGCCCGACGGCGAGCTGGTCGTGGAGGGACGGCGGCTGACCGCCGTCACCGACCGCCAGGTGCGCCAGCTCGGGGTCTCGATCACGCCGCTGCACCCCGAGTCGGCGCTGCGCGCGGCCGGCGCGCGCTTCGAGTGCGCGCGCCACCCGCTGCGCGACTTCCTCGCCAACCACTGGGTCGAGGACGGCGACCTCGTCACCGGCCAGAACCAGAACGCCGGGCCGATGGTGGCCCGGCGGATGATGCAGCGCGTGCTCGCCAAGGACGCCGCGGCGTCCGCCGAGCGCTCGCCCGCGTGAGCCTCTCCATCCTCCTTCTCCCGATGAACCGTCACTCCGAATCGATCCCTCCCGTGAAGACCCTCGCCCGCCTCGCCGTCTCGCTCGCCGCCGTCCTCTTCCTCGCCGCCGCCGCCGTCCTTTGGGTCGCTCCCGAGGCGGCGGCGCGCCGCCTCGGGCTCGCCGCGCCTGGCGCTTCCTCCTCGGCGGCGCGGCCGCGCTCGCGGCGACGCTCGCCGTCGCGCTCCACGTGCCCGCCGTGCAGCAGGCGATCTTCGACCGCGCGGCCGAGCGCATGTCGGCGCGCACGAACACCGCCCCGCTCGCGGAGGACGCGCTGCGCGTCGCCGTCGCCGGCTCCTCCGCGCCGCTGCCGAGCGCCGCGCGCGCCAAGGCGAGCGTGGTCGTCTTCGCCGGCGGACGCTTCTGGGTCGTGGACTCGGGGCCGGAGTCGGTCGAGAACCTGCTCCTGTGGGGCATCCCGCTGGCGCGCATCGGCGGCGTGCTCCTGACGCACTTCCACTCCGACCACATCGGCGACCTGGGCGAGCTGCAGCTCCAGACCTGGGCCGGCGGCCGGCCCGAGCCGCTGCGCGTCTACGGCGGTCCGGGCGTCGCGTCCGTCGTGGACGGCTTCAACCAGGCCTACCGCCTCGACCAGGGCTACCGCACCGCGCATCACGGCGAAGAGGTCATGCCGTCGGCGAGCTGGGGCCTCGAGGCCGTCACCGTCGCGCTCGACGGCCCGCCGAGCGCGGCCAAGGACCGCACGGCGCTCGTGTACGACGACGGCAAGCTGCGCATCACCGCGATCGAGGTGGACCACGCGCCGATCGAGCCGGCCTACGCCTACCGCTTCGACTACGAGGGACGCTCGGCGGTCGTGACCGGCGACCTGAAGGACCACGCGCCGCTCGCCACGCACGCGGCGGGCGCGGACCTGCTCGTCTCGGAGGCGATCTCGCGCTCGATGACGCGCACGCTCGAGAACGCTGCCGGCGCGGCGGAGCGCGGCCGCACGCAGGCCATCCTGCACGACGTGCAGGACTACCACATCGCGCCGGAGGAGGCTGCGCGCCTCGCGAACGACGCGGGCGTCGTGCACCTGGCCTTCTACCACCTGCTGCCCGCGCCCGACGGCTGGCTGCCGCGCCAGCTCTTCGCGCGCGGCGTGGACCGCGTGCGCCCCGACGGCTGGTCGATCGCGGACGACGGCAGCCTCTACACGCTCCCGATCGGGTCGCGCGAGGTGCGCGTCGGGAGGATGGACGGCTGAGCGGCGGCCCGCGCTAGGAGCGCGCAGCCGCGGCGCCCGCGGCGCGCAGGCGCTCGGCCAGCCACGCGCCGGCCTCGCGCGCGGCCTCGGCCAGCGGCCGGCCGCGCGCGAGGCCGGCGCACAGCGCGCTCGCGAAGCGGCAGCCCGAGCCGTGCAGGCGCGCGCCGGGGACGCGCGCGTGCGCCAGCCACAAGGGCGCGCCGTCCCGCTCGAGGAGCAGGTCGCGCGCGGGGTCCTCGCGCGCGTGGCCGCCCTTGAGCACGACCGCGCGCGCGCCGCGGTCGACGAGCGCGCGCGCCGCGGCGAGCCGCGCCTCGTCCGAGCGCGCGAGCTCCTCCTCGCTCCGCCCGGCGAGCGCGGCCGCCTCGGGCAGGTTGGGCGTGAGCACGACGCCGCGCGCGACCAGCTCCTCCAGGAGCGCGGCGCGGCCCTCGTCGTCCAGGAACGGCTCGCCGCCCGAGGCCGCGAGCACGGGATCGACGACCACCGGCGGCCGCTCGCCCGCCGCCGCGAGCTCGTCCACGAGCGCCGCGAACGCGCGCACGTGCGCCGCGCCGGGCAGCAGGCCCGCCTTGAGCGCGAGCGGCGCGGGCGCGAGGCGCGCGCGCGCCTCGACCAGCCAGCTCGCCACCGGCCGCGCGCCGAGGGCGCGCACGCGGCGGCCGTCCTGGCTCGTCCAGGCCGTGACGACGCAGGCGGCCGCGAGGCCCGCGCGCGCCAGCGCCTCGCGGTCGGCGTCCACGCCCGCGCCGCCCGTGGGGTCGTGCCCCGCGACGACGAGCACGACGCGGCCGGTCACGGCAGGCGCGTCAGGCGCACGCCGGTGTTCTTGTCGTCCCCGCCCAGCGCCTCGGGATCGACCAGCGCCAGCGCGCGCTTGCGCAGCCGGCGCTGCAACGCGGCGAGCGCGGCCTCGTCGCCGTTCTCGAGCGGGATCTGGCCGCCGGCGACCGAGCCGCGCCCGCCGAACGAGCCCTCGCCGGCCAGGATGCGCTCCATCAGCGGGTAGGCGTCCTGGAAGCCGATCGCGGTGCGCAGCGAGAGGTGGTAGACGCTCTGGTACGCGCCGCCGACGAACGACCACTGCGAGCCCTCGAGGCGCAGGAAGAAGTCGGCCATCTCCGCCACCGACTCGGGGTTGCTGACGCGGCCCAGGAGGCAGTAGGCGAGCGGACCGTAGCGGCGCGCGAGCGACAGCGCGCGGTGCAGCTCGCGGTAGTACGTCGGCGGCAGGCTGGGCCGGCTGATGCGCGCCAGCATGCGCCGGTCGGCGTGGCGGAAGGTCTGGTGGAAGGCCTCGATGTCGAGCGCCGTCGCGTGGTTCGAGAGGTCGCCCGTGTCGAAGCGCACGCCGCAGCACAGCGCGGTCGCCGTGCGCGCGTCGAGCTCGAGGTCGGCGTCGCGGATGTACTCGTAGATCAGGGTCGAGGTCGCGCCCAGCCCGAGCCGCAGGTCGAAGTGCGGCACCGGCACCGTCGGCGCGCCGCGCGCGGGCGGCTCGTGGTGGTCGAACACGGCCAGGATCGGCAGGCCCTCGGGCAGGAGCGTGTGCCCGAACAAGGGCTGCGTGTCCACCAGGAGCGCCGCGGTGTAGCTCGCCGGGTCGATCGCGTGGTAGTCGGCGAACTGGAAGCCGAGCTCGCGCACCATCGCCATGTTCTCGGCGCGGAAGATGCGGCCGGTGGTCGCGATCTCGTACTTGAGGCCGAAGGCGCGCTCGAGCAGGAAGCCCAGGCCCGCCATCGCGCCGAGCGCGTCGGGGTCGGGGCTCTTGTGCGTCAGCACCAGGAGCCCGCCCGGCCCCCACGGCCGGCTGGTGTCGGCCAGCACGCGCCGCAGGTGGTCCACGGGGCGCAGGCCCGGCGTGAGCGTCTGCACGAGCGGGACGTTGGCCGGCGCCGGGGCGCCAGGCTCTTCGGCGCCTGGGTTCATGGGCAGCAGGGGTCCCGAGCGGCGTCGAGCCGGCCCGACGGCGCGCATCCTAGCACCGGGGGCGGCCGGCGCCTCGCGGGGCGTCCCGCGCCGGCCTCAGAAGCCGTTGTCCATCAGGAAGCGCACCGAGGCCAGGATCTCGGCGCGCCCGTGGCGCGGGCCGATCTCGAGCACGCGCTCGGCCTGCCGCGGCACGTACTCGGCCAGCAGCTTGAAGTCCACCTCGCCCAGGCCGAGCGGCATCTCGGCCTGCTCCTCGCTCGCGTCCTGCAGGTGGATGCCGACCATGCGCGCGGCGAAGGACTCGAGCCAGCGACCCTGCGCGGGCAGGCCCAGCCGCTCGCGCAGGTGGATGCGGCCGACGTCGTGCCAGTAGGCGAGCCCGCGCCCGTCGAGGTCGTCGAGCACCCAGCCCATCACCTCGTGGCACAGGAGGTCGTCGAGGTCGCGCCCGGGCTCGAGCGCGAACACGACGTCGGGGTGCTCCTGGCGCAGCGTGAAGAGCGAGCGGCACATCTGCTCGGCCTGCTTCTGGCAGGCGCGCGGCAGGCGCAGCACGAAGGCGAGCACCTGCTCCTTCAGCTCGTCGGTCAGGCCGTGGCGCGCGATCTGCGTCTCGAGGCCGTGCGCCTCGGCGCGCAGCCGCTCGTCCTCGACCTTGGTGCCGCGCACGACGATCGTGCGGCAGCCCCAGGCCTGCGCCAGGCGCACGTGGCGGCGCACGGAGTTGAGCGCGCGCTCGCACTCCTCGGCCGAGAGGCTGCCGAGCCGGTCCACGGCCAGCGAGCGCCCGTTCAGCGCGTCGCGGCAGCCGGCCACGATCGAGGGGATCGAGACGCCCGTCTCGCGCTGCGACTCCTCGAGCCCTTCCATCGACGGGGGGCTCTCGACCAGTCCCAGCTCGATCTTGCGGAAGCCCATCCCCACCGCGGCGAAGATCTGGTCCTGGATGTTCCCGAGCCGCGTCCCGAAGCACGTCGTGGACAGCGCGTAGTCGTTGGGAATCCCGGGGGTCGTCACGGCGAACGGCGGAAGGGGGGGGAAGACCTTTCCGACCCCCGCAGGGGTCGCGTCGGGGCGAGCGTCGTTGCGTGGCGGGAAGCCGCCGGAGAACGATACCGCGCCGGCGGAGCGGACGGAAATCGGAGGGCTCGGGCGGGGGGCATCCGTGCGCGGTCAGACCCGCACCTCGCCCGGGCGCTCGGGGACGGCCGCGTGGCGCGCCAGCAGCGGGTCCACCTCGGCCTCGACGAACTCGACCACCTGCTCGCTCGCGCGGCCGACGTAGCGGCGGGGGTCGAGCAGGCGCTCGAGGTCCCCCGCGCCGCCGGCGAAGAGCGGGTCCTCCGCGAGCAGCCCGCGCAGCGGGTTCGGCTCGCCGGCGTGGATGCGCTCGGAGGCGCGCCGCGCGAGCACGCGCAGGCGCTCGTGCGCGTCCTGGCGGTCGGCCCCGCGCTTCACGGCGTCCATCAGCAGGTGCTCGGAGGCCAGGAAGGGCAGCTCCTCGCGCAGGTGGCGCTCGACCACGGCGGGGTGCACGACCAGGCCGCCGGCGACGTTCGTCCACAGCTCGAGGATCGCGTCGGTGGCGAGGAAGGACTCGGCGATCGCGATGCGGCGGTTGGCGGAGTCGTCGAGCGTGCGCTCGAACCACTGGTTGGCCGCGGTGTGCGCGGCGTTGTCGAGGGCGGAGAGCACGTAGCGCGCCAGCGCGCCGATGCGCTCGCAGCGCATCGGGTTGCGCTTCCAGGGCATGGCCGAGGAGCCGATCTGCTTCGCCTCGAAGGGCTCCTCGAGCTCGCGGCGCGAGGCCGACAGGCGCACGTCCAGCGCGAACTTGGCCGCCGACTGCGCCGCGCACGAGAGCACCTGCAGCACGCGGAAGTCGAGCTGGCGCGGGTAGGTCTGGCCGGTGACGGCGAAGGTGCGCTCGAAGCCCATCTTGGCCGTGACGGCGCGGTCGAGCGCGCGCACCTTCTCGTGGTCGCCGTCGAAGAGCTCGAGGAAGGAGGCCTGCGTGCCGGTCGTGCCCTTGACGCCGCGGAAGCGGATCTGCGCCGCGGCGTGCTCGAGGTCGACCAGGTTGAAGCACACGTCCTGCAGCCACAGCGTGGCGCGCTTGCCGACGGTGGTCGCCTGCGCCGGCTGGCCGTGCGTCAGGCCCAGCGCGGGCTGGTCCTTCCAGCGCAGGGCGAAGTCGCGCAGGCGGCGCGCGACGCGCACGAGCTGGTCGCGCACGAGCGCCAGCGCGTCGCGCATCGCGATCAGCTCGCTGTTGTCGGTGACGAAGCACGAGGTCGCGCCGAGGTGGATGATCCCGCGCGCGCGCGGGCACTGCTCGCCCCAGGCGTGCACGTGCGCCATCACGTCGTGGCGCAGCTCGCGCTCGTAGCGCTCGGCCAGCTCGAAGTCGACGTCGTCCAGGTGCGCGCGCAGCTCGGCGAGCTGCTCCGCGTCGATCGCCAGGCCCAGCTCGCGCTCGGCCTCGGCCAGCGCCAGCCACAGCCGCCGCCAGGTCGCGAAGCGGCGCGCGTCCGAGAACACGTGCCGCATCGCCCGGCTGGCGTAGCGGGTCGAGAGCGGGCTCTGGTAGCTGTCGACGTCGTGCGTCAAGGCGCGGATCGTACGCGCCGCGCCGCCCCGATTCGAGGGCGCCGGTCGCGCCGCCCCTACCGGTACGTGCCCACCCAGGCGACGGCCGAGCACAGCGCGATCCCCGCCGCCAGCCGCGCCCACAGGGCTCCCTCGCGCGCGTCGCGCCCCAGCGAGCCGACGATCCACAGGACGCACTGCGCGGCGACGAGGTCGGTCACGACGTCCATCGCCGAGGCGTGCCGCCCGCCGGTCGAGCGCTGGTGCAGCTCGTCGATCACGCCGTAGCCCCCGACGAGGAGCAGCACCGCCGCGCGCACGCGCGGCCCGAGCGCGGGCCAGCCGTCGCGGCCGCGCAGCAGGAAGGCCGTCCACAGGAGCGCCAGCGTGCCGAAGAGCGGCGCGTGCGCCAGGTTGCCGAGGAAGGCCCACAGCCCGTGCGCGCCGCCCGGCGCGTCGATCCGCTGCGAGCTCAGGAGCCACACGAGCCCCATCCAGGCGAGCGGCGCCGCGAGGAGCGGCAGCGCCGGCCGGCGCACGAGCCACAGCCCGGCGCGCCGCAGCGCGCGCACCAGCGAGAACCCCGTGGCTGCCGCCATCGCTCCGTGCGCGGTCGGCGCAGGCCGACCCCGCGCGCTCACCCCGCCTCGTAGCGCCGCGTGGCGACGATCTCGAGGCCGCGGCCGTCGGGCGAGCGCTCGATCGCGAGCTCGTCGGTCATGCGGCGGATCAGGTAGATGCCGCGCCCGCGCTCGTCCTCGAGGTCGGGCTCCTCGCCCGTCGCGAGCAGGTCGCGCAGCGCGTCGGGGTCGCCACCGCCCTGGTCGGTGACCGTGACGCTCCAGCCGGCGTCGCCGAGCCGCACGCTGGCGCGCATGCGCACGTGGCCGTTCCAGCTCTCCTCGCTCAGAGCGGCCTCGCCGCCGCCGTGGTCGACGGCGTTCGCCAGCAGCTCCGAGAGCACGAGCAGGAGCGTGTCGGCGTCGCGCTGCTCCAGCCCCTCCAGGCGCGCGAACCGCCGCGCCAGGCTGCGCGCGACGCTCACGCCGCGGTGCACGGCCGGCAGGTCGAGGCTGAGCTCGCGCGGCTCGGCCATCAGCCCGCCCTCTCGATCGCGAGCGACAGGTCGAGCGCGGGCGCCGAGTGCGTCAGCGCGCCGACCGACACGCGGTCCACGCCGCAGGCGGCGATCGCTCCGACCGTCTCCAGCGTGACGCCGCCCGAGGCCTCGATCGCGATCGTCCGGCCGGCGCTCGCCGCCTGCGCGCGCAGGCGCGGGCACAGCGCGCGCATCGCGGCCACGTCCATGTTGTCGAGCAGCACGACGTCCGCGCCGGCCGCGGCGGCCTCGAGCGCCTCGCGCTCGTCGCGCGCCTCGGCGTGGATCACGAGCGCCGCGCCGCGCCGCAGGCGCAGCTCGCGCACGAGCGCGCCCGGCCCGCGGCCCGTCACGTCCACGTGGTTGTTCTTCACCATGGCCTCGTCGTGCAGGCCGAAGCGGTGGTTCTGGCCGCCGCCGCAGCGCACGGCGTGCTTCTCGAGGCGCCGCAGGCCGGGCGTGGTCTTGCGCGTGTCGTAGATCCGCGCGGCACCGCCGCCGCGCCGCGCCGCGTCCACGAAGCGCCGCGTCAGGCTGGCCACGCCGCTCAGGCGCTGGACCAGGTTCAACGCGGTGCGCTCGCCGGCCAGGAGCGCGCGCGCGCCGGCCTCGACCTCGCACAGCGCCGTCCCGGGCCGCACCTCGTCGCCGTCGCGCGCCAGGAAGCGCGCGCGCGCGCGCGGATCGAGCAAGGCAAAGACGCGCGCGAACGGCTCCAGCCCGCACACGACGCCGGGCGCCTTCGCGCGCAGACGGCCGCGCGCCGCGAGCCCCGGCTCGAGCAGCGTCTCGCCGGTCACGTCGCCGACGCCCACGTCCTCGCGCAGGAAGGCGCGCAGCAGCTCGTCGTCCTCGGGCAGGAGCGCGCCGGGCGGCCGCTCCGGCGGCGCCGCGTCGAGCTCCCGGGCGAGGGCCGATGGTTCGTCCGCGGCATGCAAGGCGCGGGCCAGTCTACGCCGGCCGCGCGGGACGGACCAGCCGGGCGCGTGCCGGCGCCGCCGCCGGCGCGTAGGATCGCGCGCCTCGGCTCGCATGGCACGCGAACGACCCCAGCCGGCGCGGCGCGCGGCGGCGCGCGCGCTCCCCTGGACGCTCGTCCTGGGCTGCGCGCTGGCCTGCCGCGACGCGCGCACGACCGCCGCCGAGCCCGCGCGCGAGGGCGCGGCACGCGCGAGCCCGGCGCGGCCCGCCCCCGGGACGGCGCGCGACGCGCCTTACGCCGGCGTGCGCGCGCGCGACGTCACGCTCGCCGGGGGCTGCGCGCGCGTGCACCTGCGCGAGGCGGGCGATCCCTCGCGGCCGGCCGTGCTGCTGCTGCACGGCGCCGCCTTCGACTCCGGCACGTGGGAGGAGCTCGGCACGCTCGCGCGCTTGGCGGATGGCGGCTGGCGCGCGCTCGCCGTCGACCTGCCCGGCCACGGCGCGAGCCCCGCTTGTGCGCTCGCGCCCGAGGCGCTCGTGCCGCGCCTGCTCGACGCGCTCGGCCTCGAGCGCGCCGCGCTCGTCGCGCCCTCGCTGGGCGGCGGGATCGCGCTGGCGACGCTCTCGACCGCGCCCGAGCGCGTCGCGTGCTGCGCGCTGGTCGCGCCGGCGGGCGTCGAGGCGTTCGCCGCGCGCCTGCGCGGCGCGCGCGCCGGCGCGCCCGCGCTGGTCGTGTGGGGCGAGCGCGACCGCGTCTTCCCGCCCGCGCAGGCTGAGCGCCTGGCGTCCTGCTTCGAGCGCGCCGAGGTGCTGCTGCTCCCCGGCGCGAGCCATCCCTGCTACCTCGACGCGCCCGACGCCTTCCACGACGCGCTGCTCGCGTTCCTCGAGCGCTCGCTCGGCGCGCCGAGCAAGCGCTGAGCGCCGATCCGCCGAGCGACCACGGCTCGCGCTCCGCGCGGCGAGGCGGGCGCGGTGCGCGGATGCCTGCTCCGGCTCAGGGCAACGGGTGGCAGGGGACGCCGCCGGTCGCGTAGAGCCCGAGCGTTCGCGCTCCGCCCCACTCGACGCCGAGCGAGCGTGTCGCGTCCCAGTCGACCGAGAACGCCAGGCGCGAGGCCTGCCATCCGATCGTCGCGCCGAGCGGCAGCGCGACCTCCGCCAGCACCTCTGCGCTCGCGGTGGAGAGGTCCACGCGGCCGATCCAGCGGCCGTCGGGCACGTCGAGCAGCACGCCGAGCAGCCCGCTCGACTCGCCGGCGAGGGCGGCGATCTCGAAGCCGCGCGGCAGGGTCGCGTGGACGGTGACGCCGTCGAGCGCGAGGGGCAGCGAGACGAGCTCGCTCGCCTGGTCGCGGTCGCGCACTGCGAGCGCGACGTGCGCGCCGGCGCGCGCGAACGCGTCGATCGACGACACGCCGTCGCGCAGCACGGCCAGGCCGGACCGGTCGGGGCGCACGACGCCGAGCAACCCCTCGTCGCTCGACAGGTCGACGTGCACGAGCAACCCCGACGCCCCCTCGAGGCGCAGCACGCCGCCCGCCTTCAGCTCGCCCTTGTCGAACGGCGGCGTCGCGACGCCCGAGGTCAGGCTCAGATTGGCGACCGTCGTGGCGCCGCTCGTGGGATCGACCTCCACGCGATAGACGTCGGCGCCCTCCATGCCCGCGGGGTCGCTCTCGCCGACCAGCACGAAGGCGGTCAGCTCGTCGAAGAAGCCGAACTCGCCGGTCGAGTCGAGCGTGTCCGCGAACGTCGCGTCGGCGGTGACCTGCACGGGCGGCGGCGCGGCGAGCTGCGTGCGCCGCACCCAGGCCTCGGCCGAGGACCCTTGCGAGCGCCACAGGCAGGCCGAGGCCAGCGGCGAGAGCGCGAGGTAGGGGCCGTCGGCGTGCTCGGGCAGGAAGCCGGCGCCCGAGAGCGGCATCGCCGTCTGGCTCACCTGCACCGCGGGTCCGTGGCGCTCGAGCGTCCACACGTGGACGAGCGCGGAGGTCGGCCCGGCGACGACGGCCGCGCATGCGCCGTCCTCGCTCGCGACGACGCCGTCGCCCAGGAAGGCCGGCGCGCCGCCGGGGAAGGGCACGGCCGCGACGCTCGCGCCGGGCGCGCGGTCGAAGCGCAGCAGCGCGCCGGCGGTCGCGACCACGCCCCACTCGTCCAGGAGGCGCAGCCCGTTCGGCAGCACGCCGGCAGCCGTGCCGCGGTCCTGGACCGCGCCGGAGGCCAGCGCGACCTCGACGAGCTCTCCCGCCGCCGTCGCCGCGAGAAAGGCGCTGCCGTCCGGCGCGATCGCGATCTTCGTCAGCCACGGATCGGCACCGGCGGCCGCGGGCCGCTCCACGAGCGCGTGCGGAACGCCCTCCGGATCGACCCACAGGTGCCCGTAGACCTCGCCGCCGGCGTCCGTCCGGCGGAAGCGGTAGAGCGAGCCGTTCTCGTGCGGCAGCACGATGCGCGTGGCGCCGGGAACGTCCGCCAGGAGCCGCGGGACGCTCGGCACGAGCGCGTCGAGGGCCGTGCGCCCGACGCAGTCGAGCGGGACGAGCCGGATCCCCTGCAGCGCCTGCGCGACCGCCAGGCGACGGCCGGTGGACTGGTCGAAGAGCGCCACCTCTCCCACGCCCCCCGGAGGTCCGAGGAACCACGACGCCTCCTGCCCCTGGACGGAGCCGGCGAGCGCCACCAGGACGGCGGAAGGGACGAGGTGCGCGGGCTTCTTCATGGGGTTTCGCGAGGGGTTCGGCATGCCGGATGCCGCAACGCACGTTCCGCGCGCTGGCGCGGGCCCCGCGATGCGAGCAGCGAACGGACGTCCGGCCCTCCTAGGATCTCCTCCTTCGACCGAAAGCGGGTGTGCGCTTCCCTCTCCGGCGGGTGGAGCGGGGAGGATCGACGGGCGTCCCCCCGTCTCCGGGTCCAGATTCCAGAGCGAATCGTCCAGAATCGAGACAAAGCGCGTGAGCCCCGCCCCGAGCCCCCTGCCGCCCGGCTACCTGGTCGAGACCGTCCTCAGCGACCGTCCCGGATCCCGGGTCCTCGTCGCGCGGCGCGGAGAAGAGCGCCTTCTCCTGCGCCTGGAAGCGGAAGGGCCGCGATCGCAGACCGAGACCGAGCTCGCCGTCCTGGCTGCGCTGCGTCACCCGGGCCTCGCCCGGCTGGTCGACTTCGGGCGCCTCCCGGGCCCGCCACCCGTCGCGTGGCTGGCGCGGGAGTGGATCGAGGGCACCGACCTCCTGGCGTGGTCGCGCGGCCGGCCGGCGGCGGAGCTCGGGCGCGCGGTCGCGCGGCTGTGCCCGGCGCTGGAGCACCTGCACGCGAGCGGCTTCGTGCACGCCGACCTGAAGCCGGAGAACGCGCTCGTCGCCGCGGACGGGCGCGTCGTGCTGACGGACTTCGGGCTCGCGCGGCGCGCCGGCAGCGTGCACGCGGCCGCCTCGGGCAGCCTGCTCGGCCTCGCGCCCGAGGTGCTCGCCGGCGGCCCGGCGACTCCCGCGGCCGACCTGTTCGCGCTCGGTGCGCTGCTGCACCGACTGCTCGCGCCCGACCGCGCGAGCGCGCGGGCGTTCTACGCGCGCTTCCCCGCGCGCTCGTTCCTGGACGCGGCGGGGACGCCGCCGGAGCTCTTGCCGGAGTGGGCGCGCGACCTGGTGGCCACGCTCACGGCGCGCGACCCCGCGCGGCGGCCGCGCTCGGCAGCCCGCGTCGGCGCGACGCTCGCGGGGCGGCTCGGGCTCGACGGGCTGGAGGCCGACCCGCCGCGGCTCGCGTGGAGCGCCGAGGAGGGACGCGAGCGCTGGCTGCGCTCGCTCCTGCCCCGCCTGGAGGAGCGCGGCCGCGACGAGCCCCTCCCGTGGCTGCGCGTGCCCGCGGGCGAGAGCCCCGCGCCGCTCGCCGAGCGGCTGCGGATCTCCGCCGCCCTGGCCGGCCGCGGCGGCGCCGGCGTGGACCTGGCGCGCGAGTTGGAGAGCGTGCGCGACGGCCTGGCGCTCGACCGCTGGGCGAGTGCGCTCGCGGAGGCGCTGGCGGGCTGGGTCGTGACCGTCGTCCCCGAAGGCCCGGAGGCGGCGTGGCCCGAGCGCGCGGCGCGAGCGCTCGCGCGCGCCCTCGAGCAGCGCGCAGGCGCGGCAGGCCCGCCCGTGCGGCTCGTCGCCGTGGCCTCGGCGGCCGCGCCGGGCGGCTGGGAGGAGCTCGCTGTCCCGCCCGTGACCGCGGACGCGATCGAGACGTTCCTCGCGGCGCACCTCGCCGGCGAGCCGCGCGCGCGCGTCGCGCTCCTCGCGCGAGCCCTCGCCGAGCGCGGCGGCGGCTCCGCCACGCGCGTCGACCTCCTGCTCGAGGAAGCGTGCGCGAGCGGACGCCTGCTGCGCGCGGAGCACGGCTTCGCGCTGCGCCCGGGCGCGATCGAGGTGCCGCCGCCCGCAGCCGGCGACCACGCCGCCGCGCTCCCCGCGGAGGAGCGGCGGCTCGCGAGCGCGCTGTGGCTGTGCGGCGGCGCCGCGAGCGCGGAGGAGCTCGCGCAGACGACGCAGCTCCCGCCCGCGCGCTTCGCGCGCGCGCTGCGCGGCCTGTGCGAGCGCGGGCGCGCGCTGGCCCGGCCCGATCCCGCGGGCCTCGTCCTGAGCGCCCGCGGGCCGCTCGCGCCGGACCCCCGGCTCCTCGCTGCGCTGCACCGCCGGCGCGCGCAGGCGCTCGCCGCGCGCGCGGGGGCCGAGGCGCTGGCGCGCGCTCACGCCTGGGCCGCGGACCCCGCGCCGCCGACGCTCGCCGCGCTGACGGCCGCGCTGGAGGAGGAGCGCCGGCGCGGCTGCCCCGAGCGCGCGCTCGAGACGCTCGAGCGGCTCGAGGCCTGGCTGCGCGCGGCGGGCGCGGCGCTCGACCCGGCGCTCGCCGTCGAGCGCGCCGAGGCCTGGTGCGACCTCGGCCGGTACGAGCAGGCACACGCCGCGCTGGTCGCGCTGGCGAGCACCGGCGAGCCAGGCGCGCGCGCGCGCGCCGAGCTGGCGCTCGCGCGCGTCGCCGGACGGCGGCACCTGCCCGAGGAGGCGCGCGCGCACCTGGAGCGCGCGCTCGCGCTCGACGAGTGCACGCGCGAGCTGGTGCTGGTCGGCGAGCTGCGGCTCCTGCACGCCGCGGGCAAGGACGAGGAGGTCCTGGCGCGCGCCGGCGAGCTGCCGGCGGAGGGCTCCGCCTTGCCCGCGCGCGAGCGCGCCTTCGCCGCCTCGCTGGCGGCGATGAGCGCCTTCCGCCTGGGCCGCGTGGACGAGGCGCGCGCGCGCACGCGGCGCCTCGTCCTGGAGGCGGCGCGCGACGCCGACGCGGCGCGCGAGGCCGCGCTGTGGATCAACCTGGCGACCATCGAGCGGCGCGCCGGCTCGCATGACGACGCCCGCGCGGGCCTGGAGCGCGCCGTCGCGCTCTACGAGGAGGCCGGGCTGGTCGCGGGGCTCGCGCACGCGCGCGCCGCGCTGGGCGGCCTGCTGCGCGAGGCCGGCGACTGCCTGCGCGCCGCGGAGCTGCTCGGCGCGGCCCTCGCGGCGCGCGAGCGGCTGGGCGACCGCGAGGACGCCGCGGCGACGCGCGGCATGCTCGGCCTGGTCGCGTTCGAGCGCGGGCACGCGCGCGAGGCGATCGAGACGCTCGCCGCGGGAGCCCGCGCGCTGCGCGGCGGCGAGCGCCTGCGCTTCGCTCCCCTGCTCCTCGCGCACGCCGACGAGATGCGCGCGCGGCTGGGCGAGCGCCCGCCGGCGGCGCTCGAGGGCGAGGTCGAGCCCGACCCGCGCGTGCTCGTCTCGCGCGCGCGCGCCGCGGCGCTGTGCGGGCGCGCGGAGCGCGCGCTGGAGCTGGCGACGCGCGCCGAGCGCCTGGCGCTCTCGCTCGGGCAGGACCGCTCCGCCGCGCACGCGCAGGCGCTCGCCGCCCTCGTCGCCGGCGAGCGCCCCGAGGTGGCGCCGGAGCGCTGCGACGCGCTCCTCTGGAGCGACCTCCGCCTGCGGGAGCTGCTCTCCGGCCGCGGCGACGCGTTCGACGCCGAGGCCCTGCGCGCGCTCGCCGAGCGCCTGGAGGAAGGCGGGCGCGACGACCGCGCCGCGCGCGCGTGGAGCGCGCTCGCCGCGCGCGGCCCCGAGCCGCTCGCGAGCGCCGCGCGCGCCGAGCGCGCGCTCGCGCGCTGCGCCGCCGGCCTCTCCGCCGGGGAGGCCGCGGCGCTGCGCTCGACGCTGCTCGGCCTCCCCGACCCCTGGCCCGGCGACTTCGCCGGGCGACCCGGCCCCGATCCCCGACTGGAGCAGGAGATGGAAGTCGCGTCCGTTCTCGAGATCAACCAGCGCCTCCTGCGCCAGGAGGACCTGCCCGGCTTGCTCGGCGAGATCGTCGAGCAGGCGATGCGCCTGACCGGCGCCGAGCGAGGCTTCCTCCTGCTCGAGGAGCAGGGCGTCCTGCGCCACGACCTGGCGCGCGACGCGACCGGCGGCGAGGTGCCGCGGCCGGAGCTCGAGATCTCGCGCTCGGTCGTGGACGAGGCGCTGGCGCGCGGCTCCGTGCTGCGCGTCAGCAACGCCGTCGACGACCCGCTGCTCGGGCACACGGCCTCGGTCGTGGCGCTCGAGCTGCGCTCGATCCTGTGCTTCCCGTTCCCGGTGCGCGAGGGCGTTCGCGGCGCGATCTACCTCGACCATCGCCTGCGCACGGGCGCCTTCGACGAGCGCGCCGAGCGCCTGGTCGCGATGTTCGCCAGCCAGGCGGCGCTCGCCATCCAGCAGGTGCAGCGCCTGAGCGAGATCCGGCGCCTGAACCGTGAGCTCGAGCGGCGCGTGGCGGAGAAGGAGAGCGACCTGTTGACCGCGCGCAGCGCGCTGCGCGGCGCGGGGCAACCCGTGCCGCCCGGGGGGATGATCGGCGACTCGGAGGCGATGCGGGCGGTGCACCGCTTCCTCGAGCGCGCCGCGCCGAGCGCCGTGCCGGTGCTGGTCGCCGGCGAGAGCGGCACGGGCAAGGAGCTCGCCGCGCGCTCCTTGCACGAGCTCTCGCCGCGCCGTGCGCGACCGTTCGTCTCGGAGAGCTGCGCCGCGATCCCCGCCTCGCTGATCGAGTCGGAGCTGTTCGGCGCCGTGCGCGGCGCCTACACCGGCGCCGACCAGGACCGGGCCGGGCTGTTCGAGCGCGCCGAGGGCGGCACGCTGTTCCTCGACGAGGTCGGCGAGCTGCCGCTCGAGCTGCAGGCGAAGCTCCTGCGCGTGCTCGAGACGGGCGAGGTGCGCCGCCTGGGCGCCGCGAGCGCGCGCGCCGTGGACTTCCGCCTGGTGGCGGCCTCGAACCGCGACCTCGAGCGCGAGGTCGCCGAGGGACGCTTCCGCGCCGACCTCTACTACCGCCTGGACGGGCTGCGCTTGACGATGCCGACCCTGGCCGAGCGGCCCGAGGACGTCGAGCCGCTGGTGCGCCACTTCCTGCGCCTGCAGGAGGCGGAGGGCGGCGTCCCGCGCGCGATCTCGCGCGCCGTCCTGCGCCGGCTGTGCGAACGGCCGTGGCCCGGCAACGTGCGCGAGCTGCGCAACGAGGTCGCGCGGCTGTGCGTCCTGTGCGAGGGCGACCTGGACGATCCGGCGCTCGTGCGCGAGCCGGCGCAAGCGGGCGCCGCCGCCTTCCCGCCGGGCGGCGTCGTGCCGCTGGCCGAGCTCGAGCGCGCCGCGATCCGGAACGCGCTCGCGCACGCCGGGGGCGACAAGCGGCGCGCCGCGGAGCTGCTCGGCATCTCGCGCGCAACGATCTACAAGCGCATCAAGGAGTGGGAGGACGGCGGCTCCGACGCGTCCGCCTGACGCGCGCGCGGGCGGGCGGGCCGGATAGAATCCCGCCGGCGGTCCGCGGCGCCCGCTGCGGAGCCGCGCCTCCGCCGTCGCTCATGCATCGCCGTCCGTCCGACGCAGCGGGCCCCGCCCGGACACTCCTCGCGCCCCCGACCGGCGCCGTCCGGGCGGCGCTCCCCAGCGGCGGCGAGCGGATCCGCGACCCGTGACGGAAGCCTCCGCGGAAGGAGCGCCGGTGGGCGCGCGGGGCCTGCGCGTGGCTGCGCTCAGCGCCCTGGCGACGCTGGCCGCGCTCGGGCTCGCCGAGCTCCTGCTGCGCGCGCTCTGGCCGGCTCCGCCCGCGCAGCCGGTGGCGTTCCGCAAGTTCCACCCGGGCGAGGAGCGCCGCGGCCTGCTCGTGGACGATCCGCGCACGGCCTACGCGCTCGCGCCCGGCTACCGCGAGGCGCCCGAGCACGCCGGCGCCTACGCCACCGGCGCGTGGCCCTACCGCAACGAGCCGCCGCGCGCGGGCCTGCCGGCCGTGTGGTTCCTCGGCGACAGCTGCGTCTACGGCGTCGGCGTGCGGCCGAGCGAGACCCTGCCCGCGCGCGCCGCCGACGCGCTGGCGCGCCGCGGCCTCGGGGCGCAGGCGCTCTCCGTCCTGAACCTCGGCGTGCCCGGCTACTCGACCGCGCAGACGCTGGCCGAGCTGCGGGAGCACCTGCGCGGCGGCGCGCCCGCGCGCGCCGTCTTCTACCTCGCGGCCTGGAACGACCAGGCGCCGGCCCTGGTCGAGCCCGACGCGGCGATCCTCGCCGCGCGCCGCGGGCCGCGCGCGTGGCTGCGCGGGAGCGCGCTCGGGCGGATGGTCGCGCGCGCGCTCGGCCCGGCGCCCGCCCCCGCAGACCCGGGCGCGGTGCGCGCGGCCTGGGAGGAGCGCGGCGAGCGCCTGCGCGGCGCGCGGGTGCCGCCGGCCGAGCTCGCCGCGAACGTCGCGGCGATGCTCGCCGCCTGCCGCGCGGCGGGCGCCGAGGCGCTCGTCCTCCTGCCGGCCTGGCCGGCGGCGAGCGCGGCGCGCTGGCCGCGCCTGGCCGAGGACCGCGCGCTGGTGCGCGCGGCGGCCGAGGCGGCCGGCGCGAGCGTGCTCGACGCGCGCGCGGCGCTCGACGCCGCCGGCCTCGCCGACGCGGCCGCGTTCGTGGACCACGTCCACCCCTCGGCGCGGGCGCACGAGGCGCTCGGCGAGGCGGTCGCCCGGGCGCTGGCCCCGGGGCTCGTCGCGGGCGCGGCGCGCGGCGGGCTCATGCTCGAGGCGCTCGAGCCGGCGAGCGCCTGCGCGCTCGGCGACGCGCGCGTGCGCGTCACGCTGTCGGGGCTCGGCCCGGACGAGCGGCCGCAGGTCGTCGTCGGGCACGCGCCGCTGCTCGACCTGCGCGCGCTCGGCGACGGGCGCTTCGAGGGCACGCTGATGGCGAACGGCGCCGGGCTGCACGACGTGCTCGTGCAGGCGGGCGAGCGCTCCGCGCTGCGCGCGGGCGGGCTCGAGCTGTGGGACCCGCGGCTCGAGCTGGACCGCGCCCAGGGCGCGCTCGTGCTGCGCGCGCGGCCCGGCGACACGGCGCTGCTGGTCGCGTCCGAGCGGCTGGCGGACGTGCCCGCGCTCGACGGCCGCGGCGCGGCCGCGCTCGACCCGGGCTCGGTCGTGGGGTCCTTCCCGCTCGAGGTCGGCGCCGACGCCCTGGCGCGCGCGCCGGTCGACCTGCGCACGGTCGACCCGGCGGGCGGCCTGTGGGCGCAGGCGCTCGTCTCGCCGCGCGGCACGCAGGGGAGCGGCGCGCAGCGCTACACGCCCGCGCTCGACCTGCGCGCGGCCCTGGGGGCGGGCGCGGCAGAAGACGACTGATCGGGCGCGCGCCGCTCAGCGAGCGCCGACGAGCCGCGTGCGCAGCTCGTAGGCGCGCAGCAGGGCGGAGTCCGCGGCCTCGAGGCCGCGCACCTCCAGGACCACGGACGCGGCGGGCTCGGCGAGCAGGCGCGCGAGCTCGGCCAGGTCGCGCGCGGCGCCCAGGAAGCGCGCCGCCGGATCGACCTCGACCGCGAACGGCCCGTCCGCGCCGGCGCGGACGCCGGGGCCGAAGTCCGCCACGACGCGACCGGAGGCGAGCTGGAGCCGCCCGCGCGCGGCGTCGACCGCGCGCACGCGGCCGTCGACGAGGAGCCCGGCGCGCACGAGCGCGAGCTCGCCGCTGCGCCACACCGACGCGCCCGCGGGCAGCGCCTCGGGCGCCACCTCCGGCGCGTGCGCGACGTCCAGGCGGATCGTCGCGCCGGCCGCGACGCCGCCGGCGGTGCCCTCGCCCGGCACGCGCAGCAGCACCAGGCGCGCGGCCTGGAACGGCTCGGCCGAGAAGAACACGAACTTGGCCTCGACGTCGGCGCCGACCGGCAGGTCGTCCATCGAGAGCAGCGCGCCGTCGCTCGAGGAGAGCAGCGGCGCCGGGTCGATCAGGACGTCCACCGTGACGCGGCCCAGGCCGGAGAGGACCGGACCCGCCAGCTCCGCACCGCGCGTCACCTCGCGCACGAGCAGCGTGGCGAGGTTCGGCTGCGGGCGCGCGACGACGCGCGCCTCGAGCTCGACCGGGAAGCGCGTGCCGGCCAGGCCGTTCTGGTCCTCGAGCTCGACGCAGCGCGCGCGCAGCGCGCCGTCCTTCCCGAGCTCGCCCTCGAGCTCGACCACCGCCAGGCCGGGCGCGAGCAGCGTCAGGTAGAGCGCGGTCTGCGCGAAGACGTCCTGCAGCGGGCCGACGAGCAGCGTGTCGGCGCCGGTCCGCACGTCCACCGTGCGCAGGGGGGCGGCGCGCGCGTCCCCCACGGTGGCGCGCGCCGCGAAGGTGCCCGCGGCGAGGTCGCGCGCGGTCACGAGCGCGTCGAGGTCGTCCAGCGGCACGGGGACCGAGCCGTCGCTGGCCTCGGCCGAGCCGCGGGGCTCGAAGCGCAGGCTCCCGGCCGCGACGTCGCCCGTCAGCGAGGCGCCCAGGTCCACGTCGAGCACGACGCGCGCGTACTCGTCCCGGCGCAGCACGAGCGGCGCCGCGAGCGGCGCGTCCAGCACGTCCGCCAGCGCGTCGATCGCCACCGGGGCGCCGTCCAGGTCGCGCGCCTCGACCGCGCCGGGCGTGAAGCGCGCGCGCACCGCCTCGTACGTCCCCGTCGCGAGCGCGGCGGAGCCGATCCACGCGACGCGGTCGCGCAGGCCGGTCAGCTCGACCGGGACGGGCATGGCGACGAGCGGAGCGCTCTCGCTGCCGTCGGCGCGCACCAGCCGCACGCTCTCGAAGCGCGCGACGAAGGCCGCCAGCGCGTCCGCGGGCGCGTCGCGCACGACCAGGTCCACGAGCGCGGTGGACGGCTGGCCGCCGGCGGGCACGCCGTCGTCGGTGTCGCCGGTGCTGCAGGCCGCGAGGGAGAGGAGGAGGGTCGGGAGGGGGAGCCGGTGGCGCATGGCGGGAAGGGCTGCTGCGGCGGGGATGCCTCCGAGGATACGCCGCGCGCGCCGCCCCCTGTTTTGCAAACTCCTGCTGTCCGCGCCGGCCGGAAGCCGTTTCCCGCCGGCCGCGACCGGCGCCCCTCTCGCAGTCCTGCGGACGGCCGTCACGGCGCGAGCTCCTGCGGCAGGCCGTGCGCCGCCAGCCAGCCGCGCACCTGCGCGGACGTGCGCGGCCCGATGCCGGGCACGTCCTCCCAGCGCCGCGCCCCGTCCCGGCGGGCGTCGAGCACGGCCAGCGCCAGCCGCGCGCCGATCCCCGGCAGCACGCGCAGCTCGCGCGGGCTCCAGCGGCGCGGAGCGCCGTCCAGCGCGAGCGCCTGCCCGAGCGCGCGGTCCCCGGCGGCGGCCGCCGCGTCCGCGGCCTCGCGCCGGAGGTCGCGCACGAGCAGCGCGGCCTGCGCCAGCGTCAGCGCGGCGAGCCACGCCAGCCGCCCCGCGCGCTCCTCCCGGCTCTCCACGCCGGGAGGACGCGCGCCGCGCGCGCCGGTTTCATCCCTGCTGCGGGGAGCGCTCCAGGTCCTCGAGCAGCGCGTGCCCCAGGCCGCGCGGGTGCAGCGCCGAGAGCTCCTCCACCACGCGCGCCGCGACGGCGCCCAGCGCGCGCGCGAACGGGCTGTGCGGCTCGAGCAGGCTGACCGCCCCGCGGCGGTTCACGCACGAGGGCACGAGCGGGTCCTCGGGCAGCCAGCCGAGCACGCGCGGCGAGAGGCCGAGGAAGCGCTCGCAGACGCGCGCGATGCGCCCGACGACCTCGTCCGCGTGCTCCTGGTCGCAGGCGCGGTTCACGAGCAGGAGCGGCGAGCGCGCGCGATCCCGCCCGCGCAGCACCTTGAGCAGCGCGTAGGCGTCGGTCATCGCCGTCAGGTCGGGCGTGGTCACGATCAGCACCAGATCGCAGGCGAGCGCGAAGCGCAGCGTCTGGCGCGAGATGCCCGCGGCGGAGTCGACGAGCAGGTAGCGGTACTCGAGCTCCAGCTCCTCCAGGCCCTCGGCGATGCGCTGCGTCTCGAAGGGCGTGAGCTCGGACATGCGCGGCACGCCCGAGCCGCCGGCGAGCAGGTCGATCTGCGCCGAGCAGGGCACGCGCGCGTCGCGCAGCGTCGAGTGCCCCTCGACGACCTCGACCAGGGTCGCGATGGGCGAGACGTCCTGGAGGATGTGGGCGTTGCCGACGCCCATGTCCGCGTCGAGGATCAGCGTGCGCCCGCGCGTCGAGAGCGAGCAGGCGAGCGAGGCCGAGACGACCGACTTGCCCGTGCCTCCCTTGCCGCTCGCGACGCACAGCGAGGCGGCGCGCGGGAGGCCGAGGCGCTCGGGCAGCGCGTGCCACGGCGGCGCGCGCGGCGCTCCCTCCGCGCCGTCGGTCCCGGTCGATGCCGCGGCGAGGGCCCGCCCGGTGGCGAGCCGCAGCAGCCGCTTGCGGGTCTCGTTCCACTTCGTCGCCATGCAGGTGAAGCGTCCCCCACCCGCGAGCGCGATGCGCCCGCGGACGGAAGCTCCTCCCGCCTCAGGACCCGCTCGTCCCGGAGGAGATCCTCGGTGTAGGCCTCCAACCTGCCGAATCGACGGGGCGTTTCCAACCCGCGACAGGTACCGGGTCGGCCGCGCGCGGCCCGGCGCCGGCCGGGGGCCCCGGGTCAGTCGCGGAAGGCCTGGATCTCCTCGGGCGTGAGCAGGGGCTCTTCGAGCGGGCGGTCCTCGTCGTCCTCCCCGCCCCGCCCGAGAGCGGCGGGCGCGGCGGCCGGCGCGGGACCGGCCCCGCCGCGTCCGAGCAGCCCGACCAGGCGCTCGAGCGCCGTCTCGAGCAGCGCCTCCAGCGCCTCCTCGCCGTCGAGCGGGAGGCGCTCCTGGTGCGGGCTGACGCTCGCGCGCAGCCGGTCGCCGGCGCGCTCGACGCGCACCAGGATCTCGCCGCGGAAGCGCCACACCGCGCTGTCGCGCACGATCGTGGCCGACAGCTCGTCGTCGAGGCGCTCGACGCGCGCGAGCACCTGGCGCGCGAAGGGCACGACGTCGCGCGGCAGAGCGGCCAGGAAGGCCTCCTCGCCGCCGGCGCGGCCCTCGACCGCGTCCGAGCGCGCTGGCGTGAGCGGCACGAGGTAGGAGCGCTCGCCGCCGCGGCCCGAGAGGGTGCGCACGCCGAAGAGCTCGAGGCCCGCGCCGAGGAGCGGCGCCAGGCGCAGCGTCAGGCGCTCGTCGGCGGCCGGCGCCACGACCAGGACGCGCGGCTCGAGCTCCGAGGCGACGCGCCCGCGGCGGAAGTGGTGCGCCAGGAGGTCGGCGTGGCGGCGCGCGAACGAGAGCGCGTCGAGCGCCTCGAGCGGCGTGCGCTCGGCGTCCTGCGCCAGGAGCACGAGCACCAGGCGCCCGGCGCCGTCCACGGCGGCCAGGTCGGCGCGACCGCCCTCGTCGAAGGCCACGTCGCGGTCGAGCACCTCGAGGCCGGGGAGGATCTCCTGCAGGCCCGCCTCGAGCGCGCGCCAGAGCTCCCCTTCCTCGTCCGCGCGCCCCTCGACCGGGGGCTTCGGCTGTCGTCCACGGGTGCTCATCGAGGGAGCCCCCATTGGAAGATCCCTGCGCGCGAGCGGCAAGCGCCTACCCGCTCGCGGCCCGTCAGGACCCGAGGCGGGCGCGCAGGCGCGCGCGCTCGGCGCGCTGGAGGTGGGCCAGCGCCAGGGCCAGCGCGTCGGTCGCGTCGAGCGGCGTCTCCAGGCGCGCGCCGAGGAGCTGCCCGACCATCGCCGCGACCTGGTCCTTGCTGGCGGCGCCGTGGCCGACGACGGCGCGCTTGGCCGAGGCGGGCGCGATCTCGTCCACCTCGATCCCGCGCCGGGCGGCGGCCGCGAGCACGATCCCGCGCGCCTCGCCGATGCGCAGCGCGCTCTGCACGTTGCGGGCGGCGAAGGCGCCCTCGAGCGCCACGACGCGCGGGCGCAGGCGCTCGAGCAGGACCTCGAGCGCGTCGGCGAGGAAGGCCAGCCGCTCCGCCGGCGGGCGCGCGCGCGGCGCGTCGAGCGTCCCGCAGGCGACCAGCCGCGGCCCGCCGGGCGCGACGACGATCGCCCCCCAGCCGGCGCGGCGCGTGCCCGGGTCGAGCCCCAGCACGACCGGCCAGGGCGTGTCGCGCGGCACCAGGTCCGCCGGCAGCCCGTCGAGCCCGTGCGCCATGCGCGAGAGCATACGGAAGGCCCGCGCCGTACCCTACCGGCGACCGCGACCCCGCATGAGCGCGACCCCCTCCCGCGACGTGGCCGCCGTGATCGTCGCGGCCGGACGCTCGACCCGCTTCGCCCCGGAGGGCGGCGAGGCGCGCAAGCCGCTCGTGCGGGTCGAGGGGCGCGCGCTGCTCGAGCTCGCCTGCGAGGCCTTCGCGCGCTCGGCGCGCGTGGCGGAGATCGTCGTCGTCGCGCACGCCGAGGACCGCGAGCGGGTCGCGGCCCTGCTGGCCGGCGTCGAGCGCCTGCGCGCGGTCGTGCCCGGCGGGCGCGAGCGCACGGACTCCGTGCGCGCGGGCGTGCGCGCGACGGGCGAGCGCGCGCGCCTGGTCGCGGTGCACGACGCGGCGCGGCCGCTGGTCTCGACCGCGCTCGTGGACGCGGTCTGCGCGCGCGCCGCCGAGGAAGGGGCCGCGCTGGCGGCGCTCCCGCTGCGCGACACGGTCAAGGAGTCGGACGACGGCCTGCGCGCCGCGCGCACGCTCGAGCGCGGGCGGCTGTGGGCCGCGCAGACGCCGCAGGTCTTCGCGCGCGAGCGCTTCCTCGCGCTGCTCGAGCAGGCCGAGCGCGAGGGCTGGCAGCCGACCGACGACGCCGCGCTGTGGGAGCGCGCCGTCGGGCCGGTGGCGCTCGTCCCCGGCGAGCCGGCCAACCTCAAGGTCACCGCGCCGGAGGATCTGGAGCTCGTGCGCGCGCTGTGCGCGCTGCGCGCGGCGGCGGCGGAGGGCGCGCGGTGAAGGACGTGCGCGTCGGCACCGGCTTCGACGTGCACCGCCTGGTCGCGGGGCGGCCGTGCGTCCTGGGCGGCGTCGAGCTGCCCCACCCCGCGGGCCCGCTCGGCCACTCCGACGGCGACGCGGTCCTGCACGCGATCGCGGACGCGCTGCTCGGCGCGGCCGGGCTCGACGACCTGGGCACGCTCTTCCGCGACGACGACCCGCGCTGGAGGGACGCCGACAGCGCGGCGCTGCTCGAGGAGGTCGTGCGCCGCGTGGCGCGCGAGCGCTGGCGCGTCGGCAACGTCGACGTCGTGATCGCGACCGAGGGCCCGCGCATCGCGCCCGCGCGCGCGGCGATGCGCGCGCGCATCGCGCGATTGCTCGGCGTCGGCGAGGAGCGCGTGAACGTCAAGGGCAAGACGCTCGAGGGCCTGGGCGCCCTGGCGGGCGGCGCGGGCGTGGCGGTGCAGGCGGCCTGCCTGCTCGTCCTGGATCCCTGATCCGGGCGACCTTCGTCCCTCCCACCGCCGCTACGGGCGCGTCCCGAGTCGATGCCGCGACGGCGTTCCGCGAGCGCCTTCCGGCCTGGGGCGCGCGCCGGAAAAGGCGCCGCGGGCGCCCGGAAGGACCGGGCGCCCGCGGCGGAGGGCATCACTCGAAGTGCAGCGTGAAGCGGTTCGAGACGTACTTGATCTCGTTCAGCTCCTCGCTCAGGACGACGTACGAGAAGTACAGCGCGTCGGGGTAGGAGGCGGGCGCGAAGGCCTGCTCGAGCAGGTCGCCGGCCAGCGTGACCTGCGCGTCCTCGGTGTCGTTCAGCCAGCCGTAGAAGCCGGGGAGCTGGAAGTTCAGGGCCGCGATCAGCGCGTCGACCGTGAGGGCGTCGACGCCGATCGGGACCTCGTGTCCCAGCAGGTTGAACGAGCCGGGGGTGGCGCTGACGAACAGGACGTAGGGCGCGTGCGCGAGGCCGTGGTCCCCGTCGCCGTGGTCGTCGTCGTCGTGCTCCAGGCCGCTGGCGCCGCCGTCGAGCGGGCCCGCCGGCACGGAGATGTCGAGCAGGAGGTCGCGCGAGCCGCTCGACACGCCCGGCAGGACGCCGAGCTTGGAGAGCGGGCTGCCCGCGCCGTCCACCACGGTGAGCGAGGCCGTCTCGCCGCCCTGCATCCCCTGCAGGATGACGAAGTCGTTGAAGTGGAAGGCCTCGACCAGCGCGCTCTTGGCGCTGATCACGTCCTCGACCTCCTCGAACGTCGCGTTGGCGATGTCGGGGAAGTCGGAGGACTCGAACACGATCGTCTCGCTGCTGCCGCTCGCGTCCATCACGGAGAACGAGTCGCCGTGCGCGAGGGTGATCGTGTCGTCGTGCTCGGCCTCCGCCTCGCCGTGCTGGTACGGCGGGACGCCGAAGGTCCCGACGTTCGTGAAGAACTTCACCTCGGAGAGGATCTCGGTCGCGTCGGAGTGCGACAGGCCGAGCGGGAGGTGGTGCGCGAAGGCGAGAGCGGACAGGGCGGCGGCGACGCCGGCGCCCACCAGGATGTTGCGCTTGCTCATGGAAGTGGATTCGGTTTCGTCGTTCGTGACGAGAGTGGATCGGTGGCCGGTCGCAGGACCGGAGGAATGGCGCGCGCGCGGAGCGGCGCACCGGAGCGCGGAGGCCGGACCTCCGCGAGCCCGCGCACGGCTTCGCGGGCCGTCGACGACGGCCGCGGGCACGCGGGCGGATCACACGCTGCGGGCGGCGCTCAGGCGCGCGGCGGCGGGATCTCGGGCTCGGGTGCGCACGAGCGCGGTGTGCGCTCGCGGACGCTCGGGGCCTTCCAGGGCGGGGGCTCGACGCGCGCGCTCGGCGCGCCGGGGACCGCCGGCAGGACCCAGCGCGGGCCCTGCACCAGGATCGAGCCGCCGCCCTCGCAGCAGCAGCCGGCCACCAGCCGCACGCGCGTGGTCGGCGCGGGCTGGCAGCAGGACTCGACCTGCTCCTGGCAGGTGCAGCTCGCGCCGCAGGCGTCTTCCGCGTGTCCGCGCGGCAGCTCCACGCGCAGCCCGGCGAGGAGCACGCCGAGGAGCGCGACGCGGACGACGAGGGTGCGAATCCGGTCCCTCACGGCCGGGCAGTGTAGCCGCGCGGCCGGGCCGGCAGCGAGCGGCGGCGCCGGCGCTCAGCGCGGCGCGTCCGGCGTCGCCAGGTCCGGCAGGAGCTTGCTCGCGAAGAAGCCCGCGCAGGTCCACGCCTCGGGGTCCGCTCCGGCCGCCGTGAGCGCCGCGCGCGCCTCGGGCACGCTCGCGGCGTCGATCACGACCAGCGCCTCCCCGGCGCGCGCGCCGCCGAGCACCCCCGCGACGACGATCCGCTCGCGCGCCGCGAGGCGGTCGAGCTCGGCCTCCGGCACGCGCCCGGTCGCGATCACGTAGGGCTTCGCATTCTGGCCGGGGTGCGTCTCCGGACCCTGCGCGCGCTCGAGCTCGCGGTGCATCCCCGGCAGGCGTGCGAGCGGGGTCGCGCTGCGCAGCGGGCACGCGTCGGTCTGGAACACGCCGGCCTGGATCGACGGGTCGCTCCCCGCCAGCGCCAGCGCGTCCTCGACCGCGGGCACGTCGAACACGAACAGCCCGCGGTGGCGCGGATCGCTGCGCGGCTCGCCGAGCGGTCCGGCGAGGACGAGCACGCCCTCCTCGCTCAGGCGGCGCATGTTCGCGAAGTGGCCGCGCATCGCCTCGCCCATCGAGGCCTCGTCGAGCGCGGGCGGCGGGCTCGCGGTCAGCAGGGTGACGAGCACGAGGTCGCGCTTCGGCAGCGCGCGCGGCGCCGGCGCGGAGCCGCCCGCGTCCGGCGCGGGGCCGGCGCAGGCCGCGAGGAGGAGGACGAGGGCCGCCGCGCGGGCGGGAGCGGGACGAAGGAGTCTCATGCGGACCAGTGCGCTTTCCGGGGCATGGCGCCCCTCACGAATCCGCCCGCGGCCGGCGCGCGAGCGGGATCAGACGTCCCCACAGGACCCAGGCCAGCGCGCCGGCGGCCAGCACCAAGAGCCCCGTGCCCTTGAGGTCCCAGGAGCCGCTCCACAGCGTGCCGAGCACGATCAGGCTGGCCGTGGCGAGGTAGACGAGCGGCGTCAGCGGGTAGAGCGGCGCGCGGAACGGCCGCGCGACGTCCGCGCGCCGGCGCAGGCGCACCAGGCCCCAGGCGACCAGGCCGTGGAAGATCCACTCGACGAAGACGACCGAGTCCACCAGCCACGCGATCCGCCCCCAGGCGAGGTAGACCAGCGTGACGAGACCCTGCACCGCCAGCGCGGCCACCGGCGCGCCGCTGCGCGGGTGCAGGCGGCCCAGGCGCTCGAAGAAGAGCCCCTCGCGCGCCATCGCGACGTACAGCCACGGCGAGCCGACGATCGTCACGACGCACACGCCCAGGGCCGAGATCGCCATGCCGGCGCTGACGACGCGCCCGCCGGCGGGGCCGAGCGCCGAGCGCGCGAGCGCGCTCGCGAAGCCGGTGTCGCCCGCCATCGCGGCCAGGCCCAGGCCGCGCAGCGCAGCCGCGTTGAAGGCCAGGTACACGAGCACGACGCCGACCAGGCCGATCACGATCGCGCGCGGCAGCGTGCGCTGCGGGTCGCGCACCGTCGGCGCGACGTAGCAGACCATCTGCCAGCCGCCGTAGGAGAAGAACACGGGCTGCAAGGCGGCCAGCATGCCGGCGAGCAGCGGGCGCGCCTCGGCGGCGGGCGGCGCGGCCGGAGCGGCGGGCGCGGCCAGCGCGAAGCCCGCCGCGACCAGGCCGCCGAGCAGGACGAGCTTCGTCAGCATGCAGAGGTTCTGCAGCCAGGCGGCGTTGCGCACGCCGCTCATGGCGATCGCGGTCACGCCGACCACGAGCGCGCTCGCGACCAGACGGTGCGAGAGGCTGCCGGCGGCGCCGAAGACCTCGGGCGCCGCGCCGTGCAGCGCGTCGGCGCAGAACACCGCCATGACGGCGGTCGCGCCGGTCGAGACCACGAACAGCACGATCCAGGCGAAGAGGAAGGCCGGGAAGGCGCCGTAGGCCTCGCGCAGGTACACGAACCAGCCGCCCGCGCGCGGGAACGCGGCGCCCAGCTCGGCGAAGGTGAAGGCCGCGCACAGCGCGACCAGGCCGCCGAAGACCCACAGCGCGAGGAAGGCCCAGGGCGCCTGGACGCGCTCGGCGACGGTGGCGGGGTTGAAGAAGATCCCGACCCCGACGATGCCGCCCATGACGAACAGCGTGGCGTCGAAGGCGGACAGCCGGCGCCGCTCGTCGGGGGGCATGCGGGCCTCAGCCGCGCAGCGCGGCCTCGCCGCGCGCGCCCAGGTCCTGGAGCGCGTGCAGGCGCGCGTAGGTGCCGCCGGCGCGCAGGAGCTCCTCGTGCGAGCCCAGCTCGACCAGGCGCCCCTGGTCGAGCACGGCGATGCGGTCGGCGCGCCGCACGGTCGAGAGGCGGTGCGCGATGACGATCACCGTGTGCCCCTCCTTCAGGCGCTCGAGCGCGCGCTGGACCTCGGCCTCCGACTCGCTGTCGAGGGCGCTCGTGGCCTCGTCGAGCAGGAGCAGTGGCGCGCGCTTGAGCACGGCGCGCGCGATCGTGATGCGCTGGCGCTGGCCGCCCGAAAGGCGCGCGCCCATGTCGGCCACGTCGGAGAGGTAGCCGGCCGGCAGCGCGGAGACGAAGTCGTGGATGTTCGCCGCGCGCGCGGCGTCCTCGATCTCGGCGTCGCTGGCCTCCAGGCGGCCGTAGCGCACGTTGTCGGCGATCGAGGCGTGGAACAGGAAGGGCGACTGGCCCACGAGCGCGAACTGCGCGTTCCAGTCGGCGAGCCGGACCTCGCGCAGGTCCACGCCGTCGACGGTGATGCGCCCGCGCGTGGGGTCGATGAAGCGCGCGACCAGGTCCACCGCGGTCGTCTTGCCCGCGCCGGAGGCGCCGACCAGGGCCAGCGTCTCGCCCTTGCGCACGACCAGCGAGAGCGCGGCGATCGCGTCGCGGTCGGTGTCGGGGTAGCGGAAGGTGACGTCCTCGAAGCGCAGCTCCTCGAAGCCGTCCAGGCGGCGCGCGCCGGGCGCCTCGACGATGTCGGCCGGCTGGTCGAGCAGCTCGGCGATGCGCACGCTGGCGCCGACCGACTCCTCGACGCGCGTCCACGACTTCGTGAAGTCGCGCACGCTGTTGTTCATCATCATGATCGCGCCGAAGAAGACGCCCATCTGGTCCGCGCTCTCGAAGAGCTGGAAGCGGATCGTCGCCCAGCCGAGCGCCAGCACGAGCAGGCCCGCCCCGGCGCTGGCCAGGAAGACCGTCCACGACTGCATCAGCGCGATCGAGTGCACCATCTTCATCGAGGTGCGCAGGTAGCCCTCGTTCAGCGCGCGGTAGCGACCCAGCTCCTCGTCCTCGCGCGCGAAGGCCTTGACCGTCCGGATGCCGCGGAACATCTCGGTCAGCGCCTGCACCGACGAGCCCAGCGTGGACAGGCTCTTCGTCGAGCGCTTGCGCACCTTGCGCGTCAGGCGCGAGATCGGCAGCGCCGCCAGGGGCACCAGCAGGGTCACGAACAGGGTCGGCAGCGGCGCGATCCACAGCGCCACGAGCAGGTAGCCGATGCCCTGCAGCGGCTCGAGCAGCATGCCCTTGAGCCCGGTGTTGATCGCGTTCAGCGTCGTCGTCACGTCCGAGCTGATGCGCGACAAGAGGTCGCCGAAGCGGCGCTCGTTGTGGTAGCGCAGCGAGAGCCCCATCAGGTGGCGCGCCAGCAGCACGCGCAGCTCGACGATCATGCGGAAGCTGACCAGGCGCGCGAAGCGCGTGTACCAGTACTGCGCGGCGGCCGTGACGGTGCCGAGCACGAGCGCCGTGAGCGCCACGCTGACCAGCACCGCCATGCGCTCGTCGTCGAACCAGCCGCGCGACACGAGCGCCTCGCCGGCGGCGGAGTAGACGCGCAGCACGCGGTTGTCGACCTCGTGCGACGACGGCGCGGGAGCGCCCGCCGGGACCTCCGCGCTCGGCTCGGGAAAGAGCACGAGCCGCCACACCGGCTGGATCAGGGCCAGGGTGCCCGCCTGCGCCGCGGTCACGGTCCCCAGCAGGAAGACCAGCAGGATCAGCGGCAGGTGCGGGCGCGCGAGCGGCTTCAGGAGCCGCACGCTGGACTGGATCTCGCCGCTCAAGCGAGGCGAGTGTCGAGGAAGCCCGCGGCGCTGTAAAGCCCGCGCGCCCGCGCCGGCCCCGGGAGGGCCGGCCCGCGGGCGCGCGGGGCGAGCGCGGGGCCGGGCCCCGGGGTCAGGAGCCGATGCCGTAGATCTCGTTCTCGGAGATCAGGCTGCGCACCAGGGCCTCGGCGCGCAGCGCGACGAAGTCCTGCTCGATCAGCTCGCGCTGGTCGGGGTTCTGGTAGTCGAGCATGCGCTTCGGCCCGCCGCGCGTGTACAGGCGCACGATGTAGTAGCCGTAGGGGCCCTTGATCGGCTCCTGGATCTCTCCCACCGGCATGTCGAAGAAGATCGTGTCGGTCAGCGTCTCGCCGAACACGAAGCCGCTGTAGACGCTCTCGTCCAGGCGCTTCATCAGCTCGTTGCGGTTGATCGAGCGGAACTGGCCCTTGTTGTTCAGCTCCGCGGTCGCCGCCTGCTCGGTGGGCACCGGGCCGTCGTAGAAGTCCGAGTAGCGCTGGACCGCGTCCTTCCAGGACAGGTCGCCGGCCAGCTCCTTCACGATCTCCTGGGTGCGCTTCTCCGCCTCCTCCCAGCCGTTCTCCTTCCACTTCTTGTTCACGAAGTCGTAGGCCGAGACCAGGAGGATGTCGCACTGGATCTTGGCGTCGCCCGCCAGCTTGCTCGTGCGGGTGGCCTGCGTGCGCACCAGCTGCTCGTCCCAGCGCTTGTCGACCGAGTCCTGCACGGCCTCCTCGAACAGCTCCTGCTCCAGGGTGTCCACGTCCTGCTGGTTGCCCTCGGCCACCAGGCGCTCGGCCTTGGCGCGCGCCTCGGCGCGCAGCTGCTCGCCGTCCTTGCGCACGATCACCTCGCGCATGTCGTGGCGGATGCGCCCCTTCATCGACTCCATGATGCGGAAGTAGGTCTTGTACGCGTCCACGGTCGGGAACTTCTGGAAGCGCACGGCGACCGACTCGATGCTGAAGGGCGAGCTCTTGTAGGGCTCGGTGTACTCGTCGTACGCCTTCTGGTAGGCGGCGTCGTCGAGCCAGTGGCCGCTCTCGCGCAGCGAGCCCTCCAAGAGCCGCGTGTTGACGATCCAGCGCTTGGCCATGTCGACGTCGCGCGGGCTGACGCGCGACTGCAGCTTCGCCCACAGGTCGTCGGTCTTGATGTCCTTGCCGTTGACCCGCATCACGACGCCCTCGGGCAGCTTGCCCGGGTCGGAGACGATCTGCGCCGAGTTCTCGAGGTGCTTGACCACCGTCTGGCTGGTGATCATCGCGAGCATCGTCTTGCCGACCGGGTCGGGCGGCAGGCTCGGATCGGCCTGGCGCTGGTCGTAGTCCTGGACGATGTGCGTGTAGAGCGAGGCCTGCGCGGTCGCGGCCGGGTCGGCCGGGCTCGCCGGCGCGCCCGTCGGCCCGCTGCTCAGCGCGTCGATCGTGACCTGCGGGTACTCGTGCGGGTTCTCGGGCAGGAAGATGCGGTTGAAGAGCTGCGTCAGGCGCACGTTCTCCAGCCAGTTCGGGTCGCGCGTCGGGTACAGGTTCGCCAGGTCGATCTCCTGGCCCTTGTACATCTCGTCGACCTGCTTCTCGGCGTCGGCCATCGCCTTGTCCACGTCCGCCTGCTCGAGCGTGTAGCGGGCGGGAGGCGCGCCGGCCTTCTTGAGCGCCTCGATCTGCTCGTCGATGAAGATCCGCAGTCGCGTCAGGCGCATGGTCTCGATGCCTGCCGGCCCGAACACGATCTGGCGCTTGACGGCGTCGAAGGGCACCGTCTCGCCGTTGATCACGAGCGGGTCGCCGAGGAGGGGGTCGCGCGCGGGGGCCCCGTCTTGCGCCGCGGCCCCGACGGCGAGGGCGAGCGGGGCCACGGCGAGGGCCACGAGGGAGGGGCGGAACGGAGCGAACCTTGCGTGCATGGGAGGAGGTCCTCGGAGCTGGCGCGAGCGTCGGTCTGGGGGACGGAGAAGGGGCGAGCCGGGGGCTTCCGGCGGCGTACGGCCCGGGCGCCGGATCGTGAGCGCGCGCGGGGGCGTGACCCGGCGCGGAGCCCCCGGAGCGGCGAAAAAGGCGCGGCAGTCTAGCCTGCCGCGCCCGCCTGGGGGAACTGCACCTCGGGCGGCGACCGGGGCGGAGCTATGATCGGCACCTGGAGCGAGCGCTCCCCGAGCCCCTCCCGGCTCGCCGCATGCCCTACGACCCGCGCACGATCGCCTTCCTCTGCGAGCTCCTCCACCCCCCGCTGGCGGCCGATCCGAGCCCGATCCAGCGGCTGCACAACCGCCTGTTCCAGGAGCCCGACCCGCCCTACCAGAGCTTCACGGTCGGCGGCACCGGGGCGGTGCTCTCGAACCCCACCGCGCAGCCGAACGCCGTCTCCTCGGCGGGCTTCCTGGCCGACCGCATCCAGTTCCGCGAGGAGCTGACCGGCCTGACCGCCGAGGACTTCGCCGAGCGCGTGCGCTGCGTGACGGCCAAGGCGCAGGCCGAGCGCGCCCTGCCGCTCTTCGTCGCAGAGGTCGTGACCGTGCGCACGCTGATCAACCCGCGCCGCTTCCAGGACTCGCGCGTCTTCCTGAAGGACGGGATCTTCGGCTTCCGCGAGGAGCTCGCGCGCTTCGGCCGCGAGCCGCAGCTCTACGGCATGCGGCTGGTCTTCCCGCCGACGCAGGAGGAGCCGTGGGCCTTCACGCTGCGCGTCGAGTCGTTCGCCAGCGACCCGCGCTCGCTCTTCCTCGAGACGCAGGGCAGCTTCGGCCCGCTGGTCGGTCCCGCGGCGCTGGAGACGATCGAGCGCAACATCGCCGCGACCTACGACTTCACGGTCCAGCGCGCGCTCTCGTTCCTCGAGCACTTCGACGTCCGCCAGGAGGCGTGAGAGCCTGCGCAGGGGAGCTTGGCAGGCTGCGGGCCTGGCGCTGGGGCTGGCGCTCGCCGGCGCCTGCGAGCCGGAGGCGGCGCCGCCCGCGCCGCCCGCGCCGCGCGAGCGAGCGGCGCCCGACGCGGTGCTGCGCGTCGGCGCGGTGGACGTGCGGCGCGCGGAGCTCGAGCCGCTGGCGCAGGCGATCGGGCTGCTCCACCCCGAGTACGTCGAGCGCCAGCGCCTGCGTCTGGCGCTGACGAACGCGGCGCTCCCGCGCGCGGCCGCCGCCGCGCGCTGGCCGGCCGAGCGCGCCGCCGCGCGTGCCGCCTGCGAGGCCAGCGCCGCCGCTCTGGCGGCGGGCGCGCCGCCCGCGGCGCAGCCCGTCCGCGTCGAGGGCGCATGGAAGGCCCTCGGCCTCGAGACCTGGCGGCGCGTGCGCGCGGCCCCGCTCGGCGCCTGGAGCGAGCCGTTCGAGGAGGTGGGCGCCTTCCGCCTCGCGCGCCGCCTGGAGGGTGCGCCGGACGCGCCGGCCAGGGAGCCCCTGCGCGCGGAGATCCTGAGCTTCTCGTACCTGCCGCCGGAAGGGGCGACTAGTGCCCTCCAGAACGCGATCGAGCGGGCCGAGATGCAGGTCGTGGACCCGGCCTTCGACGAGCTCGTGCCGGAATCCTGGAAGAACCGCATGCGAGGAGCGAGCCGATGATCTCCGAGGCCCTGCTGGCGCTCGCGATCGCCGCCGCGGGGGGCCGCGCGCAGAAGGCCCAAGCCGAGGCGGGGCAGGAGCCGCTCCCCGGCCCGCGCACGACCGCCGCCGACTGCCCGTACTGCCGCGGCGAGCCGGACCTGATGCTGGCCTCGGGCACGCTCTCCCACGGGGGCTTCGACTTCGGCACGGGGGACACGCTGTCGAGCGAGCGGCTGCTCCCCGACGTGCCGCTCCTGTGGATCGAGACGCGGCACTTCGAGATCGGCATGGGGCTCGATCCCTACCCGCTGACCGCCGACGAGCGCGACGGCGTGCTCGAGGAGCTCGAGGAGCTGCAGCGCGCGCTGCCCTCGGTGCCGACGCGGGTGCGCGAGATCGACCCCTGGCTGCGGCTGCACCTCTACGCGCAGCGCGCCGATCGGCTGTGGGCGCGGATGTGCGCCATCCTGGGCGTGCGCGACGAGGACTTCCCCGCCGCGGGCACGACCTGGGAGCTCGGCCAGCCCTACCGCGGCGAGGGGCCGCACCTGGGGATGGGCGGCAAGTTCGAGCTCCTGGTCCTGCCCGCGCGCGCGTCGCACGAGGCCTGGCTCCTGCGGCAGTTCGGCCTGCGCTCGCAGCACACGCAGCGCTGGAACGTCGCCGACCGCCAGACGCTGATCGCGGTGATCGACGCCGACGTGCCGCGCCTGCGGCTCGACGCGGCGCTGCACGGCCACGTCGTGTTCACGCTGACGACCAACCTGCTCGACGGCTACGAGTTCTACGCCTACGACACGCCGGTCTGGCTGCGCGAGGGGCTGGCGCACGCGCTCGAGCGCGAGCTGGACCCGCGCTACAACTCGTTCAGCTACTCCGAGGCCTCGCTGGCCGAGGACACGCGCCGCACCGACTGGACGAGCGCGGTGCGGCGCATGATCGCCGACGGCCAGGCGCCCGGCGTGGCCGAGCTCGCGCGCGTGCAGACCACGGCGCAGCTCGGGCTGCGCCACCACCTCGCCGCGTGGTCGATCACGAGCTACCTCCTCGCCGCGCAGCCCGAGGGCTACGCCTGCCTGACGGCGGCGCTGCACGGCAACCGGGACGCGCGCGGCGAGCCCGACGGCGGGGCGATGGTGGACAAGCAGCGCGACGCCCTCGGCGAGTGCCTCGGGATGCGCTTCGACGAGCTCGACGAGGCCTGGCGCGCGTGGGCGCTGCGCCAGGAGCCGCCGCGCCGCGCCGGAAAGCGCTTCCGCGTCGAGCGCGGCCGCGGCCTTTCGGGCACGGCGGCCGGCCCGGACGCGCGGCATGGCCTATCCTTGGTCCGGTAGGCCATCCCTCCATGACCCTCCCGCGGCCGCGCCGCTCCTCCCTCCTCCTCGCGCTCCCGGCGCTCGCGCTGGGCGCGTGCCTGGCCGCGCCGCCGCCGATCGTCGTCGGCACGCCCTTCGGCGAGGTGCGCGCGGGCACGACCGAGAAGGCCCAGGAGGTGGCGAGCCTCCTGCGCGAGCTCGCGCCGCGCGTGCAGGAGGTCCTGCCCGGCAGCCAGCGCCGACCGATCGACGTCTGGGTGCAGGACGAGCTGCGCGTCTACCGCTACCAGCGCCGGCCGGAGAGCGTGCGCGGCTTCACGCTGCTCTCCGACGAGTTCCAGGCGCGCCGCATCCACCTGCTCGACGAGGGACAGCCCTCGTGGTACCTGGCGCACGAGCTCGTGCACGCGCTGATCGGCCCGAGCTGGAAGGCGCTGCCGGGCGTGCTCGAGGAGGGCCTGGGCGACGTCGTCGCCGAGCGCCTGAACCCCGACTACGCCGACCACATCCGCGCGCACCGGCTGCTGAACACCGCCGTCCTGACGGGCGGCTTCGAGCTCGGCTTCTCCTTCTCCATGCCGGAGGACGACCGCCCCGCGCCCGAGTGGCGGCGCTCGTTCTCGCGCCTGGTCGTGCGGCCGCTCGAGCACATCGAGGGCGTGGACCTGCGCGAGCTGCTGGCGACGCCGCGCACCGGCCTGCACCAGCGCTACCCGGAGATCCCCGAGGCGTTCTACGGCCTGGCCTGGCTGATGACCTCGCGCATCGTCGAGCGCCACGGGCTGGAGGGCCTGCACGAGCTGTGCGTGCGCGCCACGGACGAAGGGCTGGAGCTCGTGCCGGTCGACTGGCTCGCGCGCGCCGCCGAGATGGACCTCGACCGCGTGGACGCGGCCTTCCTCGGCTCCTGCTTCGGGCGGCGCGAGCTGATCCAGGCGACCTCGCTGCAGACCGACGCCTTCGCCCGCATGGCGCTCGACGTGCTGCGCCCGCTGCAGCCCGTCTACCGCCACGGCACGCTGCGCAGCATGAACCCCGCCTTCCACCTGGCGGACGGCAGCGACCTCTCGTTCCGCGCGCTGCGGGCGGTCTACTTCGGCGTCTACAGCGCCTGGCGGAACGAGTCGGAGCCGGCGCACGGGCCTCCGATCGCCGCGTCCGCCGGCCGCTCCGGCGGCGTCGGCGCGGGGCGCTGAGCCCCTCGGCAAGGGTCGCGTAAGCGCGTCAGGCCCGCGAGAAGCACGAGGCGGGTCGCGCGCGCCGCGGCGCTCCTCGCTACCTTCCGGCGATGCCGCGCGCCCACCGCCCGTCCCTCCTCGCCCTCGCCCTGGTCCTGTGCGCGTGCCGCGCCGGCCCGGACGCGCCCGCCGCGCGCCCGCGGCCCGCCCGCGCGGCGCCCGCCCCCGGCCGGCTGGAGGTCGCCGGACTCTTCGACCTCGACGCGCGCCTGAAGCTGCGCACGCAGGTCGTCGGCTGGACGCCCGACGGCTCGGCCTGGCTGACGCTCGACGGCGGCCGCGTCACGGCGGTCGACGTCGCGAGCGGCGCGCGCCGCACCTTCCTCGATCCCGCAGCGCTGGAGCGCGCCTGCGCCCGCCTGCGCGGGATCGACGCCGCCACCGCGCGCGCCTGGGGCGCGCGCACCGATCTCGTGTGGAGCGCGGACCTCCGGCGCGTCCTGTGGAGCGACGCCGGCGACCTCTTCGCCTACGAGCTCGCGAGCGGCGAGGCTGCGCGTCTGACCGACGACGCGCGCGCGGAGGAGGTGCCGAGCTTCTCGCCCGACGGCGAGCGCGTCGCCTTCGTCGCCGAGGGCGACCTGTACGTCTGTCCCTCGGACGGCAGCGCGCCGGCGCGCGCGCTCACGACCGACGGCGACGAGGACCACCTGCGCGGCAAGCTCGACTGGGTCTACCAGGAGGAGGTCTACGGCCGCGGCAACTGGCGCGGCTTCTGGTGGTCGCCGGACTCGGCGCGCGTCGCCTTCCTGGCGCTCGACCAGACCGAGGTGCCGGAGTACGTCGTGACCGACCACCGCGGGATCGAGCCGACCTTCGAGCGCTGGCGCTATCCGAAGCCCGGCGACCCGAACCCGCGCGTCGCGCTGCTCGTCGCCGACGTCGCCGACGGCACGACGCGCGCGGTGGACCTCGGCCGCTGGGCGGCGCACGAGCCGCTGGTCGTGCGCGTGGACTGGAAGCCCGACGGCTCGCAGCTCCTCTTCCAGGTGCAGGACCGCCTGCAGACCTGGCTCGACCTGGTCGAGGCCGATCCGGCGAGCGGCGCCGCGCGCGTGCTCTTCCGCGAGACCACGAGCGCCTGGGTCGAGCCGCTCGGCCCGCCCGAGTGGATCGACGGCGAGCGCTTCCTGTGGCGCTCGGAGCGCGACGGCTGGGCGCACCTCTACCTGTACGGCGCCGACGGCGCGCTGCAGGGCCGCGTGACGAGCGGCCCGTGGGAGGTGGACGCGTTCGACCACTGGGACGCGGCCGGCCGGCGCGCCTGGTTCGTGTGCGACAAGGACGACGAGAAGGGCGCGCAGCTCTACCGCGTCGCGCTCGACGGCAGCGCGCTCGAGCGCGTCACGCGCGGCGAGGGCACGCACGACGTCTCCTTCGCTCCGGACGGGGAGCACTTCCTCGACACCTACCGCTCGCTCGCGCGCTGGCCGGTGCTCTCCCTGTGCCGCGCCGACGGCGAGCCGCTGCGCGAGGTCGAGCGCGTGGACGGCGCGCCGGCCGCGGCCGCGGGCGTCGTGCCGCCGGAGCTCGTGCACCCCGTCACGCGCGACGGCGTCGCGCTGAACGCGCACCTGTTCGCGCCGCAGGGCCTCGCGCCGGGCGAGAAGGCGCCGGTCCTGTGCTTCGTCTACTCCGGCCCGCACGCGCCGAAGGTGAAGGACCTGCCGCTCGCCTTCGACGGGCTCTACCACGCCATGCTCGCGCAGCGCGGGTTCCTGGTGTGGGTGTGCGACAACCGCTCGGCCAGCGGCAAGGGCCTCGCGTCGGCGCGCATCGCGTACCGGGACCTCGGCCGGAGCGAGCTGGCCGACCTCGAGGACGGCCTCGACTGGCTGGTCGCGCAGGGCGTGGCCGACCCCGCGCGCGTGGGCATCTGGGGCTGGAGCTACGGCGGCTACCAGACGGCCTACGCGCTGACGCACTCGCGGCGCTTCGCGCTCGGCATCGCGGGCGCGCCGGTGACCGACTGGCGGCTGTACGACTCGATCTACACCGAGCGCCTGATGGGCGCGCCGGCGGAGAACGCCGCGGGCTACGACCGGAGCTCGGTGCTGCTGGCCGCCGGGCAGCTCTCCGGCCGGCTGCTGCTCCTGCACGGCGTGATCGACGAGAACGTGCACATGCAGAACACGCTGAACCTGGCGGACGCCTTGCAGCACGCCGGCATCCCGTTCGAGATGATGCTCTTCCCGGGCAACCGGCACTCGATCGTCGATCCCGCGCAGAAGCGCTTCCTGTACGAGACGATGGCACGCTTCGTCGAGGACAACCTGTGAGCACCGCACGCTCCGCGCCGCGCGACACGCGTTTCTTCGGCCATCCCGTCGGCCTGCGCACGCTCTTCCTCACCGAGATGTGGGAGCGCTTCAGCTACTACGGGATGCGCGCGATCCTGATCCTGTTCATGACGAGCGCCGTGGCCGCGGGCGGCCTCGGGCTGCGGCCGGAGCAGGCGGGTCCGATCTACGCCATGTACACCTCGCTCGTGTACCTGATGGCGGTGCCGGGCGGCTGGCTGGCGGACAACGTGCTCGGCCAGCGCAAGGCCGTGCTGCTGGGCGGGATCTCGATCATGATCGGGCACGTCTGCCTGGCGCTGCACGGGCTCGCGTTCTTCTACGCCGGCCTGGGCTTCGTGATCCTCGGCACGGGGCTCCTGAAGCCGAACATCAGCGCGATCGTCGGCGGGCTGTACGCGGCGAAGGACGAGCGGCGCGACTCGGGCTTCTCGATCTTCTACATGGGGATCAACGTGGGCGCCTTCACCGCGCCGCTCGTGTGCGGGTTCCTGGCCCAGAACCCGGGCTGGCGCGCGCGGCTCGAGTCCTGGGGCATCGACCCGGTGAACGCCTGGCACTGGGGCTTCGCCGCCGCCGCGGTCGGCATGTTCCTGGGGCTCGTGCAGTACGTCGTCGCCGGACGCACGCTGGGCGACGCGGGCCGCGCGCCGGCGCCCGTGCGCGACGCGGCCGACGCCGCGCGCCGCCGGCGCACGCTCTCGATCGGGCTCGCCGCCTTCTGCGGCCTGGCGATCGTGCTGGCGGGCCTCGGCCTGTGGCGGCCGGAGCTCTTCTCGACGGAGAGCATCACCAGCGCCTACGCGGTGATCCTGGCGCTGGTCGTGATCGCCTTCTTCGGGCGGCTGCTGCTGGCCCGCGAGTGGACGCCCGGCGAGCGCAACCGCCTGATCGTCATCACCGTCCTGTTCGCCGCCTCGAGCGTGTTCTGGGGCGTGTTCGAGCAGGCCGGCTCGACCCTGACCCTGTTCGCCGAGAACAGCACCGAGAACTCGCTGCTCGGCCACGGCTTCGCCTCCTCGTGGTGGCAGTCGGCCAACGCCTTCTTCCTGGTGCTGCTCGCGCCGGTCTTCTCCTGGGTGTGGATCGCGCTGGGGCGGCGCAACCCCTCCTACCCGACGAAGTTCGCCCTGGGGCTCCTGTTCGTCGGGCTGGGCTTCCTGTGGCTGGTCGGCGGCGCCAGGCTCTTCACCGAGGACTGGGCGAGCTACGTCGCGCGCAACCACGACGCGATCGCCGCCGCCGCCGGACGCTTCGGCGTCGCGCTCGGCGCGACGGTCCACGTCTCGGACGTGAACGCCATCCTCGCCGCCGCGACCGGCGCGGGCGTCGCCGACGTGCTGCCCGCCTGGGACCGCGTCGGCATCCAGTGGCTGGCGGGCGTGTACCTGCTGCACACGATCGGCGAGCTGTGCCTCTCGCCGGTCGGCCTCTCGGCCATGACCAAGCTCGCGCCCGCGCGCATCGTGGGGCAGATGATGGGCGTCTACTTCCTCTCGATCTCGATCGGCAACTTCCTCGGCGGCTCGGTCGCCGGCCAGTACGAGAAGCTCGAGCTGCCGACCCTGCTCACGCTGGTCGCCGGCAGCGCCTTCGTGATGGCGGCGGTGATGTTCGTGCTGGTGAAGCCCATGGGACGCCTGCTCGCCGCGGCCGAGCGCGAGACCGAGGGCATGGAGGCGGCGGCGTGACGCGGGGGCAAGCCGAGAGCGGAGCGAGCCCCGCCGCGAGCGGCCAGGCCGAGCCGGCGCGCCTGTTCGCCGACCACGTCGCGCTGCGCCAGCGCCGCGCCGAGGCCGCGCTCGCGGCCGCCGGCTTCGACGCGCTGCTCGTCTCGAGCGGCGCGCCCCTCACCTACTTCGCCGACGACCAGGAGCCGCCGCACCACCCCACGCCGCACTTCGCGCACTGGACGCCGCTCGCCGGGCCGCACCACCTCCTGCTCGTGCGCCCCGGGAAGACGCCGCGCCTCGTGCGCTTCGCGCCCGAGGACTACTGGTACGAGCAGGCGCCGCTCGGCGCGCCCTTCTGGGCCGGCGCCTTCGACCTGGTCGAGGCGCGCACGCGCGAGGAGGCCTGGAAGCTCGTGCGCGCGCCGGGCCGCGTGGCGTACGTCGGGAGCGAGCTCGACGCCGCGCGCGCGCACGGGATCGCCGAGGACGCGCTGCAGCCCCCCGCGCTCGTCGCGCGCCTCGACTGGGACCGCAGCTTCAAGACGCCCTACGAGGT
>CADEGS010000003.1:23874-95193 GCA_902826945.1 uncultured bacterium | reverse complement strand
CCAGCACCTCGCCGAAGGCGCCGACCATGATGTTGGCCGGCTTCAGGTCGCGGTGGATCACGCCCTTCGAGTGCGCGTAGCCGACGGTCTGGCAGGCCGACTCGAAGACGCGCAGGCAGGCCTCCTGCTCCTCGTCGGGCGCCGCGCGGCGGGCGAGCAGCTCGGCGAACGTGCTGCCCTTGACGAGCTTCATCGCGAAGAACGGGCTCGCGTCGCCCAGGTGCCCCATCTCGTACACCGGCACGACGCCGGGGTGCTGGAGCTGGCCGCCGATCTGCGCCTCCTCGACGAAGCGGCGCACGGCCACCGGGTCGCGCAGCAGCGCGGCGTCGAGCACCTTCAGCGCCACCTCGCGCCCGAGCTCCACGTCGCGCGCGCGCAGGATGCGGCCCATGCCGCCGCGCGCGATCTCGCCCTCGAGCGCGTAATGCCCGCCCTGCGGCGGCGCGCTCGCGGCGCCCGCGCGCGCCGCGCCCTGCGGGCGGAGCTGCACGCGCGAGGTGTCGCCCGCGGGCTCGGGACCGGGGCGGAGGGTCTCGTCGGTCATGGGAGCGGGGAGGCCGTTGCGGCGGGAGGCGCGCGCCGGGCGAAGGGCGAGCACTCTACCCGATGCCCGCGCCGTCCTCCGGCGCCCGGGCGCGCTCCTCGAGCGCCGCCTGCGCCCGCAGCAGCGCGGCGCCCGAGCCGACGAGCGCGAGCGTGTCGCCGACCTCCAGCCGCTCGCGTCCCGTCGGCAAGAGCACGTTGCCGCCGCGGCGCAGGATCGCGACCACGGTGGCGCCGGTGCGCGCGCGCAGGTTGATCTCGGCCAGCGTGCGCCCCTCGGCCGCGCTGCCCGGACGCACCGGCGTGGAGCGCGCCGACTCGAGGCCGGGCAGGAGCTCCGTCTCCGCGCCGGGCTCCGCCCCGCCGCCCGCGCCCTGGCGCGCGATCAGGCCCGCCAGCTCGCCGGCGCCCGTGCGGTACTCCGCCCCGATCGCGCCGGCCTGCTTCCACAGCCGCAGGGACACGACGCCCGCGATCGCGAGCAGGAGCGCCATCCCGAGCGGCGCGTCGAGCAGCGGGCGCAGCACCGCCACCGACGGCAGCCCGACCGCCAGCAGCACGCCGAGCACGACCATCAGGCTGGCGCTCGTCCCCGCCAGGCGCACGCCGGGGCTCGGACGGGCGTAGCGCGACACGACGCCGTCGCCGATCTGGCGCGCGAAGCGCGCGGTGTTGCGCACGAGCGCCAGCAGCACGGGCGAGACCAGCACCAGCGCGAGCGCGCTCACGAGCGTCCACGCCAGCGGCCGCGCGACGTGCAGCGCGCCCGCCACGAGCCCGGCCAGGCGCGGCAGGCTGGCGGCGACGGCGGCGAGCAGCGCCAGCAGGCCCAGCGCGTCCACCACGATGGCTCGCAGCGCGCGCGCCGCGCCCGCGCCCTCGGGCGAGTCCACGCCGACGGCGCGGTAGCGCTCCAGCCACGACTCGTAGAGCGTCAGCACGTGCTGCACGCGCTGCGGCAGGCGCCGGTCGACGAAGTGCACGACGGCCTCCGCGCGGCGCAGGAGGAGCGGCGTCGTGAAGGCCGTCAGCACCGACACGGTGACCAGGATCGGCTGCAGCGCGGGGCGCACGACCCCGGCGCCCACGCCGATCGCGCCGAGGATGAACGAGAACTCGCCGATCTGCCCCAGCGCCAGGCCGGCGGTCATGCTGCGGCGCAGCCCCAGGCCCGAGAGGACGCCGGCCAGCGAGACGATCACGAGCTGCGCGACGACCACGACGACCACGACCGCGAGCGCGGTCGGCAGGCTCGCCAGCGCCAGCGCCGGGTCCACCGACATGCCGATCGAGACGAAGAACACGGCGGCGAAGACGTCGCGCAGCGGGGCTACCAGCGTCTCGATCGACCGCCCGCGTCCGGACTCGGCGACCAGGGTGCCGGACAGGAACGCGCCGAGCGCCACCGAGTAGCCCAGGCGCTCCGCCAGCTTGGCCATGCCGAAGCACAGCCCGACGGCGGCGAGCAGCAGGATCTCCTGGCTGCCCAGGCGCGCGACGGCGCGCACCAGGCGCGGCACGAGCAGCAGGCCGCCGACGAGCAGCGCGCACAGGACGCCCACCAGCTTGCCGAGCGTGCCCAGGAGCGCGCCGGTCGAGAGCCCGCCGCCCGCCGCCACGACCGTCAGGGCGGTGATCAGCGCGATCGCGAGCACGTCCTGCACGACCAGGACGCCGACCACGTGCGCGCGCGCGTCGGGCGGCACGCGCACCTCCTCGAACACCCTGGTGACGACCATGGTGCTCGAGATGGCGATGCTCGCGCCGAGGAAGACCGACTCGACGCGGCCCCAGCCGAGCAGGCTCCCGAGCGAGATGCCGCACCACGCGAGGAAGGCGACCTGCACGAGCCCCGTCAGCCCGGACGTCGGCAGGACGCGCACGAGCTTGCTCACGCGCAGCTCGAGGCCGACCGCGAACATGACGAGCACGACGCCGAACTCGGCCAGCGCGCCGACGCGCGCGGGGTCGGCGAAGACCGGGACCAGCAGGTTGGGCCCGACGATCAGGCCCGCCAGCAGGTAGGCCAGCACGTTCGACTGGCGCAGCAGGCGCGCGAGGACCGCCGTGGCCGCGGCGACGCACAGGACCAGGGCCAGATCGGAGACGAACGCCGAGCCGTGCATCGCGCGCGCCAGTATCGGGCGCGCGCGTCCGACCTCAAGCCAGCAGGCGCTCCGAGCGGTACCAGGCCACCGTGCGCTCGACGGCCTGCTCGAGCGGCGTCCAGGCGCTCCAGCCGAGCGCGCGCTCGAGCGGCTCCGGCGCGCTCGGCCAGGGGCCGGCGACCACCTCGGCGACGCGGTCGGGCGTCCAGGTCGGCGGCAGGCGGCGGGCGGGCACGACGCTCGCCAGCGCGCGCGAGGCGAGCCGCACGCACGGCGCGGGGATGCCGACCACGCACGGCGCGCGCGCCGGCGCGCGCGCGACGCGCGCGTGCACCAGGCGCACGAGCCCCTCGACGTCGAGCGCCGGCCGGCCGAGCACGGCCAGGACGCGGCTCGCGAGCGCGCTCTCCACGCCGGCCGCCACGACCTCCGCCAGGTCCTCGACGTAGACCAGCGGCACGCCCCGGCGCTTCGAGCCGGGCACGGCCACCAGGCGCCGGCGCGCGGCGCGGAAGAGCGGCAGGAACTCGCGGTCGCCGGGCCCGAAGACCGCGCCCGGCCGCAGCACGAGCCAGGGCGAGCGCAGGGGCTCGACGTGCTCCTCGCCGCGCAGCTTGCTCGCGCCGTAGCGCGAGACGGGGCGGCCGACGCCCGGCGCGAGCGGCGCGCCGCCCTGCGCCGGCCCGCCGGCCGCCAGCGAGCTGACGAGCACGAGGCGCGTCGCGCCGCCGCCGGCGCGCTCCGCGGCGCGCAGGAGCTCGCCCGTCGCCTGGTCGTTCACGCGCCCGTAGAGCGACGCGTCCGTCGTGCCGACGACGCCGGCCAGGTGCACGAGCGCCTCGGCGCCGGCGCAGGCGCGCTCGCGCGCCGCGGCGTCGCACAGGTCGCCCGCGACGACGCCCGACCAGCCGTCGGACGGCGCGTCCGAGAGGAGCGGCGCCGCGCGCGCCGCGCTGCGCGCCAGCGCGCGCACGGCGTGCCCGCGGCGGAGGAGCGCGCGCACCACGTGCGCGCCGATGAAGCCGGTCGCCCCGGTGACGAGCACCCTCACGCGCGGTCCTCGTACAGGCGCACGGTCTTGTAGCGCTCGAAGCCGATGCGCTCGAGCACGTTCTGCATCGCGACGTTGTCCTCGAGCACCCAGCCGGCCTCGACCCAGCGCGCGCGCGCGGTGACGCGCCTCCACAGGTGCGCCAGGATGCCCGCCTCGAGGCCGCGGCCGCGCAGCTCGCGCACGACGCCGAGCAGGGGCACGCGCGCGCGGTCGATGCGCCGGCGCGAGAGCAGGAGGTCCGCCAGGTTCGGCAAGAGCGCGCCGCTCGGGTGGCGGCGGTGGACGACGTTCAGGTCCGGCAGGACGACCGCCAGGCCCACCGGGCGCCCGTCGCGCTCGGCGATCGCGACCCACTCGGGGTCGAGGATCAGGCGCATCTCCTTCGCGCGCTGCACGATCTCGGCCTCGCCGAGCGGCTCGAAGCCCCAGTTCTCGCTCCAGATGTCGTTGAAGAGCCGCCCGATCAGGCGCGCGTCCTCGAGCAGCCGCGCGCGCGTCGAGCAGCGCACGCGCAGGCCCGAGCGCTCGAGCAGGCGCTGCGACAGCCCCTCGTAGCGCTCGGGAAAGGCCGGCTCCTGCTTGCAGTACTGGTAGAGGTCGTGCGCCTTCGACAGCCCGGCGCCGCGCAGGAGCGCGTCGTAGTACGGCGGGTTGTGCACGTTGAGCAGCGTCGGCGGCGTGTCGAAGCCCTCGACCAGCACGCCGCACTCGTCGTTCGTCGAGAAGGCCATCGGGCCGACGAGGCCGCGCAGGCCGCGCCCGGCCGCCCAGGCGCGCACGCCGTCGAGCAGCGCGCCCGCGACGGCCGGATCGTCCACGCTCTCGAAGAAGCCGAAGCCGGCCTGCGCGCCGCCGGCGCGCCGCTCGAAGGCGCCCACGCGCCCGACCAGCGCGCCGCCTCGGCGCGCGGCGAAGAGCGCGTACGGCCGCTGGCGCAGGGTCGGGTTCTTGCGCGGGTCGAAGCGCTCGCGCTCGCGCAGCCGCAGGGGCGCGACCCACAGCGGGTCGCGCGCGTGCAGGCGGTAGGGCAGGTCGAGGAAGGCGCGCCGGCCGGCGCGATCCTGCACCGGCTCGAGCGCGACGTCGCTCACGGAGCCGCGCCCACGGCGCGGATGCGGTCGAAGGCGCCCACGACGCGCTCGAGGTCCTCGTCGGTGTGCGCCGCGTTGACGCTGAGGCGGATGCGGCAGCGACCGTCGGGCACGGCGGGCGAGATCACCGGGTTGCCGTACACGCCGTTCTCGATCAGGGCCTTCCAGAAGGTGAGCGTGGCGCGCTCGTCCCCGATCAGGACGGGCAGGATCGGCGAATCGCTGGTGCCGGTGTCGAAGCCCAGCGCGCGCAGGCGCTCGCGCAGGCGCGCGGTGGACTCGTGCAGGCGGCGCAGGCGCCAGGGCTCGCTCTGCAGGATCGACAGCGAGGTCAGCACGGCCGCGGCGTGGAACGGCGAGAGCGCGGCGGAGAACACGAACGAGCGGCTCAGGTGCCGCAGGAACTCGATCAACGGGCGCGGGCCGGCGACGAAGCCGCCGTTCGCGCCCAGCGACTTCGAGAACGTGCCGACGATCAGGTCCACCTGGTCGGTCAGCCCGAAGTGCTCCGAGGTGCCCGCGCCGCGCTCGCCCATCACGCCGATCGCGTGCGCGTCGTCGACCGCCAGCAGGAAGCCGTGGCGGCGGCGCAGCTCGACCAGGCTCGGCAGATCGACCAGGCTGCCCTCCATCGAGTGCACGCCGTCCACGATCACCAGGCGCCCGTGCCCCTTCCAGGGCTCGAGCTGGCGCTCGAGCTGCGCCGGCTGCGACGGGTCGAAGCGCACCATGCGCCCCAGCGCCAGCCGGCCGCCGTCGAGGATCGAGGCGTGGTCGTGGCGGCCGACGAAGACGACGTCCTCGCGCCCGACCAGGCCGGCGATCACGCCGAGGTTCGTCTGGTACCCCGTCGGGAAGACGAGCCCCGCCTCCTTGTTCGTGAAGGCCGCCAGCGCCGCCTCGAGCTCGAGGTGCAGCGGGCACGTGCCGTTCAGGAGCCGGCTGCCGGTCGAGCCGACGCCGAAGCGCTCCGCCGCGCGCGCCCCGGCGCGCACGACGCGCGGGTCGTGCGCCAGCCCGAGGTAGTCGTTCGAGCCCATGTGCAGGCAGCGCTTGCCCTGCACGAGCGCCTCGCGCGCGTCGATCGCGTGGATCGTCGCGCAGAAGGGGTAGAGCCCGTCCGCGCGCAGCCGGTCGGCCTTGTCGAAGGCCAGCGCGCGCCGGTAGATGGGGTCCGGCGCGACGCCCAGCGCGCCGTTCCGCCCCGCGACCGACCCGAAGCCCAGGGAATCCGGAGTGCTGGTCATGTGTCCCGCGGGTCTCCCCCCTCGCGGCGCGCCCGCGCGGCGCGTCGCCTAGCGGGTCGGAATCGTATTCCTCCCCCAGGGCGCAGTCGAGGGTGGGGTCCCGGGGCCGGGACGGCGCTCCGCGGACGGCCGGAGCGCGTTCCGGTGGGGCCGACGCGGCCCCGCCGCGACCCCTGCGGGGCGCCCGCACGGCAGGGTCGCCTCCTTTTTCATTGGGGTCTCACGCCGTCGGCTGCGCGGCACCTGCGGGAGCGGGCCGCCGCGCGAGCCAGCACGCCGCGGCGCACCCGAGCGCCAGGCAGGTCCACTGGGCCTGGGTCAGCGGGCCGATGCGCGGGTTGCGCCGCACGAGCTCGATCGCGAAGCGCACGGCCGCGTAGTACGCGAGCCCGGCGGCGAAGGTCGCCCCCGCGACGCCGCGCGCGCGGGCGCGCCGCAGGACGAGGAGCCCCGCCAGCGCCAGGACCAGCTCGTAGAGCGGCGTCGGGTGCACCGGCACGGCGCTCGGCACGACGCCGTCGGGATAGGCCAGGCCGAGCGCGAACGGCACGCCGTAGCAGCCATCCCCCGTCACGTGGCAGGCCAGCCGCCCCAGGCCCCAGCCGACGAACAAGCCGGGCGTCATGGCGTCGAAGACGCGCGCCGCCGACAGCCGCGAGCGGCGCGCGAGCACCCAGACCGTCGCGCAGCCCGCCAGCGCCGCGCCGAGGAAGGCGTGGCCGGCCGGGTCGAGCAGGTAGGCGAGCGGCGCGCGGCGGAAGCGCTCCCAGTCGTCCACGGCGCCGGCCAGCTTCGCCCCCGCCAGCGCGCAGGCGAGGATCACGGGCAGGCGCCGGAACGCCCAGTGCGGGGAGGCGGCCCCGTCGCGCGCCAGCGCGCGCGCGAAGAGCGCCGTGCCGGCCAGGATCGCGACGGCGACGATCGCTCCGTAGAGGTGGAGCTCGAGGCTGCCCAGGCGAACGCTCATGACCGCTCCCGCGGGAAGGAGGCGCGGGAGGCCGCGCGCGGGCGGCCTCCCGTCCCCTGCCGGATCAATAGAAGAAGCCGAAGCTGAAGCAGCCGAGCTGCGTGCCCTGGCGGTCGAAGGCGGTGACGAGCAGCGAGTCGCCGCTGCCGGTGAAGGCGTTGACCGGCAGCGTCACCATGAGCTTGCCGGTGGTCATGTTGCGGATCAGCTGGTACTGCACGCCGTTCACCTCGGCGTAGCCGGAGTGGGGCTCGCGGTCGTCGTCGAGCGGCGTCCAGCTCGGGCCGAGGTCGATCACCTCGACCTTCAGCGGCTTGACGCCCGCCGACTCGTAGTCGCGCACGGCGTAGAGGATGCCGAACTCGTTCCACTGCGTGGCGTCGCGCGGGAGCGTGCCGATCACGGGGCGCCCCAGGATGGTGCCGCCGGTGTACCCGGTGCCGATGTTGGCGTGCAGGGTCAGGCCCGCGGCCGCCGCGGCGGCGAGGCCCAGGAGCAGGTGCTTCGTGTTCATGGGATCGTGTTCCTCGTGCTGGTGGTCTGGGGAGAGCAGCTCAGAAGGTCCCGCCGAACCCGCTGGTCTTGCCGTTGGCGTCGGTGACCGTGACGGTGTAGGCGTTGCCGCCCGTGGAGCCGTTCTTGTTGAAGGTGAAGGAGCCCGTCGACATCGACGAGGAGGGCGTGGCCGAGCAGGCGTAGTCGGACGCGACCGAGTTCTCGTTCGCCTCTTGCTTCCCGTTGCCGTTGCCGTCGCGGAAGACCGTGACCTCGACCTTCGTCATGCCGGGGCAGCCTTCCTTCTTGACCATGGCATGCATGCCGTTGACGGTCACAAGGCCGCCGCTGACGTTGACGCCGCCCGAGGCGACGCCGTAGCAGCCGGTGTCGCCGCCGATGGCTTCGGCCTCGGTCTCGCAGGCGGCGAGCACGGCCGGGAACGCCATGACGGGCAGCGCCGCGAAGGCGCTGAGGATCGTTGCTCGAGTCTTCATTTCGTCGTGACTCTCGTGTTGCGTCCGTGTTGGGGGGAGCGCGACCGCGCGACGGCGCGGTCGCGGGCGCTGCGCCGCGGCGCAGGGCCGGGCAGGAGTCGGACGGGACGCGCGGACCGGACGCGAAAACGCGCCGCGCGAGGAAAGCGCGGATTCGGAGAACCGCGCGGGCGCTCGCGGCAGAGGTCGATGCGGCCCCGCGACCCGACGATGCCGCCTCCCCTCGCCGCCTCCGCCAGCGTCCCCGCCGCGCCGACCGGACCCCCGCCGCTCGAGCGCTGGCTGCTCGAGAGCGCACCCTCGGCGCTGCGCGTCCTGCGCGCGCGCTTCGCGCGCTGGCCGCTCCTCGGCCTCGACCCCGAGGACGTCGTGATGGAGGCCTCGATCGTCGCGCTCCAGAGCGCGCACGCGCTGCGCCGTCGCAGCGACAGCGGCTTCCGCGCCTGGTTCCACGGCATCTGCGTGCGGCGCGCGATCGACGCGCTGCGCCGGCAGCGCCGCTGGCCGCCCGGCGGCACCGGGCCGGCAGAGCCCTCCGCGCCCGAGCTGTGCCTGCTCGCCTCCGAGCCCGGCCCCGAGCGCCGGCTGTGCGCGCGCGAGCTGCGCGCCGCGGACGCGCGCGCGCTGGCCGCGCTCGGCGCGCGCGGGCGCTCGCTGGTCGTGCTGCGGGCGCTGCTCGGCGCGAGCTGGACGACGATCGCGCGCCTCGCCGACCTGCCCGGCGCCGAGGCCGCGCGCAAGGCGCACGCGCGCGCCGCCGCCCCGCTCGCCACGCGCGCGCTGCGCGCGGCCCGCTCGCCCGCGCCGGACGAGCCCGCGCCCGCGCCGCGCCCCGCGCCGGGGACGCGCGCGCTCGGGCTGGCCGCCCGGCTGCTGCGCTCGCGCTCGCTCCTGATGGACGCGGAGCCGGTGGCCGCGCTGGGCGAGCGGATCGCGCGCCGCACGCGCGCGCCGCTCGCCGCGAGCGTCGCGCGCGCGACTGCGGCGCTCTTGCGCCGGGACCGGGGCGCGCTCCGCGCGGCGCACCTGCAGCGCTACGACTTCCTGCAGGAGCTCCTGGGGCTGCGCGCCGGCGAGTGCGCGCCGGCGGGCGCCTCGTTCAACCGCCTGCCCGAGCCCGCGCGACGCGCGTTCTTCGACCTGCTCCGTCCCGGCGCGCCGGAGCCGCCGTCCGACGCGCGCTGGACGCACGACGCGCGCCTCGCGCTGGCCGCGCTCGGGCTCGACCCGCGCGGAGGCGCGCGGTGAGCCGGCGCCGCGCGGCGCGCGCGCTGGTCGGCCTCGCGACGGCCGGCGTCGTGGGCCTGACCTGGCTCGAGGGCGACGCGCGGGCGCCGGAGCGAGCCCCGCTCTCGCCGGCGGCAAACGGCTCGCCCGCCGCGGCCGCGCCGCTCGCGAGCGCCGCGCTGGCCGGGCGCGCGGACGCGCCCGCCGCGGCCGGCCGCACCGTCCTGGGCGCGGACGCGCCGGCGGCCGACGCTGCGGCGCTCGCGGGCACCGTCCTCGACCCCGACGGCGGCGGCGTCCCGGGCGCGCTCCTCGCGCTGCTCGCGGAGGAGCCGGGCGCCGGCGACGGCGCGGCGCTGGCGAGCGCGCGCAGCGACGCGCGCGGGCGCTTCGCCCTGCCGCTCGGCGGCGCGCGGGACACGGCGTGGATCGCGTGCGACGCCGCGGGCTTCGTGCCCGAGGCCTGGCCGCTCGCCCCCGGCGAGCCGGCCTGGCTGCGGCCGCGGCCCGCCGTGGCGCTGCGCGGGCGCGTGCTCGACGCGCTCGGCGCGCCGCTCGCGGGCGCGCTCGTGCTCTGCGACCTGCCGCACGCGCAGGCGTCCGGCTGGAGCGCGCGCACGCGCGTCACGACCGACGCGGCGGGCGCCTTCGCCCTCGAGCGCGTGCCGCGCGACGAGGCGCTGACGCTGCAGGTCCTCGTCGCGGACGGCCAGCGCGCCTGCGCCACGCTGGCACGGCCCGAGGAAGGCGCCGAGCTCGCGCTGCGGCTGCCGCCTGCGCACGAGCTCGCGATCCTGCTCCAGGACGAGGCGAGCGGCGCGCCCCTGCGCGAGCGGCGCGTCGTGCTGCACGGCGCGGTCGCGCTCGCGACCGACGCGCGCGGCGTCCTCCGCTGGCGGCGCGGCACGGACGAGGCCGGCACGATCGACCTCGCCGTCGACGGGCTCGGCACGCTGACGCTCTCCGAGCACCGGCCCGGCACGCCCGGCGCGCCGGCCCCCGTGCTCGTGCCCGCGGCGCTCCGGACGCTGCGCGGCGTGGTGCGCGACGCGGCGGGCGTCCCGCTCGCCGGCGCTCGCGTGCGCGCGAGCGTCCTCTGGATCGGCGCCGACGCGGGCGCGGCGCAGGTGCGTTGCGCCGGCGAGGCCGCGGGCGAGAGCGACGCGCGAGGCGCCTTCGCGCTCTCGCTCCCCTCCGGCGCCGCGGGCCGCGTGCGGCTCGTCGTCGAGCGCACGGGCTTCCTCCCCGCCGTCTGGGAAGACGACGCGCGCGCGCTGTGCGAGCGCAACCTCGCGATCGACCTCGGCCCCGCCGCCCGCATCGCCGGACGCGTGCGCGCGGCGGCGGGCATGCCGCCGCCGGCGGCGGTCGCGTGGGAGGGCGCGGAGAGCGCGGGCCGCGCGGGGCTCGACCGCGAGGGGCGCTTCGCCATCGAGGGCCTCGCGCCCGGGACGTACCGGCTCTTCGCCGCGTGGGGACCGAGGCGCGACGCCGGGGCGGAGGAGCTCGCGCGCGTGGCGCTGGCGGCGGGCGAGGAGCGCGCGCTCGAGCTCGCTCCCGCCGCGCCGCGCGCGCTGGTCTCCGGCCGCGTGCTCGAGGCGGACGGCACGCCGGTGGCCGGCGCGCGCGTCGAGGGCTGGGCCCACGACCAGAGCCGCGACCTCGGCTCGAGCGCCGTGCGCTGCGACGCCGAGGGGCGCTTCGCGCTCTCGCTGCCGGCCGACCCCGCGCTCGCGCTCGACCTCGAGGCGCGCGCCGGCGAGCGCGTCGCGCGGCGCGCCGGGGTGCCGGCGGGCGCGCGCGATCTCGCGCTGCGGCTGGAGCAATGGGGGCGCGTGGCGCTGCTCGTGCGCGACGCGGACACGCTGGCGCCGCTCGCGGACGTGGCGCTCGCCTGGCGCGGCGCGGACGACGCGGCCTTCGCGCCGCTCCACGGCGACGCGCGCCGGCGCTTCGGCGGCGCCGACGGGCGCGTGGACGAGCGCGTGCCCGGCGCGCGCGGCACGCTGCGCGTGGAGGCCCGCGGGTACGCGCCCGCCGAGGTCGCGCTCGAGCTCGGCGCCGATCCCCTGCCGCTCGAGGTGCGCCTCGCGGGCGGCGAGCCGCTGCGGCTGCACTTCGTGCTCGGCGACCCGCGCTCGCCGGAGCGGCTGCCCGCCTCCGTGCTCGCCGGGGGCGTGCGGCTGGTCCGCGCGGACGGGCCGTCGGACGCGCGCACCGTGCGCCCCGACTCGACCGGCGAGGCCGAGCTGGCCGGCCTCGCGCCGGGGACCTGGATCCTCGAGTCGTCGCTCGCGCGCTGGGGCTTCGACCCCGAGCGGATCGTCGTGCGCCCCGGCGCAGGCGGCGAGGCCTTCGTGGCGATCGTGCGCGCGCCCTGAGGGCGGCGCTGGGAGAGCGGCGCGGCCTCGTCTAAGCTCTGCGGATGCCCTCCATCCTCGCCGTCGCCGAGCGCCTCGGCGTGCGCTCCGAGCACCTGCATCCCTACGGCTCGTGGGCCGCCAAGCTCGACCCGGCGCTGCTCGGCGAGCCGCGCCGCGGCGCGGGGTCCGCGCGGCTCGTCCTGGTCTCCGCCATCACCCCCACGCCCGCGGGCGAGGGCAAGACGACGACCACGATCGGGCTCTCCGACGGGCTCGCGCGCCTGGGCGAGTCGGTGTGCGTCGCGCTGCGCGAGCCCTCGCTGGGCCCTTGCTTCGGCGTCAAGGGCGGCGGCACCGGCGGCGGGCGCGCGCAGCTCGTCCCCTCCGAGCGCATCAACCTGCACTTCACCGGCGACTTCCACGCCGTCACCGCCGCCCACAACCTGCTGGCGGCGGTGATCGACAACCACCTGCACTTCGGCAACGCGCTCGGCATCGACGCGCGGCGCGTCGTGTGGCCGCGCGTGCTCGACGTGAACGACCGCGCGCTGCGCGAGGTCGTGATCGGCCTGGGCGGGAAGGCCAACGGCGTCCCGCGCCAGGGCGCCTTCGACATCACCGCCGCCTCCGAGCTGATGGCGATCCTGTGCCTGGCGGAGGACGCGGACGACCTGCGGCGGCGCATCGAGCGCACCGTGGTCGCGTTCGACCTCGAAGAGCGGCCGGTGACGGTCGCGCAGCTCGGCGTGAGCGGCGCGATGACGGTGCTCCTGCAGGACGCGCTGCGGCCCAACCTGGTGCAGACCGCCGAGGGCACGCCCGCGATCGTGCACGGCGGCCCCTTCGCCAACATCGCGCACGGCTGCAACAGCGTGCTGGCGACGCGCTGCGCGCTGCATCTGGCCGACTGGGTCGTGACCGAGGCCGGCTTCGGCTTCGACCTCGGCGCCGAGAAGTTCTTCGACATCAAGTGCCGCGGCGCCGGGCTCGACGCCGCGGTGGTCGTGCTGGTCGCCACGGTGCGCGCGCTGAAGATGCACGGCGGGCGCGCGCAGGACGAGCTCGCCCGCCCCGACGCGGCGGCGGTGGCGCGCGGGCTGCCGAACCTCGAGAAGCACGTCGAGAGCGTCGGCTGCTTCGGCCGGCGCCCGATCGTCGCGCTGAACCGCTTCCACGAGGACGCGGCCGAGGAGCTCGAGGTCGTGCGCCGCTTCTGCGCCGAGCGCGACGTGCCCTGCGCGCTCGCCACGCACTACGCCGACGGGGGCGCGGGCGCGCTCGAGCTGGCGCGCCTCGTCGTCGGGCAGGCCGGCCAGCGCCAGCAGCCCTTCCGGCCGCTGTACGCCCTCGAGGACGCGGTGCCCGACAAGGTGCGCGCCGTGGCGCGCGCGATGTACGGCGCGCGCGACGTCGCCTTCACGAAGGGCGCCGAGCGCGACCTGCGCCAGATCGAGCGCCTGGGCCTCGCCGGCCTGCCGGTGTGCATCGCCAAGACGCAGAGCTCGCTCTCCGACGACCCCAAGCTGCGCGGCCGGCCGCGCGACTTCGAGGTGACCGTGCGCGGCGTGCAGCTCAACGCCGGCGCCGGCTTCCTGGTCGTCCTGACGGGCGACATCCTGCGCATGCCCGGCCTGCCGCGCGTCCCGCAGGCGGAGCGCATGCGGCTCGAGGACGGCCGCGTCGTCGGCCTCTCGTAGCCGTCGGTCGCACCGCGCGCCCGCGCGGGCTACCTTCATGCCATGCAGGCCCCCGCAGCGAGCGACGCCGACCGGGAGCTCGTCGCGCGCTGGAGCGCCGAGCCCGCGCCGCTGCTCCCGCTCCTGCACGCCTTCCACGAGCGCGACGGCTTCCTGTCCGAGGACGCCCTGCGCGCGGTGGCCGAGGGGCTGCGCGTCCCGCTGGCCGACCTGTGGGGCACGGTCACCTTCTACCACCACTTCGCGCGCGAGCCCGGCGGGCGGGCGGCGCCGCGCGTGTGCGACGGGCCGATCTGCCGCCTGCACGGCGCGGACGCGCTGCTCGCCGCGCTGGCGCCCGAGGGCGCGCACGCGATGCCCTGCGCCGGCCGCTGCGACGAGCCGGTGCCCGTGCTGCGCGGCGCGCGCGTGCTCGTCGGCGCGAGCGCCGGCGCGCTGGTCGAGCGCGACTCGCCGCTGCCGCCGCCCAACCCCGAGGGGCGCGAGGAGTGCTGCTTCGCCGGCCTGCGCGACCCGGCGCGGCGCACGCTCGCGGGCTACCGCGCGAGCGGCGGCTACGCGGCGCTCGAGCGCGCGCTCGGCGAGCCGCCCGAGGCGCTGCTCGCGACGCTCGAGGAGAGCGGGCTCGCCGGCCGCGGCGGCGCCGGCTTCCCCACGGCGCGCAAGTGGCGCGCGGTGCGCGAGGCGCCGCTCAACCACCCGCCGCAGGCCGCGGGGAAGGTCGCCTCGCCGAAGCCGCCGCGCGGCGGGCGCAAGGCGATCGTGTGCAACGCCGACGAGGGCGAGCCGGGCTGCTTCAAGGACCGCGTGCTGATGGACCACGACCCGCACGCGCTGCTCGAGGGCATGGCGCTCGCGGCGCACGCGACGGGCGCGACGCTCGGCATCGTCTACCTGCGCTACGAGTACCCGCGCACGCAGGCGATCCTCGAGCGCGCGATCGAGGAGGCGCGCGCGGCCGGGCTGCTCGGGCGCTCGATCCTCGGCAGCGGGCTCGCCTTCGACGTCTGCGTGCGGCGCGGCGCGGGCGCGTACATCTGCGGCGAGGAGACCTCGCTCCTGAACAGCCTCGAGGGCCAGCACCCCTTCCCGCGCAACAAGCCGCCCTACCCGGTCACGCACGGCTTCGAGGACGAGCCGACGGTCGTCAACAACGTCGAGACCTTGTGCTCGGTGCCGCCGATCGTCGCGCGCGGCGCGCGCTGGTACGCCGGGCTCGGCCTCGCGCCGCACAAGGGCACGAAGATCGTCAGCCTGTCGGGCGACGTGCGCCGGCCGGGCAACTACGAGGTGCCGATCGGGCTCCCGCTCGCGACGCTGCTCGAGCGCTGGGCCGGCGGGCCGCCGCCGGGGCGCGCGTTCCAGGCGGTCACGATGGCCGGGCTCTCGGGCGGCTTCCTCTCCGCGCGCGAGCTCGACGCGACGCTCGACGAGCCCTGCCTGCGCGCGCGCGGCTCGTTCCTCGGCGCGGGCGGGATCATGGTCTTCGACGACTCGCGCGACATGGTCGAGATCGCGCGCCAGGCGATGGCCTTCTTCGCGCACGAGTCGTGCGGCAAGTGCTTCCCCTGCCGCATCGGGACGCAGCGGCTGACCGAGCGCCTGGGCGGCCTCGGCCCGCGCGACCCGGACGCCTGGCGGCGCGAGGTGCGCGACATCGGCCGCACGATGATGGCGACCAGCGCCTGCGGCCTGGGCCTGGCGGCGCCGCTCGTGACCGAGAGCCTGCTGGAGCGCTTCCCCGAGCGCGTCGCCGAGCACCTGCGGGCGCGCGCCGGAGCGCCCGGGGACGCCGCCGCACGGCGCGCGCCTTGAGCGACCGGGCCGGCCTGCTACCATCGCACGTGCGTCCCGCCGCCGCCGCGGCGGCCGGGAGCGGCCCATGATCGCGCGCGACACGCCCGAGCCCGAGCGACCCACGCTGCGCCTCGACGGCGAGGCGGTCGCGTTCACGCCCGGCGAGACGCTCTACCAGGTCTCCGCGCGCCAGGCGCGCGAGGTGCCGACGCTGTGCTACGACCCGCGCCTCGAGGCCTTCGGCGCCTGCCGGCTGTGCGTGGTCGAGCTCGAGGGCGTCAAGAACCCGGTCGCCTCGTGCACGACGCGCGCGCAGCCCGGCATGGTCGTGCGCACGCGGAGCGAGGCGCTCGAGGCGCACCGCCGGACGCTGGTCGAGCTGGTCGTCTCCGAGAACCCGGAGGGCGCGCGCATCGACCCGCTGCGCGGGCACGCCTCGCAGGAGCTCGCGACGCTGGCCGCGCGCTACGGCGCCGACGGCTCGCGCTTCGCGGGCGCTCGCTCGGGCCGCTCGCGGCCGGACGACGGGAACCCGATGATCCTGCGCGACTACGACCACTGCATCTCCTGCTACCGCTGCGTGCGCGTGTGCGCCGAGCAGGAGGGCGACTACGCGATCAGCGTCGCGGGCCGCGGCTTCGGGACGCGCATCGCGACCGAGTTCGACGGGCGGCTGGCGGACTCGGCCTGCACCTTCTGCGGCCAGTGCGTGCAGACCTGCCCGACCGGCGCGCTCGGCGACCAGCGCGCGCTGCAGCACGCCGACCTCCCCGGCCCGATCGCGAAGACGCGCACGATCTGCCCCTACTGCGGCGTCGGCTGCTCGGTGGACCTGCTCGCCAAGGGCGAGACGATCGTCGGCGTGCGCCCGGCCATGGACGGCCCGGCGAACCAGGGCGCGCTGTGCGTCAAGGGCCAGTTCTCCTGGCAGTGGGTGCAGCACCCCGAGCGGCTGCGCCACCCGCTCGTGCGCAAGGACGGCGTGCTGGTCGAGGCGAGCTGGGACGAGGCGCTCGAGCGCGCCGCGGCCGGCCTGGCCGCCGTGCGCGAGCGCCACGGCCGCCACGCGGTCTACGGCGTGGCCTCGGGCCGCGCGCCGCACGAGTCGGCCTACTCGATGCAGAAGCTGATCCGCGCCGGGTTCGGCACGAACCAGATCGACAACTGCAGCCGTGCTTGACACAGCCCCACGGTGGCCGGTCTGGCCGCCACCCTGGGGCGCGGAGCGATGAGCAACCCGCTCGTCGACATGGAAAAGCCCGACGTCGTGTTCTGCATCGGCACGAACATGACCGAGGCGCACCCCGTCGCCGCCACGCGCATCAAGAAGGCGCTGCGCCGCGGCGCGACCTTGATCGTGGCCGACCCGCGCCGCATCCCGCTGGCGGAGAAGGCCGACCTGTACCTGCCGCTGCGCGTGGGGACGGACGTCGCGCTGCTGGGCGCGATGGCGCACGTGATCCTGCGCGACGGCCTCGAGAACCGCGCCTTCCTGGCCGAGCGCACCGAGGGCATCGACGCGCTGCGCGAGCACGCCCGCCGCTTCACGCCGGAATGGGCGGCCGAGCTCACCGGCGTGCCGGCCGCCGACATCGAGCGCGCGGCGCGGCTCTACGCGACCGCCGCGCGCGGGGCGATCTACTACACGCTGGGCATCACCGAGCACGTGTGCGGCGTGGACAACGTGCAGAGCCTGTGCAACCTGGCGCTCCTGACCGGCCACGTGGGCCGCGAGGGCACGGGCATCAACCCGATGCGCGGCCAGAACAACATCCAGGGCGCCGGCGACTGCGGCGCGCTGCCGAACAGCTACCCCGGCTTCCAGAGCGTCACCGACCCGGCCAACCAGGCGAAGTTCGAGCGCGCCTGGGGCGTCAAGGTCGACCTCGAGAAGGGCATGACGAAGGTGCGCGCCCTGGAGCAGGCCGGCCAGACGGTCTTCGCCATGCTGATCTGCGGCGAGAACACGGTCGTCTCCGACCCCGACCGCGCGCACTGCGAGCACGCGCTCGCGAGCCTCGAGCACCTGGTCGTGATCGACTGCTTCCGCACCGAGACGGCCGAGCTCGCCGACGTGGTGCTGCCCGCCGCCGCCTGGGGCGAGGTCGACGGCGTCTTCACGAACACCGAGCGCCGCGTGCAGCGCGTGCGCGCCGCCGTGCCGCCGCAGGGCGAGGCGCAGCCGGACTGGTGGATCCTCGCGCGGCTCGCGCGGCGTCTGGGCGTCCCCGGCTTCGAGTGGGAGTCGCCGCGCGAGGTCTTCGACGAGCTGTGCGAGCTCTCGCCGATCTACCACGGCCTCGACTGGGAGCGCATCGCGGAGGGCCGCTACCAGTGGCCGGTGCCCGAGCGGGGGCACCCCGGCACGCCCGTCCTGCACGTCGGCACGTTCCCGCGCGGCAAGGGTCTCCTGAAGACGCTCGACTACCGCGACCCGGCGGAGACGGTGGACGAGGAGTACCCGCTGTGGCTGACCACCGGCCGCCGCCTGGCCCACTACCACACGCGCACGATGACCGGGCGCAGCGTCGGCAGCCAGTACCTCGTGCCCGAGGAGCTGGTCGAGGTGCACCCCGACGACGTCGCGCGCTACGGCCTCGCCGACGGCGCGCTGGCCGTGCTCTCCAGCCGGCGCGGCGAGGTGGTCGTCAAGGTCGCGGCGACGCGCAAGTCGCCGCGCGGCACGGTCTTCTGCAGCTTCGCCTTCAACGACGTGCCGATCAACGCGCTGACCGGCTCGGGCTACGACCCGCAGACGGACACGGCCGAGCTCAAGGTCTGCGCCGTGCGCATCGAGGCGGCCCGCACCTCGCCGGCCTGAGCGCGCGTCGCACCGGCCGCCGGCTACACTCCCTCCCGCCGGAGGCGCGATGAGACCGACGAAGCCCGACCCGCTCGGCCGCCCGTCCGAGCCCCGCCGGCGCCGCGCGCCGCGAGGGCGGGCGTGAGCGCGCGCGAGCGGCCCACGCTGCGCCAGCTCGAGTACTTCCTGGCGCTCTCCGAGCACCTGGGCTTCCGCGCCGCGGCCGAGGCGTGCTTCGTCAGCCAGCCCTCGCTCAGCGCGCAGATCCAGGAGCTCGAGGCGCGCCTGGGCGTGGCGCTCTTCGAGCGCGACCGGCGCCGCGTGCTGCCCACGGCGGCCGGCCGCGCGCTGGCCGAGCCCGCGCGGGCCGCGCTGGAGCGCGTGGACCGCCTGCTCGACCTGGCGCGCGGCTTCGGCGAGCCGCTCGCGGGCGAGCTGCGCCTGGGCGTGATCCCGACCGTCGCGCCCTACCTCCTGCCGCGCCTCCTGCCCGGGCTGCGCGAGCGCCATCCCGCGCTCGAGCTCGTGCTGCGCGAGGAGCACACGAGCACGCTGGTCGAGCGCCTGCAGCGCGGCGAGCTCGACGTGCTGCTCCTGGCGCTCGAGGCGAGCCTGCCGGGCTGCGCGGTCGAGACGCTCTTCTCCGACCCGTTCCTGGCCGCGCTGCCGCGCGGGCACCGCCTGGCGGCGCGCGCGAGCGTGCGGCTGGAGGAGCTCGAGGGCGAGCCGATCCTCCTGCTCGAGGAGGGACACTGCCTGCGCGACCAGGCGCTCTCGCTGTGCAACGCCGCCGGCGCGAGCGAGCAGCGCGGCTACCGCGCGACGAGCCTGGGCACGCTGGTGCAGATGGTCGCCGGCGGGCTGGGCGTGACGCTCTTGCCCGAGCTCGCGGTCCCGGTCGAGTCGCGCACGAGCGACGTGGTCGTGCTGCCGCTGGAGCCGACGGGCCCCGCGCGCACGATCGTGCTGGCCTGGCGCAGCGCCTCGACGCGCGCCGGGGAGTACGGCCTGCTCGCGCGCTCGATCGGCGCGGTGTGGGCGGGCCCCTGAACGCCGCGGCGCGCTCCGCTGCCGGCGGGCCTCGGCCCGCGCCGCTAGCCTAGCGGTGCGTGTCGCGCAGGCGGTCGAAGCGGTGCTGCAGGGCGCGCTGCAGCTTGCCCAGCGCGCCGTGCACGGCGTCGGTGATCTCGGTCGCGTCGTGGTCGACGACGATCGGATCCAGACCGCGCGGGCGCGCCTCGGCCGTGCAGCGCTTGTCCACGCCGCCCTTGCCCGCGTTGAGGTCGCGCAGGTGGACCTCCACGCGCGTGAGCTTGTCGCTCAGGTGGTGCAGCTCTTCCTGCACGCGGCCCTCGACGAACGTGCGCAACCGATCGCCGACCTCCAGACCCTGTCCGTGAACCTGAACCTGCATGGGCTCCCTTCGCGTCGCGTTCGTCCGCCCGGCCGGGGCCTCCTTCGCCGCCGGCCGCCGGACCGCCAGGAACGAGTGGATCATAGCCTGCGGCGCGCAGGGCTTGCACTCGTGGAAGCACACGGTGGAAGGCGGCGCCGCCGCACCGCGTCACGCGCGGGGGCGTGGTAGCCTGGGCCGCGATCCTCCCCGCACCCCCTCCCCGCCATGACCCAGCCCCTGCTCCTCCTCGCGCTCCAGGTCGCCGCCGCCGACGCCGGGCAGCCCGTCGAAGCCGCGCGCTTCGTCTACTACGACTACCTCGAGTCCTCCGGCGACCGCCTGCGCGGCGGCCGGGTGCTCGTCCAGCCGGGCAACCCCATGCACGAGCGCACGGGCGAGCCGTTGCCCGAGAGCCTCGACCCGGTGACCACCCTGATGGACAACGGGCCGACGGCGAACCGCATCGACCTCGTGTTCGTCGGGGACGGCTACCAGGCGGGTCAGCTCGGCACGTACGCGAGCGACGTGGACGGGATCCTGCCGGTGTTCTTCGCCAAGGAGCCGCTCGACCACTACGTCGCCTTCTTCAACGTGCACCGCGTGGACGTCACCTCCACGGACTCCGGCGTGGACAACGACCCGGTGCAGGGCATCGCGCGCAACACCGCGCTCGACATGGCGTACTGGTGCGGCGGCACCGAGCGCCTCCTGTGCGTGAACGTGAACAAGGCCTACAACCGCGCCGGCGCCGCGCCCGACATCGACCAGGTGCTGGCGCTCGCGAACTCGAGCAAGTACGGCGGCGCCGGCTACCCGGGGAGCGAGCTGGGCACGCTGGCGGCCGCGAACGACTCGGCGATCGAGATCGCGCTGCACGAGTTCGGGCACTCGATGGGCGACCTGGCCGACGAGTACGACTACGGCGGGCCGCAGACCTACACCGGCGGCGAGCCGGCCGCGGCCAACGCCAGCATCCACGTGCAGTCGCAGATGAGCGCGCTGCAGGCGAAGTGGTTCCGCTGGTTCGGCGTGGCGGGCGTGGGCACGTTCGAGGGCTGCAACTACTCGGTGTTCGGCATCTACCGGCCGACGAACAACTCGCTGATGCGCAACCTGGGGCGGCCGTTCCAGGGCATCAACCGCGAGCAGATGATCTTCAAGATCTACGAGCAGGTGGACCCGATCGACGCCGCCACGGACGCCGCCCTGTGCGACCCGTCGGCCGTCTACTCGCTGACGCTCGTGCAGCCGACGCACGGGCTGGACGTGCAGTGGTCGCTCGACGGCGTCCCGATCCCCGGCGCGACGGGCGCCAGCCTGGACGCGGGCACGCTCGCGCTGGGCCCGGGGTCCCACACGCTCTCGGTCGAGGTCGTGGACGCCACCGACTGGGTCAGGGACGAGGCCAAGCGCGACGCGCTGATGCGCGAGACGCGCTCGTGGACCCTGGTCGTGGCAGGGGCCGTGGCGCAGGACGCGGGCGCCAACCCGAGCTCCTTCACGCTCGGCGGCAGCGCGCTCGGGCGCCCGGTGCTGGGCGCCACGCTCGACCTCCTCGTGGACGTCGGCACGACCGGGCACGACGCGAGCACCGTGATCGGCTTCCTCGGCGGGCTGAGCGCGACGCTGGGCGGCGGCCAGGTGCTGCTCGTCGACGTCGCCCACCCCGCGGGCGAGCTGTTCGGCTTCCCGGTGCAGTCGGGCAGCTTCGCGACGACGGTGCCGATCCCCGCCGACCCGAGCCTGTGCGGGCTCGCGGTCCACGCGCAGGGCATGCACCTCTTCGGCGTGCAGCCCTTCGCGCTCTCGAACGCGCAGGTGCTGACGCTCGGCTACTAGGGTCCTGTCTCAGAAGTACGCATGCACCTTCCGCCCTCCTCCACCGCCTGGCTGCGTTGCTCCTCCTCGGCGGTTCGCCCTGGAACCGCGGTCGTCGTCGCGCCTTGCCAGTCGGCGGATGAGGACGGAATGTGCATGCGTACTCCTGAGAAAGGACACTAGCGACGCCCGCGGGGAGCGCGAAGCCGCGCGTTCCCCGAGCGATGGAGACGATCGATCCCGCGACCGGCGCGCTCGTGCGCCGTTACGAGCCGACCTCCTGGCCGCGCGCGCTGGAGCGCGCGCGCGCGGCCGCCGCGGCGCAGCGCGCATGGGCGCGGCGCTCGTTCGCAGAGCGCGGCAGCCGCTTCGAGGCGCTGGCCGGGCTGCTCGAGCGCGACGCCGAGTCGCTGGCGCTGCTGATGGCGCAGGAGATGGGGAAGCCGCTCCCCGAGGGGCGCGCGGAGGTCGCGAAGTGCGCGCTGGCGGCGCGTCACTACGCATCGCACGCGGAGCGCTTCCTGGCCGACCGCCCGGTCGCGACCGAGGCGCGCCGCAGCGTCGTCGTGCACGTGCCGCTGGGCCTGGTGCTCGCGATCATGCCCTGGAACTTCCCCTTCTGGCAGGTGCTGCGCTTCGCCGCCCCGGCGCTGATGGCGGGCAACGGCGCGCTGCTCAAGCACGCGCCGAACGTGTGCGGCTGCGCGCTCGCGCTGGAGCGCCTGTTCCTCGAAGCCGGCTTCCCCGAGGACCTGCTGGCGGTGCTCCTGGTGGACGTCGAGCGCGTGCCCGAGCTGCTCGACCTGCCCGAGGTGGCCGCCGTCACGCTGACGGGCAGCACGCGCGCCGGCCGCGCCGTCGCCGCCGCGGCGGGCGCGCGCCTCAAGAAGTGCGTGCTCGAGCTCGGCGGCAGCGACCCCTACGTGATCCTGGCGGACGCCGACCTCGAGAGCGCGCTCGACGCGTGCGTGAAGAGCCGCCTGATCAACGCCGGGCAGAGCTGCATCGCGGCCAAGCGCTTCGTCGTCGTCGCCGAGCGCCACGACGCGTTCGTCGCGGGTCTGCTGCGCCGCATGCGCGCGGTGCGCACCGGCGACCCGCGCCAGGAGGGCGTGGAGCTCGGGCCGCTGGCGCGCGCCGACCTGCGCGACGCGCTGCACGCGCAGGTGACGCGCAGCGTCGCCGCCGGCGCGGAGCTCCTGCTCGGCGGCGCGCTCCCGCCCGGCGAGGGCTACTTCTACCCGCCCACCGTGCTCGCCGGCGTGCGCCCCGGCATGCCGGCCCACGACGAGGAGCTCTTCGGCCCCGTCGCCGCCGTCGAGCGCGCCCGCGACCGCGCCGACGCGCTGCGGCTCGCCGCCGACTCGCGCTACGGCCTGGGCGCGGCGGTTTTCACCGCCGACCTCGCCGAGGGCGAGCGCATCGCGCGCGAGGAGCTCGTCGCCGGCTCGTGCTTCGTCAACGCCTTCGTGCGCTCCGACCCGCGCCTGCCGTTCGGCGGCGTGCGCGAGTCCGGCTACGGGCGCGAGCTCTCGGAGGAGGGCATCCGGGAGTTCGTGAGCGCGAAGACGGTGTGGGTGGCCTAGCGGACGCCAGGCCCGCGCGGCGAGCGCCGTGCGCCGAGAATCCCGTTCCGCGCGCGCAACCGCGTCGCACGCCGCGCGTCCTGCCCCGGGTGGGCGGGGGGAGGCGGGTGGGAAGGGGCGCTAGCGGCGCGGCACGCGCCACAGCCGCCGCTCCCCCATCTCCTCGATCACCACCCCCGGCTTCTCGCGCCGGATCAGGTCGCGGTCGAACGCACCCTTGCTCACCGACACCACGCGCGAGAACGTGTCCGCGAGGTACGGCTCGAGCCAGTCGCCCATCGAGTCGTGGAAGAAGACCAGGCCGGGGACACGCCCGCGCTCGTCGCACGCGAGCACCCGCACCGCCACGGGCTCGCTGGCCTCCGCCACGAGCCGCCCGCAGAGCGGCCGGGCGGGATCCATGACGACGATCTCCTGCGGCATCTCCTCGCGCAAGAGCAGCCGCTTGCCGAAGTTGTCGTCCTGGCCCTCGGGATCGATCGCGAAGCGCGGGCGCTCCAGCGCGCGCAGGCGCGGCACGAGCGGCGCGAGGCGCTCGAGGATCGCCTCGTAGCCGTGCCAGGCGCCGAGGTCGTTCCAGTGCGTGCCGAGGCGGTAGTAGAGCCCGAGCTCCTCCAGCCCACGCGCGCGGCGCAGCGTCTCGTGCAGGAAGAGCGGCTGCACGCTCGAGCGCGCGGCCATGTGGTCGCGCAGCTGGTCGGTCGTCGTGCGCCGCTCGGGGTGGCGGTAGGCCGCGGGCAGGTGCTCGGGATAGACGGCGGCCTTGTCGGGGACGACCACGAGCAGGTAGACGCAGCCGAGCTCGCGGCACAGCTCGGTGCGCGCCTCGAGCACGCGGCGCCACTGCTCGAGCTCCTCGTCGGAGAGCCGCAGCGCGCCGGTGTGGTTCTCCATCACGCGCTCGCCGGTGTAGTAGAGCCAGCCGTGCTCGCCCACGACGAAGGTCGGGCTCGGCGACGCGCCCAGCCACATCAGCTTGATGCGGTTGTGCCAGCGCACGAGCGGCGTGCGCAGCGCGAAGTTGTCGTCGAAGTACTTCTCGAACGCGCGCGGGAAGGCGGGGTCCCACGCCAGGCGGGGCAGCGGCGCCGGCACGCGGTACTCCATGCGCGTGCCCTCGCCGTCGCCGCCCTGGACGGCGTGCACGCCGGCCGGCAAGCACAGGACGAGCGCGAACAGGCCGACGAGGAGCCCCTCGAGCGAGCGGTGGACGGCGGGGACGGCGCGCGGCATGGCCTCAGAACCGGAAGTACAGGAAGGGGTTGTGCGTCCCGCCCGCGAGCTGGAGCACCGACAGGAGGAGCAGCGCCGCGAGGCCGCACGCCGCGCCGCCGTGCAGGAGCACGCCGCGCCAGCCCGGGCCCCAGTCGAGCGCGTCCCCGGTCGCGCCGGCGCGGCGGCGGATCCAGGGCACCCAGGGCAGCGAGGCCAGCGCGCCGACGCCGAGCGCCAGCCACTGGTCGTTGCGCACCAGCAGCGCGAGCTCGCCCGCCGGGCGCGCCAGGCCGAGCAGCGCGAGCTGGGCGCGCCCGGCCTCCGCGAGCGTCTCCGTGCGGAAGATCGCCAGCCCGATCATCCACGCGCCCAGCGCGTAGGCGTGCTGCAGCGGGCGCCACAGGCGCCCCAGGCCGCGCGCGACGGCCGGCTGGCGCTCGAGCACCAGGAACAGGCCCTGGTACAGGCCGAACACGACGTAGTTCCAGCTCGCGCCGTGCCACAGCCCGCACAGCACGAAGACCGTGACGAGGTTGAAGGCGACGCGCGCCGGTCCGCGCCGGTTGCCGCCCATCGGGACGTAGACGTAGTCGCGGAACCACGTCGTGAGCGTGACGTGCCAGCGCGTCCAGATCTCGCGCACCGAGCGCGCGACGTAGGGGTGGCGGAAGTTCTCGGGCAGGGTGAAGCCGAGCATGTGCCCGAGCCCGATCGCCATGTCCGAGTAGCCCGAGAAGTCGAAGTAGATCTGCAGCGTGTAGGCGGCGATCCCGATCCAGGCCAGGCGCGCGTCGAGCAGCGCCACGTCGCCGTCGAACACCACGTCGGCGAGCTCCGAGAGCGTGTTGGCGACGAGCATCTTCTTCGCCAGCCCGACGACGAAGCGCGGCACGCCGGCGGCGAAGCCCGCCCACGAGAGGCGGCGCGCGGCGATCTCGCGCGCGATGTCGCCGTAGCGCACGATCGGGCCCGCGATGAGCTGCGGGAAGAGCGCCAGGTAGAGGCCGAAGGCGACGCGGCTCCGCTGCGCCTGCACGTGCCCGCGGAACACGTCCACGAGGTAGGAGACGGCCTGGAAGGTGTAGAACGAGATCCCGATCGGGAGCTTCAGCCCCGGCAGGGGCAGCAGCGGCAGGCCGGCCAGCCCGAGGAGCGCGTTGGCGTCGCCGACCAGGAAGTCGGCGTACTTGAAGACCGCCAGCAAGACGAGGTTCGCGCTGACGGACAGCCCCAGCACGAGCCGGCCGCGCGGCCCCGCGCGCGTGCGCGCCACGGCCAGCCCGAGGGCGTGGTTGCCGAGGATCGAGCCCAGGAGCGCGAGCACGACCCACACCTCGCCCCAGGCGTAGAAGAGGAGGCTCGCCGCCAGCAGGTGCGCGTTCCGCCAGCGCGCCGGAACGAGCAGGTGGCTCGCCAGGACGAGCGGCAAGAACAGGAACAGGAAGACGGTCGAGCTGAAGACCATCGGCCCCGACGCACCCGGGCGCGGGTCGCGCGACCCGTCCGCGATAGGGTACGAGCGGGCGCGCCGGCGCGCTGCGTCCGCGGCGCGGAACGCTCTCTCGACCCGCCGCCCGGCTCGGGATCAGCCCTCGCCCAGGAGCTCGAACAGCCGCGCCCGGCCGAAGGTCCACTCGCGGTGGACCGAGCGCTCCGAGATCCCGAGCGCCTGCGCCGTCTCCTCGACCGAGAGGCCGCCGAAGAAGCGCAGGCGCGTCACCTCCGCGGCCCGGGCGTCCTCGCGCTCGAGGCGCCCGAGCGCCTCGTCCAGCGCCAGGAGCTCCTCCGCCTCGAGCTCGACCTGCGCGTCGGGCGTGGCCTCGGTCCCGAGCGTCACGCGCTGCGCGTCCCCGCCGCGCTTCTGGCTGCGCACGCGCCGCGCGTGGTCGATCAGGATGCGACGCATCGCCTCGGAGGCGGCGGCGTAGAAGTGCCCGCGGTCGCGCCAGCCGGAGGCCTCGTCCCCCGCCAGGCGCAGCCAGGCCTCGTGCACGAGCGCGGTGGCCTGCAGCGTGTGCCCCGCCCGCTCGTTTCCCATGCGCCGCGACGCGATCGCGCGCAGCTCCTCGTAGACCAGGCCGAAGAGCTCCGGCCCGGGCTCGCCGCCCTGGCGCAGCAGGCGGGTCACGCGCGTGCGCGCGTCGTCCGCGTCGTCGTGTTCCGTGCCGTCCATCCAGGCCCCTCCATGCAGGAGAGCGCCGGCCGAGCGGACCGGCGCCTCGACTCTACGGCGCCCCGGCCGGCGTGCCGAGGGACGAGCGCGCTTCCGCCGGCCTACCCCTCGCGCGCCTCCCGGCGCAGCCGCTCCACCAGCGCGCCGCGCGCCCCGGCCTCGCCCGGGTCGAGGCCTGGCCGGGTCAGGGGCAGCGCGCGCAGCGCGTCGCGCAGGATCTCGGCCACGGTCACGCGCAGGACGTGCTTGTCGTCGGCGGGCACCGCGTACCACGGCGCCCACGGGCGCGAGGTCGCGTTGAGCGCGTCCTCGTACGCCGCCAGGTAGTCGTCCCAGCGCTCGCGCTCGTCCACGTCGCGCGCCTCGAACTTCCAGCGCTTGTCCGGATCCTCGAGACGCGCCAGCAGGCGCCGCGCCTGCTCGGCGCGCGACACGTTCAGCCAGAACTTCAGGATCGCCGTGCCGTTGCGCGCCAGGTGGCGCTCGTGCTCGCGGATCGACTCGAGGCGCTCGCGCCACAGCTCCGCCAGCGGCGGGCGCTCGGGCAGCCGCTGCGCGTCGAGCAGCTCGGGGTGCACGCGCACGACGAGCACCTCCTCGTAGTAGCTGCGGTTGAAGATGCCGATGCGCCCGCGCTCGGGCAGCTCGCGCGCGGTGCGCCACAGGAAGTCGTGATCGAGCTCGCTCGCGCTCGGCCGCTTGAACGAGACGACCTGGAACCCGGCCGGGGCGATGCCGGTCGTGACGGCGCGGATCGTGCCGTCCTTGCCGGCCGCGTCGAGCGCCTGGAACACGAGCAGGAGCGCCCAGCGGTCGTCGGCCACGAGGTCGCGCTGCAAGGCCTCGAGCTCCCCCACCAGGCGCGCCAGCCGCTCCTCGCAGGCCTTCTTCCCGGGCGCGGGCGCGGGCGGCGCGGTCGGCGCGCGCGACACCCGGAAGGAGCCGTCGTACGGCACGCGGTAGGGGCTCTCGGGCGGCTGGAGCATCGGCGGGGCCTCGCGGGGGAGCGGGCAGGCCCCACGGTAGCGGGGGCCGCGCGCGGCGCGAGCGCGCTCCCGCTGGAGCGGGCCCGCGCCGCGCGCCGATATGCTCTGCGCCCTCCGGGGTCCCCTTGAAGCCGGTCAGCGAGGAGAGCCGGGCCACCGAGGCCCGCGTGCGACGCTTCTACGAAGGCGAGGGCTGGGCGCCCGACGCCAGCGGCGCCTCGCTCGACACGCGCCTGTGGGAGGTCGGCGGCGGCGCCGCCGCGGCCTACGCGCGCAAGTGCGACCAGAAGATCGGCCAGCACCTCGCCGCGGCGGGCGAGACCTTCCTCGACGCCGGCTCCGGCCCCGCGCGCCGCGCCGACTACCTCGAGAGCTACGGCCGCTTCGCGCGCCGCACCTGCGTGGACCTCTCGCGCCAGGCGCTCGAGCTCGCGCGCGAGAAGCTCGGCGACGCGTGCACGTACGTGCAGGCGAGCCTGCTCGACCTGCCGTTCCCCGACGACCACTTCGACGCGACGATCGCGAACCACGTCCTCTACCACATCCACGCCGACGCGCAGGAGCGCGCCGTGCGCGAGCTCCTGCGCACGAGCAAGCCGGGGCGCGCGATCGTGCTCGTCTACCGCAACCCGCTGGCGCCGCTCGACGCGCTCCAGCAGGCCTACCGCCGCCTGGGGCTGAACCGCCTGCTGGCGGGCGGCGAGGTCTACTTCCACGTCCACCGCCTGGGCTGGTGGAAGCGCTTCCGCGACCTGGCCGAGGTCAGCTTCCACCCCTGGCACCCCCTGAGCGCGCGCTTCGAGCGGGCGCTGGTCCCGAAGAACGCCCTCGGACGCCGGCTCTACGGGGCGCTCTCGGCCTTCGAGGACCGCTTCCCGGGAGCCGCGGTGCGCCTGTGGTCGTACCCTCTGGTCCGGCTGGTGAAGCGGGGCCAGAGCACCGTCCGGGCGTAGGTCGCAGCCCTCCCCAGGGGCGGTTCACGAATCCCCGAAAAAAGCCGGGGAACCCCACGGACGGCCCAGAAAACGCGGTTCGGCTGCTAGATTGGGGCGGTCGTCGGGCGCACCCCGCGCTCGCACAGGAGACGACGCATGAAAGCCACCGCGTGTTCCCCTACCGCGCCCACGGCGTCCTCCGACGTCGAAGGGCTGCTCGAGCACCGCGACTTCCTCCAGCGCATGGTGCACGAGCTCCTCGGCGACTCGCACGACTCCGAGGACGTCGTCCAGCAGACGTGGCTGGCCGTCCTCACCAGCGCGCCGGAGCCCGTACGCAAGCCGCGCACCTGGCTCGCGCGCATCGCCAAGAACCGCTCGATCGACCTGATCCGCCGCCACCGCACGCGCGTCGCGCGCGAGCAGGCGGTCGAGCAGCAGACGACGCGGCCCGCGCCCGACGAGGCGCTCGAGATCGACTCGATCCGCTCCTGCGTCTCCGACGCGGTCAGCCGCCTCGCGGAGCCGTACCGGACGTCGATCGAGCTGCGTTTCTTCGAGGGCCTGCCGCCGCGCGAGGTCGCACGCCGCATGGGCGTGCCGATCGAGACCGCCCGCACGCGGATCAAGCGCGCGCTGGCCGCGCTGCGCACGCGCCTCGACGGCGACTTCCCCGGCGGCCGCCACGCCTGGATGGTCGCGCTCCTGCGCCTGCGCGAGCGAGCGCTGCCGCCCGAGCCCGCGCAGCCCTGGCGTCCCGTCGCGATCGCGGCCGGGCTCGCGACGCTGTTCCTGCTCGGCGAGCGCTCCGGAACGCCCGACGCGCACGCGGGCGCCGCGGACGGCGCGGCCGGCGAGCCCCGCGTCGTGAGGCTCGACCCCGGCTTCGGGCCGGGCGCGACGGACGAGCACCCGAGCGACCGCGGCCTCGGCAACGACGGCTGGGACACCTGGCCCCCCGAGCCCGCGGTCGAGGTCGAGCCCGTCCAGGGTCTCGGCCGCAGCCGGCGCAGCGCCGAGGGCACGACCTGGGGCAGCCTGGCCGAGCCGGTCGCCGCGCCCGCCGCGGCGCCGCGCGCGCCGCAGGCCGTCGCCGCCGCGCCCGCCGCGCAGGCGCCCGCAGGCGCGGGGCTCCCCGCGCGCGCTGCCTTCGGGGTCGCGGCCGCGATCGACGAGTCCTCGCCGCTCGACGTGACCGTGGACGAGCGCATCGCGCCGGGCCACGTGTGGTTCGTGGACCCGGCCGGCGGCGCGGACTTCGAGACGCTCGGCGAGGCCGCCGCGGCGGCGCGCTCGGGCGACCTGATCGCCCTGGCCGCGTCGCCCGAGGGCTACGAGGCCGTCGCGTTCGAGGGCAAGGGCGTCTCGATCCTGGGGCGCGGCGCCGCTCCGGTGCTCGTGCGCGGCCTGCGCTACGCCGGCCTGGCGGCGAACGAGAGCGTCGTGCTGCGCAACCTGCGCCTCTCCCCGCGGCCGGGCAAGACGGCGCTCGCCGTCGAGCGCGCCGCCGGCGCGCTGTGGGTCGAGAGCTGCACGATCGAGGCCGTGGACGCCGACGCGCTCACGGTCGAGAGCTCCTCGGCCGTCGTGCTCCTGCAGAGCCGCGCCAGCGCGCAGCGCGGGCTCACGAGCGGCGCGAGCGGCGCGCACGAGGCGCTGGCCGGCGTGCGCGCCTACGCCTCGGACGTGTCGCTCTACGACAGCGAGGTCGCCGGCGCCCGCGGGCTCGGCGAATCGGGATCGGGCGGACACGGCGCCGTCGTCACCTACGGCCGCCTGTTCGCGATGGGGACCACCTTCCACGGAGGCGACGGCGCGGGCGATCCCGTCCGCGACGCGCGCGCCCTGGGAGGCGACGGAGGGGTCGGTCTGTGGGCCGAGGGAGAAGCTCGTACGCTCGGCTGCTCGTTCGCGGGCGGTCGCGGCGGCGAGGGGTTGTTCGAGGACGGCGCGGACGCGCTCGATCGCTACGGTCTGATCGAGGACCTGTGCAGCGAGCTGCGCCGCTACCGCGTCCACGAGGTCGAGGGCAGCGCGGGCCGGGCGCGACTGGTGGCCGAGGGCAAGCCGGGAGACGTCCTGATGAGCGTCGTCTCGGCGGCTCCCTCGAAGGGCTACCTGATCCTGCACCAGGGAACGCGCCTGGTGGCGCCGCCCTACGACTTCGTGGTCGAGGGGGTCGTGCCTCCCGGCGGCACCCTGGAGAAGGATGTCCTGGTGCCGACGGCGCTCGCCCTGGGTGGCGGCTTCGAGCGCTTCTACGCGCAGGGCTTCTTCTTCGATGCCGCCGGCGAGGCCTACCTGGCCGGAGCCTCGAGCATCTTCGTCCTGCCCTGAGGGCGCTCGAGGCGGCGCTGGGCCCGGAACTCGGGGACGCGCCGCCCGCTTCTCCCGCCGACCCGGGTGAGCGCGCGCGCGCCCCCCGGTTGTCGCCCGGCGAAGCGCCCGCATAGCCTGGCGGGCGACGCGCCGCGCCGGCGCGGCGCATGACGCCCCCCGAGAGCCCTGCCGCGCCGCCGCCCGCGGCGACCCTCCTCGAGCTGCTCGAGCGCAACCTGCCCGCGCGGGCCGAGCACCCCGCGCTCGTGCACGGCGCGACGCGCGTCGGCTACGCGGAGCTCGCCCGCCGGACGCGCGCCGCCGCCGCCTGGCTCGCCGCGGCGGGCGTGCGGCCCGGCGACCGCGTCGGGATCTCGCTGCGCAAGGGCGTCGAGGAGGTCGTCGCCACGCTCGCGGTGGCGCGCCTGGGCGCGGTCTTCGTCAACGTCAACGTCCAGCAGACGCCGCGCCAGCTCGCGCACGTCGCGCGCGACTGCGGCATGCGCGTGCTCGTGACCGACGCGCGCCGCGCGCTCGCGCTCGAGGACCCCGCGCGCTTCGAGCGCCTGGTCGTGGTCGGCGCCGAGCGCTCGCGCGGGAGCGTCACGCGCTGGGAGGACTGGCCCTCCGACGCCGAGCCCGACGGCCCCGGCCCGCGCGAGCGCGACCTGGCCGCGCTGCTCTACACCTCGGGCTCCACCGGCCTGCCCAAGGGCGTGATGGTCACGCACCGGAACCTCGCGCGCGGCGCCTGGAGCGTCGCCTCCTACCTCGGGAGCACGCCCGACGACCGCGTGCTCGGCCTCTTGCCGCTGAGCTTCGACTACGGCCTGAGCCAGCTCACGACGATGCTGCACGTCGGCGGCACGCTCGTCCTGCAGGCGCTCTTCCTGCCGGCCGAGATCGCGCGCACGGCGCGCGCCGAGCGCGTCACCGGCATCGCGCTCGTGCCGCCCGCGTGGGTCGCGCTCGTGCGCTACCTGGAGGACTCGGGCGAGCGCCTGCCCGACCTGCGCTGCGCGACGAACTCCGGCGGCTCGATCCCGCGCGCGATCCTCGAGCGCATGCCGGCGGTCTTCCCCGGCGTCGCGATCGTGCTGATGTACGGCCTGACGGAGGCCTTCCGCTCGACCTGGCTGCCGCCGCAGGAGTTCGCGCGCAAGCGCGGCGCGATCGGGCACGCCGTCCCCGGCGAGCAGGTCTTCGTCGTGGACCCCGAGCGCGGGCTGTGCGGCGCGGGCGAGATCGGCGAGCTCGTGCACCACGGCGACCTCGTCAGCCTGGGCTACTGGAACGACCCCGAGGCGACCGCGGCGCGCATCCGCTCGTCGCCGCACCTGGCGCACCTGATCGGGGACGCGAAGGTCGTCTTCAGCGGCGACCGGGTCTGGCGCGACGAGGACGGCTGCCTGTGGTTCCACGGGCGCGCCGACGCGCTGATCAAGTCCAGCGGCTTCCGGCTCAGCCCGAACGAGGTCGAGGAGCTCCTGGTCGAGAGCGGCCTGGTCGGCGAGGCGGTCGCCTTCGGCGTCGAGGACGAGGAGCTCGGGCAGGTCGTGCACGCGGCGGTCACGGCGCTCGCGGGGCGCCCGCTCGACCTGGACGCGCTGCAGCGCTTCTGCCGCGGCGCGATGCCGAGCTACATGATCCCGCGCGCGATCCGGCCCTGGAGCGGCCCGTTCCCGCACACGGCGAGCGGCAAGCTCGACCGGACCGCGATCGTGGCCGCCTGCCGCGCCGCGCCGACCGCCGGCGCCGGATCCGGCTGATCGGGGCCGGCCGCGCGCGGCGTCGGGCCGAGGCAGGAGCGGTTTTTTGGTGCACCGATCCCGGCGCGCCCGGCATCGGGAAGCGAGCGGCGCCGCGCCGCGACCGCGACAGGAACGCCCTCCCATGCACGCCCTCCTCGCCCTGACCCTCGCCGCCGCAGCGTCCGGCTCCCCTCCGACCCCGCCCTCCGAGTCGACGGCGCAGGCGATCGAGCGCTACCTCGGCCGCCTGGAGGGCGTCGGCTTCTCCGGCGTGTGCCTGGTCGCGCGCGGCGACCTGGTGCTCGTCGCGCGCGGCTGCGGGCTGGCCGACCCCGCGCGCGGCGTCCCGAACGACGTCGACACGGTGGTGCCGCTCGGCTCGATCACGAAGCACTTCACCGCCGCGCTCGTCCTGCGCCTGGCGAGCGAGGGCGTGCTCGCGCTCGACGACCCGCTCGAGCGCTTCTTCGACGACGTCCCGGCGGACAAGCGCGCGATCACGCTGCGCCACCTGCTCGGGCACGCCTCGGGCCTGCCCGAGTCGATCGGAGGCCTGGAGGGGCTCGACGATCCCGACGCGCTGGCGCGCGCGATCCTCGCGGCCGAGCTCCTCTTCGCGCCCGGCCAGGGCGGCTCGTACTCCGGCATCGGCTACACGCTCTTGGCCCTCGTCGCGGCGCGCGCCGCGGGCGAGCCGTTCGAGCAGGCGCTGCGCACGCGCGTGCTCCTCCCGGCCGGCATGCGCCACACCGGCTTCGCCGCCGCGGACTTCGGCGGCGCCGTCCAGTCGCGCGGGATCGTGGACGGCCGCGACGAGGGCACGCTGCTCGACTCGCACGGCGGCCGCGTGTCGTTGCCCCTGCAGGGCCGGGGCGGCCTGCAGGGCAGCGCGCGCGACCTCCTCGCGTGGAGCCGCGCGCTGCGCGCGCACGCCGTGCTGGACGAGGCCGCCTTCGCCGAGATGGTCACGCCGCGCGGGCGCCTCGCACCCGACGTCGAGCAGGGCTACGGCTGCGGGATCCGCAGCGGAGCGCTCGGGCGCGCGCTCGAGCACTCCGGCAGCGACGACGTCTTCATGGCCTGGTTCCGCCACGGCCTCGACGACGACCGCTTCGTCTTCGTCGCCTCGAACGACGCGGAGCTCTACGCCGGCGTGGCGCTGCGCGGCGTGGAGCGCCTGCTGGCGGGCGAGCCGGCGCCCGAGGTGCCCGAGACGATCCGCCTCGCGCCCGAGCGCCTGCGCGCCTACGAGGGCCTGTGGGAAGAGGACGGCGAGACGGTGCGCGTCGAGGCGCTGCCCGGCGGGCTGGCGCTCTCCTCGGACACGTTCGGGGCGGCGGCGCTGCTCCACCCGCTGCCCGCCGCGCAGCGCGAGCGGCGCGAGCTCCTGGCGCGCGAGCTCGAGGCCGCGGCGACCGCCGCCTTCGCCGGCGACGCGGGCCGCCTGCACGCGCTGCTCGACCCCTTCGCGCCCTTCGAGGCCTTCGCCGCCGACACCGGCGGCTTTCTCGACGATCTCGTGGCGCGCCACGGGCCCTTCGCGAGCGCGCGCGCGCTCCCCGGCCGCAACCGCTTCGGCGAGATCGCGCTCGTGCTCGAGCTCGGCTTCGAGCAGGGCGCCGCGCGCGTCGAGTACAGCTTCGGCCCGCGCGAGGTCGGCTCGATCCGTTTCCTCGACGCCTGGCCGCGCCGCATCGTGCACCCCGGGACGCCCGAGCGCTTCCTCGCCTACCAGGGCGAGGACACGGCGCCCTGGAGCGTGGGGTTCGCGCTCGGCGCGGACGGCGCGCCGCGCGCGCTCCTGCTCTCGGCCCCCGGGGGCGAGCCGGTCTCCTTCGAGCGCGCGCGCTGAGCGCTCACGGCGCGGGGCGCAGCGCGTCCAGCCGGTAGTCGCCGAAGCCGAACAGCGGGACGACGCGCACGCGGTCGAAGCCCTTCTCGCGCGCCTCGGCCGGCACCGCGACGGCGCGCGGGCGCGACGGCTCGGGCGCGGGCTGCGAGGTGGTGCGGCCGCGCTCGGCCGCGCCGTCCAGGAAGCGGAGCTCGTAGAGGCTCCTCGGGTCGCAGGCGAGCGCCAGCGCGGGGACGTGCAGCCGGTCGGCGAAGCGCACCTCCGCGCCGGCGCGGCCGAGCGCGAGGCCGCCCCCCGCGGGGAGCGCGTCCGCGTCGCGCGCGAGCGGCGGGCGCGCGAGGTACTCGGCCACGTCGGCGTCGTGCCCGCCGGTGTTGAGGCGCCACAGCGCGCCCCAGCGCTCGCGCGCGAGGAGCGGCCCGGAGCGCGCCAGGCCGAGCGCGCGGTCGAGGCGCTCGAGCGCCGGGTCGGGGAAGGGCTCGCCGCGCGCGCGCGCCGGCACGAAGCCCTGCGGCACGAGGCGCGCGAAGTGGCCGATCGCGAGCCCGACGGGCGTGCGCGCGTCCTCCGCCGGCAGGCGCGCGAGCAGCGGGTCGGCCAGCGCGAAGATGTCGTACACGCGCACGCGCGGGCCGGCGTAGAAGCCGAGGAAGCCGATCGCCGCCGTGACGCGCACGACCGGCTCGCCCCCCTCGCGCGCCTCCGCCTCGGCGCGCAGCGCGCGACCCTCGTCGATCCACGGATGGCGCAGGAAGCGCCCGGCGTCGCCGCACAGGACGAGCGCGGTCGCCTGGAAGTAGAACGCGCGCTCGACGTTGACGAAGCCCTGGTTCGCGCGGTCGGCCTCGCCCCGGCCGTAGTCGCTGCCGCTCCACAGGTGCGAGCGCGGCGCGAGCGCGCCGCCCGCGAGGAGCAGCGCCGCCGCCGGCCAGGCGAGGCGCACGGGGAGCGCCGGGCCGCTCGCGGCCCAGGCCAGCGCGACCACGAGCGGCGCGGCGAGGAAGCGCCCGCTCATGAAGTCCCCGCCCACCCACACGACGTAGAGGAGCGCGAGCGCGAGCCCCGCCAGCGCCGACCAGGCGAGCGCGCCGCGCTCGCGCGCGAGCCACGCGGCCGCGAGCAGCGTCGCGCCGAGCGTCGCGGGATCGTTCGCGAGCGAGTGGCGCAGGTAGACGAGCCCCTGCTGCACGAGCGCCGCGGCGTCCACGCCCGTGCCGAGCTTGGCGTAGGCGGTGTTCGGGAACGGGAAGCCGTAGTACGCGAGCGCGAAGGCCTCCCACAGCAGGAACGGCGCCGCGCCCAGGGCCAGGAGCCCGGCGGCGCGCGCGCGCGGCAGCGTCCACGCCGCGGCGAGGAGCGCCGGCGCGACGAGCAGCGCCGCGTCCATGCGGTTCGTCACGGCCAGCCCCGCGCACAGGGCCGCGCCCAGGAAGGCGCGCGGCGCGCCGCGCATGCGCCGCGCGCACAGCACGAAGCCGACCAGCAAGAGGTGCCCGAGCGCGTTCTCGAGGCCCGAGGTCGAGAAATCGGTGAAGGCGCGCGAGGCGACCAGCGCCACGAGCGCGACGGCGGCGGCCGCGCTCCCGCTCGCCCCGCGCGCGAGCAACGCGGCCGCCAGCCCGGTGAGCGCGATCGAGCCGAGCATCGCCGTCAGCACGAGCTCGCCCGTGAGCGGCCGCAGGAGCGCCAGGACGAGCGTCCAGAGCGGGTTCGTGAAGGTCTGCACGCGCTCGCCCGGGTTCCACACGAGGCCGTGGCCGAGGACCGCGTTCTCGACCGAGCGGAACGTGATGAAGGCGTCGTCGCAGAGCCAGGCGTTCTTCGTCACGACCAGGACGAGCGCCAGCGCGAGCAGCCCGACCAGGAGCCGCGCCGCGCCCGCCGGGCGGCGCGAGCGCCGCAGGAGGCCCTCGCGCAGCCGCGCCGCCACGCCGCGCGGCGCCGCCTCCGGCCGCCCGGTCATCGCGCGAGCAGCGCCTCGACGGCCGCCGGCGCCTCGAACGCGTCCTGCTCGACGCCGCCGTAGCGCACGTCCTCGACGCGGAAGACCAGCGTCAGGTCCGGCGAGCGCTGCTCCGTGCGGCGCGCGACCAGGCTGCCCGCGAGCGGCGCGTAGTCGCCGAGCACGCGCGTGACGACGACGGGGCCCTCGCTCGAGCCCGAGGGCTCGACGACGCCCGCCAGGAGGCCCGTCTCGGCGTCGTAGTACTCGCGGAAGGAGCGCAGCGCGGGGTCGCTCGGCGCGGCGCCGGGCGGGTCGGCCCAGCGGCCGAAGACCACGTGGCACGCGCGCCCCTCGAAGGGCTCGCGGGCGACGGTCGCGTAGACCTCGAGCCCCTCGGGCCGGCGCAGGAGCGCGTCCCAGGCCGCGCTCGCGCAGGCCTTCACGCGGTCGGCGCCCTCGAGCACGCGCGGGCCGAGCAGCGGGTGCGCCATCCAGGCCCTCGTCCCGTCGCAGCCGTAATCGGTCTCGCCCACGCCGGGCAGCCGGAGCTGCATCGCCGAGAGCGCCGGGCGTGCGCGGAAGAGCTCGAACGTGCCCTCGAGGCGCTGCGCCGGGCGCTCGACCGTCCCGCGCACGTGCACCGAGTCGTGCGCCTCGAGCACGGCGCGCAGCCCGGTCGCCTCGACGTGCCGCGCGCACAGCGCGAGCGCGTCGGGCAGCGTCGGGTCGGGCGCGGGCGCCGCGAACGCGGCCGCCGCCTCGCCGCGCGGCGGCAGCGTCGGCGCGCACGCCGCAGCGACCAGGCACCAGGCGGGGAGCGCGCGCCGCACGGCCTCAGAACGCCAGGCGGATGCCGACGTGCAGGCGGTCCTCGAGCCTGTGGTCGCGCTCGTCCTCGTCGGGCAGGAGGCCCATCTCGACGTAGCGATAGCCGACGAAGGCCGAGGCGAAGGAGCTGATCTCGACCTCGAGCCGCGCCGTGGCGTCGAGGAACCAATCGCCGTCGTCGAAGGTCGTCACGTCGGGCGCGTAGGCGGCCTGGACGCCGAGCGCGGTCGGCAAGCGCGTGCCGAGCGCGTAGCGCGCCGAGGCGCACAGCGTCAGCGCCTGCACGGCCGGGTCCGCGCCGGGCGCGTCGAGCCAGGCGCCGTACGCGCCGAGGCCCAGGCCCAGCTCGAGCGCCTCGTCCAGCGGGCGGCCGGTGCGCATGTAGCGCAGCACCGCCAGGCGCTCGTCGTCCTCGTTCTCGAGGTAGCCGAGGGCGACGTGGCCGTCCTCGTGCACCGGGAAGCGCAGGCCGACCCAGAACGACTCGTCGCTCAGCGCGAGCTCGACGCTGCGCGCGTTCGAGCGCGTCGCCGGCGCTCCCTCCTCGCCCGCGGGCGCCGCGGGGCGGTGGCCCGAGGGCGAGCGGTAGCTGTCGGGGATCGGGTCGTAGGGACGCGAGGGGCGCGCGGCCTCCTGGGCCGTCGCCGCGCCGCCCGCCGCGAGGGCCGCGGCGAGCGCGAGGAGGGAGAACGGAGCGTGCGCGCGGGTCATGGAGCTTCCCTGCCTGGGGCCGGCGGTGGATGCTAGGACCCGCGGCGCGGTGGCGCCAGCGCGGCCGGCCGCTCGGGCGGCCGCGGGCCCGAGGAGCGCGAGGAGGCGATGGACAAGGTCAACCTGCGGCAGAAGCTCGGCCTCTTCCAGGACTGCTGGTCGCCGCGCGTGGTCGGCGAGCTGAACGGCCAGCAGCTCAAGCTCGTGCGCACCGAGGGCGAGTTCGTCTGGCACAGCCACGAGCGCGAGGACGAGTGCTTCCTCGTGCTCGAGGGCACGCTCGAGATCCACCTGCGCGAGCGCGTCGTGACGCTCGGCCCGGGCGAGCTCCTGGTCGTGCCGCGCGGCGTCGAGCACCGCCCCGTGTCGCGCGGCCGCGCCGCCGTGCTGCTCTTCGAGCCCGCCACGACGCGCAACACCGGCGCCCTCGACGAGGCCCGCACGCGCGAGCCGGACGAGCTGGAGCGGATCTGAGCGACTGGGGTCCGAGGATCCTCGCCTCTCGCGAGGATCCTCGGATCGAGTCGCTCCCGCGGCCGCATGGCCGCGGCCGGCGCGGAAGCGCCGTGGCGCCGCAGGCCTCGTCGCGCCGCAGGCGCGACCCCATCGTCGCGCAGCGACGGAAGCACGCGTCGCGGCCTGGCCAGCGAGATGATGTCCTCCCGACCACGAGCCGCGGGCCGGAGGCTCTTGCCACGTCGGTTTCCGGCGCCAGCTCGCGCCTCGCGCCGCTACTCGAACGTCACCGCCGCGCGGTTCGTGAGGAACACGCCGCCGGGGCCGACGACCAGCGCCTGCAGGTACACCGTCTGGCCCGCGAGCCCCGGGTCGGAGGGGACCGTGCCCGCGTCGATGGCGAGGCCGCCGGCGGGGAGCGTCCCCTGCAGGAGCAGCGTCATCGTCAGCGGGTCGAGCAGGAGCGGGCCGTGGATCGTCGCGAACGAGAAGCTGCCGGTGCCGAAGCTCATGAACACGCCGTAGGCGCCGCCCGCCGGCCCGGCGGTGTTCAGCAGCACCTGCGCGCCCGGCGCGGCGGCGCCGTAGACGTTGAAGCGCGGGTCGGCGTCGAAGGTCTCGACCATGAGGTCGTCCACCGCCGCCTCGCAGATCGAGTTGTTCGGGTCGTCGGTCGCGACGAAGCGCAGCCGCACGCGGTCGGTGAGCGACACGAAGTCCCCGACCAGGAAGCTCGAGCGCGTCCAGGCGTTGGCGGTCTCGGCGATCGACTCGAGCGGCACCCAGCTCGCGCCGTCGTCCTCGGAGATCGACACGTCCAGGCTGTCGTCGGGGGTCGTGAAGTCGGCGAACCAGCGCGCGTAGGAGACGCGCGCCGAGGAGACGCCCGAGAGGTCGAGGCGCGGCGAGACCAGCGTCGTGAAGCCGCCGTCCACGTCGTCGCCGCCGGCCGTGGTCGAGCCGTTGCCGGTCGCGAAGCACAGCGTGCCCGCGGGCGTCGCGTCGTCCTCGGGGTTGGACGGCTCGCTCCCGCTCAGCGTGCCGACCGGGTCGCCCGGCTCCCACAGCCCCGTGGACGCCGTGTCGCCGGGCAGGCCCGCCTGCCAGCCGAGCGCGGCCTCGAGGTCGTCGCGCACGAGCTCGACCGGCACGCCGACGACGAGCCGGCCGGCGGTCGTCTCCTCGTAGCCGTCCCAGGCGATCGTCACGCTCCAGTCCACCGCCGTCCCGGGCGCGGCGCCCGGGTCGAGGTGCAGGACGAGCGGGTCGCCCGCGTTCGTGGCGCCGGTGAAGGAGGCGAGCGCGCCGACGCTCGTCGTCGCGTGCGTCACGCTCGCGACGGGGCTCGGGCTCGCGAGCGCCAGGCCGACCGCGCCCGCGGTGGCGTCGCGCCCGCTGTTGCGCGCCGTGACGACCAGGCCGACGTCCTCGCCGGGCTCGAAGAAGCCGTCGCCGTCGCCCAGGTCGAGCGTCGCGACCTGCTGCACGCGCGCGTACGCGCCCGCGGCCAGCACCGTGCGCAGCACGCCTTCGAGGTTCTCCTCCGCCAGCGGCACGATGCGGCTCTGCGGCGGCCAGAAGCCGTCGCCGTCGCCGCCGATCTCCGGCGACCACGAGAGCGTGTCCTTCGTCCCCTGGTCGAAGTCGGCCGTCACGCCGTTCGCCAGGTACAGGATCGCGGCGGCGGAGCCGTGCGGATAGCCGTTCTCCTCGGTCGCCAGCGCTCCGATCTCGTCGTAGGCGGCCGCGTGCGGCGGCGGCGCCGCGGTGTGGCCCCAGGCCGACAGCCACAGGTCCGAGAACGTGTGCACCGAGAGCGCGGTGCGGAAGGAGCGCGCGCCGATGAAGGCGGACATCGCCTGCACCTCCGGCTCGCTGGCCGGCGCCGGGCCGCGGTAGACCTCGGAGCTCGGCGCCGGGCTCGAGCCCTCGTCGTCGAAGCCCCACTGCCAGGCGTAGTTGCGGTTCAGGTCGACGCCGAAGCTCCCGCCGCCGTTCGGGCGCCGGTTCTTGCGCCACAGGCCGCCGCCGCCGGGGTCGGTCGACTGGTTGTAGACGTAGCCGTCGGGGTTCACGACCGGCAGGAACCAGATCTCGCGCTGGTCCACGATCCACGTCGCGCGCGGGTCGCTGCCGTAGCGCTCCACCAGCCAGAGCAGCGCCCACAGCGTCGCCTGCATGCCCTCCGGCTCGCGCGCGTGGTGCAGCGCGTCGATGCGCACCTCGGGCTCGGCCTCGTCCGCGCCGGGGGCGTCCGAGACCTTGACCATCCACAGCCCGCGCCCCTCGAGGCTCGCGCCGATCGAGGCGCGCGGCGTGACGATCGCGGGGTAGGCGGCCGCGATCTGGTCGAGCACCGAGGCGACCTCCGCCCAGGTGTAGTACCCCCCCATCGAGCCCGAGCCGAAGGGCGGCGTGAGCCACGCCCCGAGCGCCGGCGCTCCCTCCGGAGCCCCCTGCGCCAGCCGCTGCGCGTAGAAGCGCGCGAGGTCCTCCTGCACGACCGCGGCGGAGAGCCCGAGCGCGCGCAGGCGCTCGAGCTCGAGGTCGGTCCCGATCACGTCGAAGCGGCGCGTCGCCGCGCCCTCGCGCGCCGGCCGCGCGGAGACCACGTCGAAGTCCCCCGCGAGGAGCCGCGCGCCCCCGGCGGCGTCGGCCTCGACGGCGATCAGGTGCCGGAGCGGCGCGGCCTCCTGGAGCGCGGCGGGAGCCGCGGCGAGGAGCGCGAGGGCGGTGAGCGCGAGGAAGGGGGTGCGGCGCATCGGACGGGGGCCTGGCTGGAGAGGGGCGGAAGGGGGCAGCGCCCAGAGTGTAGGGACTCGCCCGGATCCCGTGCGGTTCCGTCGGATCGCGTCCCTCCGGGGCCGCCGGCGCCGGAGCTCGCTCCCCGCGGTCAGAGCTCGAACGAGTCGCCCAGCCCGGGCGTCTCGCAGGCGAACGAGCGCTCGGCCGCGAGCCGCGCCGCGAGCGCCCGCGCCGCGTCGGGCTCGCCGTGCACGACGAACGTGCGCCGCGGCGGGGGGAGGTCGCGCACCCAGCGCAGGAGCTGGTCCTGGTCGGCGTGCGCGGAGAGGCCGCTGACCTTGCACACCCGCGCGCGCAGCGCGACGTCGCGGCCGTGCACGCGCACGAACGGCGCGCCCCGCTCGAGGTCGCGGCCGCGCGTCCCGGGCGCCTGGTAGCCGACGAGCAGGATCTCGTTCTCGGGCTGCGGCGCGAGCCGGCGCAGGTGGTGCAGCACGCGCCCGCCGGTCAGCATGCCGCTGCTCGAGACGATCACGCGCGGGCCGGAGAGCGCGTTCAGCCGGATCGACTCCTCCTGCGTGCGGTGCAGGAAGACCTGCTTGGTGTAGATCGGGCTCGTGCCCGAGCGCAGCGCGACCGCCTCCAGGCCGCACTCCTCGGGGTAGCGCCGGTAGATGCGCGTCGTGTCCACCGCCATCGGGCTGTCGAGGTGGACGGGCATGGCGATGCGCGGCTCGGCCTCCATCGCGCGGTGCAGGAGCAGCAGGAGCTGCTGCGCGCGCCCGACCGCGAAGCTCGGCACGAGCAGGACGCCGCGCGCGTCGGCCACGCGGCGCAGCGCGGCGGCGAGCTGCTCCTGCACCGGCTCCGTGGGGTGCTGGCGGTCGCCGTAGGTGGACTCGATCACGAGCACGTCGCAGCGCGCGGGCGGCGTCGGGTCGCCGACGAGCGGCGCGTCGTAGCGGCCGACGTCGCCCGAGAAGAGCACGGTCAGGGGCTCGCGCTCGGCCACCTCGACCTCGACCGTGCCCGAGCCCAGGATGTGTCCGGCCGGCGCGAAGCGGAAGCGCAGCCCGCGCGCGAGCTCGCTCCACGCGCCGTAGTCCACGACCGCGAAGCGCTTCAGCGCGCGCTCGGCGTCCTCGGCCGTGTAGAGCGGCAGCGCCGGCCGGTGGCGCGAGAAGCCCTTCTCGTTCGCGTAGCGCGCGTCCTCCTCCTGGATGTGCGCGGAGTCGCGCAGCAGGAGCTCCGCCAGGTCGGCCGTCGCCGGCGTGGCGTGGATGGGGCCGCGGAAGCCCTCGCGCACGAGGCGCGGCAGCCAGCCGGAGTGGTCGATGTGCGCGTGCGTCAAGACGACCGCGTCCAGCGCGCGCGGGTCGAAGCCCGGCGGCTGCCAGTTGCGCTCGCGCAGCTCCTTCAGCCCCTGGAACATGCCGCAGTCGACGAGCAGCGCCTTCCCCGCCGCGCGCAGCAGGTGGCGCGACCCGGTCACCGTGCCCGCGCCGCCGTGGAAGCTCAGCGTGGCCATCGCGTCCCCTCGCTCCGTCCCGTGGTCACAGTGGAAGCCCGTAGCGCGCAGCGTTCGCGCGCAGGTGCGCCTCGACCACGCCGGCGATCGCCTCGTAGCCCGCGGCGTTCGGGTGGCCGTCGATCGTGAAGTACACCTGGCGCCCCTCGGCCGCCAGCGCGCGCAGGGCCGGCGTGGGGTCGAGCGTCTCGACGCCCTGCCCCTCGAGCGCGGCGCGGAACGGGCCGATCGCGTCCGGCGCCGGCTCGCCGGCGAGCGGCAGGTAGACCTCCTCCTTCGTCGGGAAGAAGAGCACCAGCGCGTGCGCGCCGCGCTCGCGCGCGCTCCTCGCGGCGGCGAGCGCGGCGTTCACGACGCGCTGGAAGTCCTCCGAGCCGCTCGGCACGACCGCGCTCGCGAGCACGTCGGGCACGAGCTGCACGCTGCCGCCGCCGGCGAGCGCCAGCGTGCGGCTCGCCTGGCGCTCGTGGCGCGCGAGCCCGCGCAGCGCGTGGTAGACGAACGTGCGGTAGACCCAGCCGTAGAGCGAGCCCGCCGTGCTCGGCCCGCGCCCGCCCGTCGCGCGCCAGACCCCGAAGTTGCCGCCGGCGCCCGAGGCCTGCCAGCGCTCGAACATGCGCGCGTCGTAGACGTCGTTGCCCGGGAAGAGGCCGAACACGAGCAGCGCGGGCGCGAGCGGCGCGCCGAACGCCTCCCAGGCCGCGAGCCCCATCTGCGGCGCCGCGCCGGTGATGCCGAGGTTCACGAGCGCGAGCCCCGTGCGCCGGCGCACGAGGTCGGCCCAGCCCTGGCCGTCGTCCACGCCGTAGCCGAAGGCGAGCGAGTCGCCCGTCACGACCACGTCCGCCTTCGCCGGCCACGGCCAGGGGTTGCGGAAGCCGTTCGGGTCGATCGTGTACCGGAACGAGAGGTCCGAGCGCTCGAGCGTCTCCGCGAGCCCCGGCCGCGCGAGGGTGCCGATCGTCGGGTGCGCGACGCTCGTGCGCGGGTCGGTGCCGAGCCCGGCCCAGTGCAGGCGCAGGCGCGTCTGCTCGGGGAGCACGCCCGGGAACGCGCGCAGCGCCAGCTCGGCCAGGCCGAGCGCGAGCACGAGGCTCGCGGCGAGGAGCGCCAGCCGGACGAGGAGCCGTCTCACCACGAGAGCATGCCCCGGATCTCCTCGCGGCGCACCTCTCCCGAGGCGAGCAGCAGCAACCCGTAGAGCACGACCAGGAGGCCGAGCTCGAGCACGAGGCCGGGCCCCTCGCTCGGGATCCACCAGCCCAGCGCGGCGACGGTCGCCGTCGCGATCGCGACGCGCAGCGCCGTCGCCGCGCGCAGCGGCGGCCCGAGGCGCAGGTGCACGAGCACGAGCGCCGCGGCGCCAGCGATGGCGTACGCGACCAGCGAGGCGCTGGCCGCTCCCCGGCCGCCGAAGCGCGGGATCCACCAGCGGTCGAGCAGGACCGCCAGCGGCAGCACGAGCGCGATCAGGAGCACCACCGCGCGCGCGTGCCCGGCCGCCATCAGCGCGTGGAAGTAGACGTCGAGCAGCGCCGCGAGGGCGTAGAGGGCCGCGACCAGCGCCAGGAACGGGCCGGCCCCCGCGTATCCCGGCCCGAACACGAAGCGCACCAGGCCCTCGGCGTGCAGCCCGATCAGCGCCGCCGCCGGCAGCAGCACGAGCAGCCCGAAGCGCCCTCCCGCGCGCACGTGGTGGCGCGCCAAGGCCTCGTCGCCGTGGGCGAGCGCGCGCGCGATCGAGGCGAACACGACGCCGGAGAGCGCCGCGGGCACGACGCCGAGCGCCTTCGCGATCTGGATCGCCGCGTTGTACCGCCCGGCCTCGGGCGCGTCGCCGCCCCAGGCCTTCAGCAGCAGGAAGTCCACGACGAGCAAGCCCTGCGCGAGCACGAGGTAGCCCCCCATCGGCAGGGCCAGGCGCCCGAGCGCGCGCGCGATCGCGAGGCTCGGGCGGCCGCGCGCGATGCCCTCGCCGCGCGTGCGCGCCGTGAACCAGGCGATGCCGCCCAGCGTCGCGGCGATGTTCACGACCAGCGCGCCCTCGATCGTGACGCCGAGCGCGAGCAGGAGCGCCACGCCCGCGAGCTTCGTCAGCGCGTAGCAGACGAAGCCCAGCGCCAGCGTCCCGAAGCGGCGCTCCGCGTTCAGGATGCCCTGCCAGGCGAAGTACAGGCCGGCCAGCGGCAGGTCGAGCGCGGCCAGGCGCACGAGCGCGGTGCCGTTCGCCAGCCGCAGCACGCCGGCAAGCCACGGCGCGAGCGCCACCAGGGCGAGGAAGACGGCGGTCGAGGCGGCGACGTGCGTCCAGCGCGCGCTCGCCGCGATGCGCGGGGCCTCCTCCCCCGCCGCCTGCAGCCGCCGGCCGGTCGCGGCCAGGAGCCCCGCGTTCGTGCCCATCTCGAGGAAGACCAGGAGCTGCAGGCACACGCCGTAGTCGCCGAAGGCCTCGTCGCCGAGCGCGCGCCCGAGCACCACCGAGACGGCGAAGCCGATGCCGACGAAGGCCACGCGCGCGGCGAGGAGCTGCGCCGTGCCGCGCGCGGGCACCGAGCCCGCGCGCGCCTTGGGGACCGGCGGGACCGCGGGCGCGGGCTCGCTCATTCCAGCCCTCCCGCGGCGAGCACCGCGTCGGCGACGTCGCTCCAGCGGCTGGCGCGCGCGCTGGCCGCGGCGGCGCGGCGCTCGAGCGCCTCGCCCGTGGCCGCGATCGCCGCCGCCAGCGCGCGCGCGTCGCCCGGCGGCACGACCGCACCGCCGTCCCCGACCTGCGCGGCGAGCCCGCCGACGTCGCTCGCGACGGTCGGGCGCCCCGCCGCCTGCGCCAGCGGCACCACGCCCGACTGCGTCGCGCTCCGGTACGGCGCGACGAGCACGTGGTGCTCCGCCAGCAGGCGCCGCAGCGCGTCGTCGGGCTGGTAGCCGGGCCGGAGCTCCACGCGCTCCTCCAGCCGCGCGGCGGCGACGCGCGCGCGCCAGGTCTCGAGCGGCTCCCAGAACTCCCCCGCCACGGTCAGGCGCGCGTCGTGCCCCCCGTCGCGCAGGAGCGCCAGCGCCTCCAGCGCGACGTCGAGGCCCTTGTACGCGCGCACGAACCCGAGGAAGAGCAGCCGCAAGGGCGGCCGCGGCGGGAGCGGCGTCGGCGCCAGCGCCAGGTTCGGCGGGTGCGGCACGAGCACCGGGCGCAGCGGGAGCAGCGCGGCCAGCTCGTCGCGCACGGCCGCGCTGTGCACGACCACGCCCGCCGCGCGCGCGAGCCCCGCGCGCGTCAGCGCGCGCTGCAAGGGCATCGGCTCGTGCGGCAACGCGTTGTGCACGATCGCGACCGTCGGCGTCGGCCGCGCGGCGGAGGCCACGGCGCGGCAGGCGAGCCAGTGGAAGGGCGTCACCCAGGGCAGGACGACGAGCGCGGCCGCGCGCCCCTCGCGCCCGGCGGCGTGCCAGGAGGCCGGGCTCCACCACGACAGCCGCGCGCGCGCGCCCGGGAGCGGCGCGGCGTCGGGGTCGCGCTGGGGGTGACGGTAGAGGAGCGGCGGGTAGAGCGCCTTCCAGGTCAGGACCGCGACGTCGTGGCGCTCGCGCAGCGCCTCGACCAGGCGCGCGCCGTGCTGCGCGATCCCGCCGCGCAGCGGTGGCACCGGGCCGACGAACAGGACGCGCACGCGGCCTCGCGCTACGCGCACGGCCGCGCGTGCGCGCGCGGCGGATCGCGGAGGGGAGAGAGGGAGATGGCCGGTCGCAAGGCGCTCTCGCGGGCGCGCCCGGCCGCGGCCGGGGCGGGCGAGACGCTAGCACGAGCGCACGGCGGCGGGCCACCACCCAGGCCGGCGCGCGGCCCCGCCGCGGCCGCGCCGCCCCGTTGCGGGTCGCCGGCCCGGCGCCCTACAGTGCGCGGCCATGGCGACGCCCCGGCCGAGGCCGCGCCTGCTCGCGACGCTCGGCGGGCTGTTCGCGCTCGAGTTCGTGTGGCTCGGCTGGGCGCCGCTCGAGCGCTCGACCTGGCTGCTCGAGAACGCGCTGGCCGTCCTGCTCGTCGCGCTCCTGGCGCTCACGCGCCGGCGCTTCCCGCTCTCGACGGCCTCGTACCTGTGCCTGTTCGCGTTCCTCGTCCTGCACGAGATCGGCGCGCACTGGACCTACTCCGAGGTCCCCTACGACGCCTTCCTGCGGCGCGTCCTGGGCTGGTCGCCGGACGAGGCGCTCGGCTTCGAGCGCAACCAGTTCGACCGCTGCGTGCACTTCTGCTACGGGCTGCTCTTCGCGCTGCCGATCCGCGAGGTGTACCTGCGCGTCGCCGCGGTGCGCGGCTTCTGGGGCTACTTCCTGCCGCTGGACTTCGCCATGTCCACCTCGATGCTCTACGAGCTGATCGAGTGGGCGGCGGCGGAGGCGTTCGGGGGGGACCTCGGCCAGTCCTACCTCGGCACGCAGGGCGACGTGTGGGACGCGCACAAGGACATGGCGCTGGCCTCGCTCGGCGCGCTGCTGACGATGGGCGGCCTGGCGCTGGCGCACGCCCTCACGCGGCGCGGCTTCGGCCGGCGCGTGGCGCGCAGCCTGGAGCCGAAGGACGCGCCGCCGGCCGAGAGCTGATCCCGGACAAGCGCGGGGCCGCGCGCCGTCCTCGCGGACGGCGCGCGGCCCTTCTCGCCGGCGGCGGCGGGGCGTGCTCAGCCGTTGTTCATCGGCCGCTCGCGACCCGTCATGCCGTCCTTCATGTCCTTCTTGCGGTCGCGCTGGACCTTGAAGTCCGCGTCGACGCGCTGCAGGGCGTCCGCGTTCACGAAGCCTTCCTTCGGCTCCTCGTAGCGCACGCCCTTCTCGAGCTGCGCCACCGGGCGGTCGAGCATCAGCACGCGGTCGTCGTCGTGCATGCCGACGCGCGCGGCCTGCAGCGGGAGCAGGAACTTCGAGTCGCCGATGCCCATGGCGCCGCCGTGGGAGACGATCACGTAGTCCACGCAGTTCGAGCTCGTGTCCACGACCGCGTCGGAGACGTCGCCGAACTTCTCGTCGCTGCCGCGCACGTCGAGGTCGAGCAGCGTGCTCGCCAGCACGAGCCCGCTCGCCGGCATGCCTTTGCCGTCTTTCGACAGCGCGTCCTGGGCCGTCGTGCCGCCCTTGAAGCTCGCGTCCACCGCGCGCACCTGGCTCTCCAGGCGGCCTGCCTTCTTCGCCTCCTTGGCGTCGAAGGCGGGCAGCGCCTCGAGCTCGGCCTCGGTCATGTGCAGGCGGCACTGCATGCCGTCCTCGGTGGGCACGTGCCGGATCTTGTCCGCGGGCACGAGCACGACCTTGTCGCCGATGCCGAGCATGCCGCCGACGGAGAGCGCGGCCCAGCCGATCTTGCCGTCCGACTGCAGCACGAGGTCGTCGATCGTGCCGTTCGGGCGGTCCGCCTCGTCGCCGGACTGCGCCGCGTCGCGCCGCTCCTCGGCGCTCGGGGCGAGCTGGACGTTCGAGCCGACGATCTCCTCCAGGGACGCGTAGCGGTGCATCGCGTCCATGGCGGGGTGCGCGGCGTGGCCCTGCGGCTTCGTGGCGTGCGCGTCCTGCGCGAGCGCCGCACAGGAGAGGATCATGAGCGGGAGAGACATGGGAATCGTTCCTGGTCTGGGGTCGTTGTGGTTCGGGCCCCGGGATCTCCAGCGGCCTCGCCCCCCAGGGGTCAACTTTCGTGCCAGCGCCCGGCCGCCGCGCCCGCGGGGCCCGCGGGGGCCGCCGCGGCGCGCGCTGCCGGATCTTTGTGCAAACCTCCCGCGGCGCGCGCGGCGGCGGCCGCCGCCTCCTCGGCCTCGGCCTCGCGCGCGCGCTGGCGGCGCAGGCGCCACGTGTCCGCGTCGCGCCCCAGGAGCTCGCCCAGCGGCGCCAGGCGCGGCAGGTTGTCGCACAGGATCTTGACCATCACGAGCAACGGCACGGCGAGCAGCGCGCCCGCCATCCCCCACAATCCGCCCAGCACCATCAGCCACACGAACAGGATCACCGGCCGCAGCTGGAAGCGGCGGCCGAGGATGCTCGGCGTGACGAGCATGCCCTCGACGCCGGTGGCTGCGCCGTAGAGGAGCGGCGGCAGGAGCGCCGCGCCGCTGGACTCGAAGGTCAGGAACGACACGAGGCCCACCGTCGCGACGCCGACCGCCGCGCCGACGTAGGGCACGTAGTTGAGCGCCGCGGCCATCGCGCCCCACAGGAACGGGGACGGCATGCCGGCCGCCAGCATGCAGGCGGCGACGACCGCCCCCAGCGCGAGGTTGATCGTCGTGATCGTCACCAGGTAGCGCGAGATCTGCCGCTCGATGTCGCGCACGACGAGGACGGCGAACTTCTTGTCCTCCAGGCGCGGCAGGATGCGCACGACGCTGCGCAGGAACGAGTCCTCGTCCGCCAGCAGGAAGTAGGCCAGCACGACGACCAGGAAGGCGCTGGCGAGCAGCGCGCGCACGTTGCCGAGGACCCACGAGCCGGCGGCGCCGTCGGGCTGGTCGAGCTTCACGCTCAGGCCGGCCGCCTGCTCGGGCTCCGTGATCTTCTCGACCTGCTTGGCCGCCTCGTTGACGGTGTCGATCGGGCGGCGCATCTCGGCCAGGCGCTCGCCGACCTTCTCGAGCGAGGCCGGCAGCTCCTCGAGCCAGTCGGCCGCCGGCTCGGCCAGCGTCCACACGCCCCAGGTGGCGACGCCCAGGCAGCTCGCCAGGGTCAACGCCGCGCCGACCGGCGCGGGGACGCGCGCGCGCCCGAGGAGGCGCACGAGCGGCGTCAGGAGCAGGCTCAGGACGACCGCGATCGCGAGCGGCGCGAGCACGGCGCGGCCGATCCAGGCCGCCGCCCCGAGCGCCAGCACCGCCAGCACGACCAGCGCCGCGGAGCTCGCCGCGCCGCGCCTGGCCTCCCGCCCCGCGCCCGACGACCCGCTCGTGGACTCGACCCGCTCGTCCATCGCCGTTCCCCCGTTCTGCTCCTGGCGCCGGCCTCGCCGGATGCGCCCGAGAGGAGCGAGCAAAGGACGTGCCGGGCGCTCAGCGCGCCGGCGCGTCCGCCTCCTCCTCGACCGAGCGCTTGACGATCGCGTCGATCGCGCGCTGGATGCCTTCGCGGTGCAGGTTCCCGAGGTGGCCGCCCTCGGGGAACACGATCAGGCGCTCGCCGAGCACGTCGCGCAGCCACGGCAGGTCCTCGGGCGCCAGCAGGAAGTCGTCGGCGTTCGTGAAGACGCGCACGGCCGGGTTCGCGCGCAGGCCGTCCTCGACCGCGCGCAGGTCCGCGCGCCGCAGGAGCTCCCGCGCGCCGGCCTCGTCGAGCCCGATGCCGTCCAGCCGCGACGCGTACCACGGCAGCACGAACGCGTAGAGGTACTCGCGGAAGGAGTACTCGGAGGCCTCGACGAAGGCCGACGCGCGGCGCAGGCGCGAGCGCGGCGTCTCGAGGATCCCGGCGTCGTGCAGGTCCTGCGACTGCAGGATCACCGACTGCAGGCGCAGGCGGAACGAGAGGCCGATCAGGAACTCGGCCTCCCAGCGCCGGAAGGGCAGCTCCATGTCGGGCTCGAGGCCGCTCTCGCTCAGGAGCAGCACCTTGGCGAGGATCGCGTCGATGCGCTCCTGGCGCTCCTCGCGCGGGAAGCGCAGCGGGGCGTTGTAGTAGGCGTCGAGCGTCGTCGCGGCGTGCTCCAGGCTGATGGCCGGATCGAGCGCGACGTACAGGTCGAACGGGTCGGGCGGCGCGGCGGGATCGGCCGCCGCCGCGGCCAGGAAGAGCGTCTGCAGCGCCCCCAGGGAGAGGCCGACGACGATCCGACGCTCGAAGCGTCGCTCGGGCCAGCGGCGCGCGACGTCGCGGTCGATCGCGAGCAGCGCGCGCTGCACGTCGGAGGCGTCCACCGGCGTGTAGCCGGGGTAGGGGCCCGCGGCGGTGTCGATCATGAACTCGGGCGCCGTGGTGCTCGAGATCGCCACGACCGAGAAGCCCTTCTCGTAGATGACCTCGGCCTCGCCCAGCGTGGCGTCGCTCAGGCGGTGGTTGCCGAAGCCCGGCACGAGGAAGGCGAGCGTGTCCGCGTCGGGCCGCAGCCAGATCGAGTACGTGACCTCCCGCCCGCCCTCCATCGCCGCCGTGCGCGTGCGCGCGCCGCGGTAGAAGTCGGGGTCCTGCGGCTGCAGGAAGACCGACTGCAGCGTCTGGACCTCGCCCGAGTCGTCGCCGGGGCGCAGCTCGTCGGCCGGATCGATCACGCGCGAGTAGGCGTAGAGCAGCCGCGTCGCCTGGTAGGCGTCGTACTCGCTCCGCGCCACGCGCAGGACGCCCTCGACCGTGTCGCTGAGGTCGTTGAAGCCGCGCGCGAGCGGAGCCCACGGCCGGACGTGGCGCAGCGGGTCGAGGTACGCATCGCCGGCCCGCCCGATCCCGTCGCGGATGCTCGAAGGGCCGAGCAGCGGCAGGAACAGGTACGTGCTCCGCGTCCAGCCCCAGCGCGCGAAGGTGCGCCCGACGTCCTCGTTCGCGGGCAGGATGCCGACGGCCTTGGCCGGATCCTGCAGCCCGGCCAGGCCGAAGGTCGAGTTGAGCAGGAAGCGCGCCGTCTCGCGCCCGCTGCCGCGCAGGTCGCCCTGCAGCAGGTTGTTCACGAGCCGGCCGGGGAAGAGCAGGTTCTTGCCGGCGCGCGCGAGCGACGCGCGCGCCTCGCCGGGCACGAACACGCGGTACACGCGCGCGACGGGCGCGAGGACGAAGCGCAGGAACCCGTGCGTGACCCCGGCCGCGACGCGGTTGAAGGGCTCGAGCGGGTCGGGGACGGCCGGGAAGGGCACCTCCTCGGCCAGGAGCAGCTCGCGCCCGGGCCCGCTGTAGCCCGACCAGTCGTGGCGGCGCACCGGCACGCTGCAGCCGGCGACGAGGGCGAGGGCGAGGATCGCGCGGGCCTGCGCGCGGCGCGCGCCGCTCGGGACGCGCGCGGAGGGTTGCGGCGGCCCACCGCCGCCGCCACGGACCGGCGCCGCCCGCCGCGAGCGAGCGCCGCGCGCGAGCGCGCTCCCTTGCCCCGTGCCCACCCTGGCATTCCCCCCGGAAGGCGCCGCGGCCGGGCCTGGCGGCCCGCCGCGGCGCGTCACGCCTCAGCTCCGCGAGAGCCCGAAGCGCAGGCCGACCTCGAGCACGTGCTGCGACGTCTCCAGGTCGAAGCTCGAGTCGCCGATCCCGTCGTCGATCTCGGCGTCGTCGATGTTGTGGAAGCGGTAGCCCACGCGCAGCTCGGCCGAGCGCGCGATCGCGAAGGCGACGCCGGCCTTCGCCTGCCAGGTCAAGAACGGCCCGTCCTCGTCGTCGAAGTCGTTCAGCGCGTCGCTCTCCGTGCCGATGTCGAGCCAGGTGGCGCCGATGCCGGCCCCGCCGTAGAGCGAGATCGAGCGCGTCATGCGGAAGTCCACCAGCCCGTTCACCAGCGCCCCGATGCTCGTGACGTCGTTCACGGCTTGCAGGGCGCCATCGTCGTCCGCGTCCTGGTCGGTCCACACCCCTTCGAGCTCGAGGTCGAACGCCAGCGGGCTCGACGACGCGAAGCGGTGGCCGAGCGCGACGGAGACCAGGTAGCCCTCGTCGAACTCGACGTCCTCGTCGGGACCGTCGGAGTCCTCCGTGGTCACCAGGCCGCCGCCGACCTGCAGGTAGGCGCCGCCCGGGCGTCCGTCGGGATCCCGGGCGCCGGTGTCGTCGATCTGGAAGGCGTACGGCGTCGTCGAAGGCGGAAGAGCGGGGGGTGCGGGGTGCAGCACGGCCCCCAGCAGGACTAGGACGTTCATTGGGTTGCTCCTGAAGAACGGTCTCTCGGGGTGTGGACCGGGAGCGCGACCGGCGCCCGCGATCCGGAGAACTCGCCCGTCAGGGCGAGACGATCCGCTGGATGGACCACAGCGCGGCCAGGCGCGCGGCGCCGAGCAGGCGGCGCGTGCGCGAGCGCCGGCGCTCGCGCGAGCGGTCCGGTTCCCCCCCCGATACGAGCAGCGCGGCGCCGAGCGCGGTCCCCGCCACGCCGCACGCGAGCGGGTGCTCGCGGGCCGTGGCACGGGCGAGCTCCCAGCCGTGCGTGCGCAGCGACGCGACGCGGCGCTCGAGGCGCGCGCGGGCGCCGTGCTCGAGCCGCTGCAAGGTGCGAGCCCCGTCGCTCATCGGGCGCTCTCCGCCGGCTCGGGCGCGGGCTCGGGCTCGGGCGTGCGACCGCGCGAGCGCTCGAGCGCCGCGCTGGCGCGCGCCAGCGCGCGGCGTCCGGCGCGGCGGCGCCGCGCGCCGAGGCCCGCGGCGAGCCCGCCCAGGACGAGCGCGCCGAGCAAGAGCTCGGAGAGCCACGCGCTCCCCGTCCACGCGCGCAGCGCGCCGAGCGCGCCGCGGGCGAGCGCCAGGGTCGCGAGCGCGCTCGCCGTCGTCATGACGACGAGCGCCAGCAGTCCGCCGCACAGGGCCAGCGCCGCCTCGCGCGCGCCCAGGCGCACGCGCTCGACGCGCACGCGCACGAGCGCGGCCACGTCCTGGCGCACGCCGCGCAGCTCGGCCAAGAGCGCCGCCAGCGCGCTCGCCGCGCCGTCGGGCTCGCCGTCCGCGCGCGCGGCGGTACGGGGATCGGGAGGGGCGACCATGGCGGCGGCGTCGCGCCTAGCGGCGCGCCATCAGGCCGAGGAGGACGCCGACGCCGAGCGCGATCGCGACCGACTTCAACGGCTGCTCGGCGATCGAGCGCTCGAGGTCGCCCTTCGCCTCGCCGGCGCGCTCGCGTCCGGCGTTCAGCGCCTGCTCGCCGCGCTGGCGCAGCTCGTCCACGCGCTCGCCGGCGGACTCCTTCGCGATCTCGCCCAGCTCGCGCACGTCATCCGCGATCTTGCGCGACTGCTCGGACAGGGAAGGGCGCTCGCCTTCGGACTGCGAGCCCTGCGTTTCTCCGCGTTCGGCCATGGTCGTTCTCCTGGTGCCTCGGGGTTGCGGGCGCCGCAGCGCTCCGTGGCCGTCCCCGGGTGCAACCCCCGTGCCGCCTCACGGCACGGGCGGCCCGCGGGGGGTCCGCGCGCGGAACGCCGTGAGGAACGGAGAGTTCTTCCGTTCCGTTTGTAGCTCTCTCCTCTCGCCCGCGGGGCGCTCCGCGACGTCTCGCGGAGCACGCGCCTTAAGAGGTGAAGCTCGCGCGGGCGGCCCGCGCGCGGCACGCCGCGTGCTCCAGCTCCTTCCACGACGGTGGACGTCCCCCCGTCCCTCTCGAAAGGAGCTTCGTCATGTTGCGCTGGGCACTCGCCTTCTTCGTCATCGCCCTCCTCGCGGGCCTCCTGGGCTTCGGCGGCATCGCCGGCGCGGCGGGCAGCATCGCTCAACTGCTGTTCTGGCTGTTCATCGTGCTGTTCCTCGTGAGCCTCGTGGCGTCGCTCGTCACCGGCAAGCGCGCCCCGATGCCCTGATCGCGCGCGATGAGCACGTCGCTGGTGCGGCCGCGTCCCGGCGCGCGGCGGGAGGACCTCCTCCGCCCGCGCTCGAGCGCGGCCGCCGCGCAGCCCCTCGGCAGCGGGGCGGGAGGCGCGCGGCCCGCGCCCGAGGATAGGATCAGCGCCCCGGGGTCTCCGCACCCCTCTGCCCTCGGCGGGGCAGAGCGCCCCGACGGCCCCGAGCCCACGCGCGTGCCGCACGCCCTCCTCGTCGACGACGATCCCGGCAGCCTCGAGGCGCTCGACGAGCTGATCCGGCGCAGCGGGTTCACGACCAGCACGGCCGGCAGCCTGGAGGCGGCGCGCCAGGAGCTCGAGCACTGCGCTCCGGACCTCGCGATCCTCGACCTCGACCTGCCCGACGGGGGCGGCCTCGAGCTCGTCGAGCCGCTGCGCCACCAGGCCGAGATCGTCGTCCTGACCGGCAACGCCACGATCGACTCGGCCATCGCGGCGGTGCGCTCGGGCGTCTCGGACTACCTGGTCAAGCCGGTGGACGTCGAGCGCCTCGAGCGCGTGCTGCGCAACGTCAAGCGCACGCTCGCGCTGCGCCGCCAGGTGAGCGAGCTGCGCGAGGACCTGCGCACGATGGGACGCTTCGACCTCCTGGTCGGCTCGTCGCGCGCCATGCAGGAGGTCTACGACCTGATCGGCCGCGTCGCGCGCACCTCCTCCACCGTGCTGATCACCGGCGAGACGGGCACGGGCAAGGAGATGGTCGCGCAGTGCATCCACCGCCTCAGCGACCGCGCCGAGGAGCCGCTGGTCGCCGTCAACTGCGGCGCGATCCAGCCCGACCTGATCGAGTCCGAGCTGTTCGGCCACGAGTCGGGCAGCTTCACCGGGGCGAACCGCATGCGCCGCGGCCTGTTCGAGCAGGCCGAGGGCGGCACGATGTTCCTGGACGAGATCACCGAGATGCCGCTCGACATGCAGGTCAAGCTGCTGCGCGTGCTCGAGACGCGCACGGTGCGCCGCGTCGGCGGCGAGCGCGCGATCCCGGTGGACATCCGCCTGATCGCCGCCACGAACCGCTCGCCCGAGACGGCCGTGCGCGAGGGCAAGCTGCGCGAGGACCTCTACTACCGGCTCAAGGTCTTCCCGATCGGCGTCCCGCCGCTGCGCGAGCGCGAGAACGACGTCGAGCTCCTGGCGACCTTCTTCCTGGGCCTCCTGAACCGCGCCGCGCAGCAGGATCCCAAGCGCTTCGCGGCCGACGCGCTCGACGCGCTCGCCGCGCACGACTGGCCGGGCAACGTGCGCGAGCTGCGCAACGTCGTCGAGCGCGCCTTCATCCTGGCCGCCGACCGCATCGGCGCCGAGCACGTGCAGGTGGACCCGCTGAGCGGGCTGCGGCCGCGCCGCTCGGGCGGCCTGGCGGTGCACGTCGGCTGCACCGTGGCGGAGGCCGAGCGCACGCTGATCCTGGCCACGCTCGAGCAGCTGAAGGGCGACAAGCGCAAGGCGGCCGAGACGCTCGCGATCAGCCTGAAGACGCTCTACAGCCGCCTGAACGCGTACGGCCTGGGCAAGAGCGCCAGGGCGCGCAAGGCCGGCCCGGGCGACGCGACGAGCCAGGCCTGAGGGGTCAGGGGAAGAGCGCCGCGCGGCCGGCCGCGAGCCCTCGGAGTTTCTGCGGCTTTCGTTGAACCGGCGGACGCCGCCGTTCGTTCGACCGCGCCTCCCGCACGCCGGGGGTGCGGGGAGCCGGTGCGGCTCCCGCAGCTGGCCGAGGCCTTTCGCAGGAGCCGCCCCACGATGCCGTCGCTCTCCCTCTCCTTCGCCGTGCTCCGCCTGCTCCTCCCCCAGGACGTGCAGGACGGTGCCCCGCCGCCGCCCGCGGAGCGCCTGCCGCTGGGCGAGACCGTCGTGACGCCGTCGCGCCGCGAGGCCTCGCGCCTCGAGACGCCCTGGAGCGTCGAGGAGATCGACGAGCAGCTCATCCTCGAGCGGGCGTACCGCACGACGCCCCAGGCGCTGCGCGACGTGCCGGGGGTCATGGTCCAGGAGACCTCCTACGGGCAGGGATCGCCCTACATCCGCGGCTTCACGGGCTTCCGCACGCTGCTGCTCGTGGACGGGATCCGCATCAACTCCTCGATCATGCGCGAGGGGCCCAACCAGTACTGGAGCACGGTGGACCCGCTCTCCGTGGCGCGCTTCGAGGTCGTGAAGGGCCCCGGGTCGGTCGCCTGGGGCAGCGACGCGATCGGCGGCACCGTGCAGGCCATCACCAAGGGTCCGTTCGACTCCGGGACGGGTCCCGTCTCGGGCCAGGTGCTCTACCGCTACTCGACCGCGGACGAGTCGCACGTCGGTCACGTGGACTGGGCCGGGCGGATCGGCGAGGGGAGCGGGCTGTACGTCGGGCTCTCGGGCAAGGACTACGACGACGTGCGCGCCGGCGAGCCCACCGGCCACCAGCGCAACACGGGCTACGACGAGTGGGACGCCAGCGCCAAGCTCGAGCACTCCCTGAGCGAAGAGACGCGGCTGGTCCTGGGCTACCAGCGCGTCGCCCAGGACGACGTGCCGCGCACGCACGCGACGATCTTCGCCGTGCCCTTCGAGGGCACCGTGGCCGGCTCCGACCTGCGGCGCGACCTGGACCAGGACCGCGAGCTCGCCTACGCGCAGCTCGTCGGCGAGGAGCTGGACGGCTCGATCGAGCGCTTCCGGGCCGGCGTCTCCTGGCAGCGCCAGGACGAGACGGAGGACCGCGTCCGCAGCAACATGGCGCGCTCGCTGCAGGGCTTCGACCTCGACACGCTGGGGCTGCAGCTCGTGGCCTCGACGCGGCGCACCGCCCTCGGGCGGCTGACCTTCGGCGCCGACTGGTACCACGACGAGGTGGACTCCTTCAGCTCGTCGAACCCGGTGCAGGGGCCGGTGGCCGACGACTCGAGCTACGACCTGGTCGGCGTGTTCGTCGAGGACGAGATCGACGTCCACGAGCGCTGCGCGCTGACCCTGGGAGGCCGCTTCGAGCACGCGGCGGTGGACGCTGGCAGCGTGCTCGACCCGGTCACCTCGAGCGAGACCTCGCTCGAGGACGACTGGCAGAACGTGGTCGGCAGCGCGCGCGTCCTCTACCGCGTGCTGGAGGACCGGCTGCACGCCTTCGCGGGCGTCTCGCAGGGCTTCCGCGCGCCGAACCTGTCGGACCTGACGCGCTTCGACTCGGCGCGCTCGAACGAGTTCGAGATCCCCGCCCCGGACCTCGACCCCGAGAGCTTCGTGCAGCTCGAGGTCGGCCTCGAGGGACGCGGCGAGCGCCTGTCGGGCGAGGTGGCGGTCTTCTACACCGACATCGAGGACCAGATCGTGCGCGTCCCGACCGGGAACGTGAACGGCTCGGGCGAGTTCGAGATCACCAAGCGCAACGTCGGCGACGGCTACGTCTACGGCGTGGAGGCCGGCGCCAGACTGGCGATCGACGAGGCCTGGGAGCTGTTCGGCTGGGTCGCCTTCCAGGAGGGCGAGGTGGACACCTTCCCGACCTCCGATCCGGTCGAGAGGCGCGAGCCGATCGACCGCCAGATGCCGCTGATGGGGCGGCTCGGGCTGCGCTGGACCGAGGAGGCGGACCGCGGCTACGCGGAGACCGTCCTGTCCTTGGCCCGCGACGCGGACGAGCTCTCGACGCGCGACGCGAGCGACACGCAGCGCATCCCGCCGGGCGGCACGCCCGGCTGGGCCGTGCTCGACCTGCGCACCGGCTGGCGGCTCTCCAAGCACTGGCGGCTCGAGCTGGCGCTCGAGAACGTCTTCGACGAGGACTACCGCGTGCACGGCTCGGGCTCGAACATGCCGGGCCGCAACCTGGTGGCGGGGCTGGTCTTCGGCTTCTGACCTGCGCGGCGCCGCGCGGCGCGCCCCTCTTGTCGCGCTCGGGCATCACGGCTGTAATGCCAGTCCGCTCCGGGACGGCTCCGGAGCGCCGTCCTCCTCGAGTTCCGGTGGAACGCGACCCCAGCCAGACCAGCGGGCGGCTCACCCGCCAGCAGGTGCACGACCTCAAGGGGCACCTGAACACGGCCGTGCTGCACGTGCAGCTCGTGAAGCACGACGTGCAGAGAGGCGAGGATCCCGGGCCGCGCCTCGACGCGCTGGCCTCGACCCTGCACCGGATCGCGCGCGAGCTCGACGCGCTCGTCGAGTCGGAGGTCGGCGCGGCGCGGCGCGAGAGCGGCGGCGAGCGCTGACCTGGCGCGCGCCGTCGTCGCCGGCGCTCACCGCTCCTCCCGGCGGCCGCGCGACGGCCGCGCACGGCGGTCGCGCGCGGCGCGCCGGGAGGGGCGGAGCGGGCGACGCTTCACTTCACGTCCGCCTCGTCGAGGGCGTCCTCCGCCTCGTCGGCGGCGTCCTCGACCGCGTCACCGGCCTTGTCGACGCCGCGGTCGATCTTCTCGCCCGCCTCTTCCGCCGCACCGTCTTCGGGGCAGCCCGCGGTCAGGAAGCCCGTGCAGAGCAGGGCGGACGTGATCAGGAATCGAGTGCTGGATCTCATGGCACGCTCCGTCGCGGGGTGAATCGTTGAAGGAGAGCAGCGGGCCTCCCCGGAGCGGCTCGACACCCCGCGTGTCTCGCGCCGCTGCCGTCGAAGGCCCGTGTTCCGGATCGAGCGAGGAGCGCCGCGCGCGGTCGCGAGCGGTCGGCAACGGTTTGTAGAAACTCCATGGCCTCTTGCTTCCTCGTCGTGCTCCCCGCACGGCCTGCGGGGACGTCATCAGGTCACGGCGTGCAAGATCCGGGCCGAGCGTGAGGTCGCGCTCGCGCGCGCCGAGCGAGGCGCCGCTCGCGCGCGTCGCTGCCCGAACGCGCCGAGCGCCCCGGGTCGCGCCTGCCGACGCGATCCGGAGCGCTCGACGAGAAGATGCAGGACCGACCGCGGGGCGAGCCTCATGGGGCTGCGTCGGCGCGGGTCGGACGAGAGCCCCTCGCCTTCGTGGTCGGTCCTGCCGAGGTCTCCGGGGGGGGAGACCTATGCCTTCGTGTCGCAGGTCTGCAGGAAGGTGTCGACTTCCTTCTTCGCGCGGTCCTTCTCGTAGCCGTAGATCTCCTGGAGCTTGCCCTCCAGGCGATCGCGATGACCGTCGATCACATCGAGCTGATCATCGCTCAGCTTGCCCCAGCGCTCCTTGGCCTGTCCCTTGTACTGCTTCCACTTGCCTTCGATGCGGTCCCAGTTCATCGCGTGCTCTCCGTGCGTGTGAGGTTCGACGTCGCGGCGACGCGCCGCTCGCTGCGGGAGACATGCACGGCTCGTGCCAGCGCCGCGGAACCGCCCGCAACGCCCCGCGCGTGAGACGCGAGCGCGCTCCGGGAGCGTCGCGCGCCGCCGCATGCCCGGCGCTTTGGAGAAGCGTGTGCGACGCCCCGCTGCGGCGCTCCCGTCCGCTCGGCATGCGCGTTGCTCGTGAACGCAACGAAGAGGAACGCGCCATGCACACGCCGCTCACGCCCGATCCGGACACGGGTCGCGCCCCCGATCCCGCCGCTCCGCTCTACCGCCGACCGCGTCCGCTCGGACGCGCGCCCGACCCGCGCCTGTACGTCTTCGAGGAGGAGCGCGGCGCGCGCGAGGAGGGCCTGGACGAGGCCTGGCCCGACCCCTCTCCGCTCCCCGCGACCCCGCGCCGGCGACCGCGCGCGGGCTGAGGCGCGGTGGACCCTTTCGTCCATTCCGCGGAGATCGCGCTGCGGCTCGCGCTCGCGACCGTCTTCGGCGGCGCGCTCGGCCTCGAGCGCGAGTGGCGCGGCAAGGCGGCCGGCCTGCGCACGCACATGATGGTCTGCCTGGGCGCGGCGACCTTCACGCTGATCGGCTTCGAGCTCTACGACGCGACCGCTCGCATGGACGACCCCAGCGCGCGGCTCGACCCGCTGCGCATCCTCGAGGGAGTCGCCGGCGGTCTCGGCTTCCTGGGCGCCGGAGCGATCCTGCAGCGCGGCGCCAACGTCCACGGGCTGACGACGGCGGGCAGCCTGTGGCTGACGGGCGCGCTGGGCGTCGCCGTCGGCGGCGGGCAGTACGTGATCGCGGGCGCCGCGGTGGCGCTCGGCCTGACGACGCTGTACCTCGTCGGGCGGCTCGAGGGGCCGCTGCACCGGGCCCGGGAACGCGGCGGCGAGGAGCGCGCTCCGCCCCCGTAGCGCGCTACCCGCGGCGCTGGCGCACGTGGCGCAGCGCGTCGAGCTCCTGGAGCTGCGTCGGGCGCTGGCGCGTCGGGTCGTTCAGGCGGCAGATCAGGTCGGCCAGGAGGCCGATGCTGATCACCTGCCAGGCGACGACGGTCAGGATCACGGCGTTGGTCGTGATCCAGAAGTCGCGGTTCCACGCGTCCCACGCGACCTTGCCCACCGCCATCAAGAGCAGCAGGCCGCCCGCCGGCAGGAACACGCGCAGCGGGTTGAAGGTCATCACCATCCGCACCACCTGCAGCAGGTAGTTGTAGGTGTCGTGGAAGTAGCGGAACTTCGAGCGCCCCGCGCGCGTGGCGTAGTCGATCGGGACGTAGCGCACGCCGTGTCCGTTCGAGAGGAAGCACAGCGTGATCGTCGAGACGCACGAGAAGCCGTTGGGCAGCAGGTGCAGGTACGGCAGCGACACGCTGCGCCGGAAGGCGCGGAAGCCCGAGTTCAGGTCGGGGATGTGCGACTGCACCAGGAAGCACGCCAGGCGGCGGATGAACCACTTGGCCGGCTTGCGCGCCCAGGCGTGCGTGCCCTCCTCGGTGCGTCGCGCGCCGACGACCTGGTCGCACCAGTCCTCGAGCGCGTCCACGAGCTCGGGGATGCGGTCGTTCGGGTAGCTCATGTCCACGTCGGTCCACACCACCACGTCGCCGCGCGCCAGGCGCGTGCCGAGCCGGCGGGCGAAGCCGACGCCGTGGTTCTGCGGCAGGTCGACGAGCTCGATGTCGTCGATCTGGCGCAGCACCTCCTTGCTGCCGTCGGTCGAGCCGTCGTCCACGACCATGAGCTCGTAGCTGTAGCTCGATGCCGCGAGCGCGCGCCGCACGCGCTCGATCTCCTCGCGCACGTGGCCGACCTCGTTGTGGACGGGCAGCACGACGGTCACGTCCACGGCGTGGCGGTCGTCGCCCGTGCTGCGCAGGTGGCTCTCGGCGAGGGTGCTGGTCGTCATGGGGGAACGCGCGTCGGCGCGAGGCTAGCGACTGGCGCCGCGCTCTCCAAGGAGCTGCGCCGGCGGCGGGCCCTCGCCGGGGAGCCTATCGGCCCTCCGCCTTCCCCGCCTCCAGCGCCGCGGCCCGCTCCAGGTGCGCCTGGGCCTCCTCCTCGCGGCCCAGCGAGCGCAGCGCCAGGCCGAGGTTGCGGTGGTTGGCCGGGCTCGCCTCCTGGATCGCCAGCGCCCGCTCGAGCAGCGCCACGCCCTCCTCGAGCCGCCCGCCCGAGAGCAGCACGACCGCCAGGTTGCCCAGGGCGCTCACCAGGCGCGGGTGGGCCAGGACGGCGCGGCGGAAGAGCTCCTCGGCCCGCGCGGGCTGGCCGTGCTCGAACCAGTACTTCCCGAGGTTCGTCAGCGCCTGGGGGTGCTCGGGCCGGATCGCGAGCGCCGCCTCGTACTGCGCGCGCGCCTCCTCGACGCGGCCGGCTTGCTCGAGCACGACGCCGTAGCTGTTGTGCGCCTTGTAGTTCGCGCGCGTGACGGAGAGCGCGCGCGCGAACAGCGTCTCGGAGCTGCGCCAGGTCGCGCACTGCGCGCGCGTCGCGCGCGCGAGGAGCGCCAGCGCGACGCACGCGGCGGCCGCGAGCAGCGCCCGGCTGGCCGGCCCGCGCGCGAGGCGCGCCAGCGGGAACACGACGGCCAGCGAGAGCCCGATCGAGGGCAGGTACGTGTAGCGGTCGGCGATCGACTGCCCCCCCACCTGCAGCAGGCCGAGCACCGGCACCAGCATGCCCAGGAACCACAGCCAGCCGACCGGCAGCGACGGCAGGGCGCGCCGCGCGCGCCAGGCGGCGGCGCACAGCGCCAGCACGACCGCCAGCGCCACCCACGGCAGCGGGCTCGACGGCGCGAGCAGCTCCGGGCGCACGACCGCGGGGTGCGGGTAGAAGCACGCCAGGTCGTGCGGCCAGACGCACAGCGCGACGTAGCGCAGGACCGCCCACGGCGCGTGCAGGAGGCGCGCGGAGAGCGAGAGCTTCTCGACGCCCTGGATCGCGCCGACCGCCGCCTGCGCGCGCACGGTCAGCCAGGCGCTCGCGAGCGCGAGCGCGACGAGCGGCAGCTTCTCGAGCGCGAGCGCGCGCGGCGAGCGGCGGCGCTCCGGCCCCACCGCTCCGGGGCCCGCCGCGAGCGCCCCCGCGCGCCCGAGCGGCCAGACGTCGAGCAGGAGCAGCACGCACGGCAGGGTCACGAGCATCGGTTTCGCGAGCAGCCCGAGCGCCAGGCACAGGCAGACCGCCGCGTAGCGCCCGGCGCCGCCGCGCCGCGCCCAGCCGGCGTACGCGACCAGCGCGCACAGGCCGAAGAAGGCGCTGAGCACGTCCTTGCGCTCGGAGACCCACGCCACCGACTCGGCGCGCAGCGGGTGCAGCGCGAACAGCGCGGCGCAGGCGAAGGACGGCCAGAAGCGCCGCGTCAGCGCGAGCAGCGCGAGCAGCGCCAGCGCCGCGTTCGCCGCGTGCAGGAGCACGCTCGTCCGGTGGTGCCCGGCGGGATCGTCCCCGTGGAGCGTCGCGTCGAGCATGTGCGAGAGCCACGTCAGCGGGTGCCAGTTGCCCGCCGTCGCGTGCATCCCGAACGCCCAGCGCACGCCGGCGGCCGTGAGCCCGGCGCGCACGTGCGGGTTCGCCGTCACGTAGTCGGGGTCGTCCCACGACACGAAGCCGTTCGCGAGCGCCGGCGCGAAGGCCGCCCAGGTCGCCCCGGCGAGCGCCAGGGCGGCCAGCACGATCCCCGCGCGCTTCACGCCGCTCTCAGGCCAGCGCCGGGTTCTGCGTGTACGTGCCGACCAGCTCGGCGCGCGCGAGCACGTGGCCCTCCAGCGCGCGCTCGACGTCGGCCGCCGTGAAGGCGTCGGGCAGGTCGAGCCGCTCGACGTCGAGCGCGTGCAGGCGGAAGCGGTAGCGGTGCACGCGCTCGTCGTTCCACGGCGGCGCCGGCCCGTCGTAGCCGAGGTACGTGCCGGCCAGCGCGGCGTCGCCCGCGAACCAGCCGGTGTAGTCGTTCCGGCCCTGGCGCGCTCCGGCCGGGCCCGGCGGACGGCGCTTGCCGCGCGGCGTGACGCCGTCGCTGCACGAGCCGGCCTCGAGCGAGCGCAGGCCCGCGGGCAGGTCCACGAGCACCCAGTGCACGAAGTCCGTGCGCGGGAGGTCGCGCGGCACGCTGCGCCCTTCCTTGTTCACGTCGTCGCCCACGCTCGGCGCGTCGGGATCGACGCACAGGAGCGCGAACGAGCGCGTGCCGGCCGGCGCGTCGCTCCAGGCGAGGTGCGGGCTCTTGTTCCCGGCGAAGCGGAAGTGCCGCTCCGGATCCGGACGGGCGAAGGCGAAGTCGGCGGGGATGCGCCCGCCGGGCTCGAAGCTCTGGCTGCTCAGGTTCACGCGGGGATTCTACGCTCGCGCGCGGGCCGTCCGGACGCCCGCCCACGGGCCGGGGTGCGGGCGGGGGCGGACGGTGCTATGGTCACGCCGCGCGCGGCCCTTGCGCCCCGCCGCGCGCATGCGTGGACGCTCCGGGGTGCGCCACCCACCCGAGAGGAAACGAACCATGCGATCCCTCCGTCTCGCCTGCGCGCTGCTCGCGCTCGGGCTCGCCGCCTGCCAGTCCGCCCCCCGCGTGCGCTCGATCGTCCAGGAGGAGGATCCCAAGCCGCCCGCGCTCGACCCCGCCACGATGGAGCGCATGATGCGCTACATGGCGCCCGGCCCCGAGCACGCGGCCCTGGCCGGCCACGCCGGCGCGTGGTCCGTCGCCTGCAAGCTCATCGAGTCGCCCGGCGCGGCGCCCGCCTCGTTCGACGGCCAGGCCGAGAGCGCGATGGTGCTCGGCGGGCGCTTCCTCCAGGAGCGCTTCCAGGGCCAGATGATGGGGCAGCCGTTCGAGGGCCTGCTCCTGATGGGCTTCGACAAGCTCGACGGGCAGTACTTCACGATCTGGATGGACACCTGGGGCACGGGCTACTCGATCGCGCGCGGCCGGGCGCCCGCGTCCGGCGGCGCGCTCGACCTCTCCGGCACGATGCGCGACGCGCTCACGCCGCAGGGACGCCCGTTCCGCCACGTCGAGCGCAAGGCCGAGGACGGCCACCGCGTGGTCGAGCTGTACGACACGCTGCCCGACGGGACGGAGTGGATGGTCATGTCCATGGACTACCGCCGCGAGTAGGTCGCGCGCGCGCCCGGCGGCCCGTGCCCCTGCGGGCACGGCCGCCGGGCGACAGCGCGCGCGCCGCGCGCTACCCTGCGCCGCGAAGCCTTTTCCCGCCGCTCTCCCGACGCGCGGCGGGCGCGCCCGAGCCCGCCGCGCCTCCATTAGAATGGGCTCCTTCCCACCGGGATCCGCACCATGAAGCGAACCCTCCGCACCTCCCTCCCCGCCGCGCTCCTCTGCCTCCTCGCGCACGCCGCCGCCGCGCAGGCGCCCGCGCCGGGCAGCGTGCTCGTCTTCCCGCTGCACGACTCGCGCTCGATGCTCACGATCGTGAGCGTGACGAACACGAACACGGGCCCGGGCGGCGACGTGCGCGCGCTGTTCCGCTACGTGAACGCGACGCCCTCGGCGAACCCGCTGAAGCCCGGCCACTGCTCGACCGTCTTCCGCGGCGAGCTCCTGACGCCGGGCGACACGGTCAGCGTGCTGACGAGCTGCCACGACGTCGCCGACGCGCAGGGCTTCCTGGTGGTCTCCGCGCAGCACGCCACGGCCGGCTACGCGGTCGCGCGCGACGACCTGATCGGCTCGGCGCTGATCGTCCACCCGCAGGGGTCGGTCTACGCGCTGCAGGCCTACTCGTTCGGCGCCGTGGCTCCGCAGGGCTCGCCGACCGACGCCGACCTGGACGGGCTGCTCGACTTCGACGGCACCGAGTACGAGTCGCTCCCGCGCCTGCTCTTCGCCGACACGTTCCTGGCCATCGCGAACACGCGCCTGACGCTCCTGCACCTCGCGCCGACGCTCAACGACGACGTCGTGGTCAAGCTCGACATCCAGAACGACAACGAGTTCCCGCTGTCGATCACGCTGACCTTCCGCTGCTGGTTCGAGGTGCCGCTGGCCCAGCTCGGCGCCGCCTTCACGCAGCCCTTCCTGGCCAACACGCCGAACGACCCGAACGAGCTCGACGTGAGCTGCGACGGCGTCGACGACTTCGAGACCGGCTGGTTCCGCATCCGCCCGCTGGTCGCGAGCGGGATCGGCAGCACGCCGGATCCGGCCGTGCTCGGCGCGCTCACCGCGGGCCCGTTCGAGCCCGAGGGCGGCCGCCTCCTGTGGGGCTCGGGCGCGACCAGCGCGTCCTTCTGAGCGGTCCTCAGCCGGCGCGCCACGCGTGGCGCTCGAGGTCCGCGAGGTCCACGTGCTCGAGCACGCGCACGTGCGTCGCCTCGAGCACGACCGGCGGCGCCGCGCCCGCCTCGAGCGCCTCGCGCCAGCGCAGCGCGCACACGCACCAGCGGTCGCCGGGACGCAGCCCGGGGAAATGGTGCTCGGGGACGGGCGTCGAGAGGTCGTTGCCGTGCGCGCGCGAGAAGGCGAGGAACTCCTCCGTCACGCGCGTGCACACGAGGTGCAGCCCGAGGTCGTCCCTGCCCGAGCGGCAGCAGCCGTCTCGGTAGAAACCCGTCAGCGGGTCGCGGCCGCAGACCTGCAGGTCGCCGCCGAGCACGTTCTTGCCGTGAGAGATCTGGATCATTCGCGGCCTCCTCCGTCGCGCATCGCGCGACCCGGCACATGTGACAATTGCACGACCCTTCCCGATCCACAACTCTCCGCGTCGGGACGACGGTCCGAGACCGGCCGGCCCGAGGGAGATGGAGGAGAGGACCGACGCGGTAGCGTACCTCCTGCCCGGCGCGGGCGGGTGGGACGCGGAGGTACGGACGGCCCTGGGGGAGCTCGCGGCGCCCCCGCGGGTCGCCGCCTTCGCGTCGTTCGGCGCCTTCCTGGAGGAGGCCGCTCCCCCGGCCTGCCCGGCCTGCGTGATCGCGGACGCGCACCAGCCCGACGGCGAGCTGGTGCACCTCGCGCGCGAGATCGTCTCCCTGCGCCCGGCGCCCGCGCTGCTCGTGCTCGCCCGCGACGCGAGCATCGAGGAGGCGGTGGGCTGCGTGCGCGCGGGCGCCTGCGACTTCGTCGCGCTGCCCTTCGAGCGCGGACGGCTGCTGGCCGCCTTCGCGGCGGCGATCGAGCGCGCACGGCGCTGGCAGGCGCTGCACGAGCGGCGCGACGCGCTCGAGCGGCGCTTCGCGGGCGTCTCGCCGCGCGAGCGCGAGGTGCTCGCCTGCCTGGTGGACGGCGGCTCGAGCAAGGCGATCGCCGAGCAGCTGCACGTGAGCAAGCGCACGATCGACTACCACCGCGGCCAGCTCATCCTGAAGGTCGGCGTCGAGAGCTCGCTCGAGCTCGTCGCGCTGGCCGGCGAGCTGCGCACCCTGCGCGAGCTCGAGGCGCTCGAGGCAGAGGCGGCGCCCCTGCCCGGCTGAGCGTCCGGGGGGATCGAGCGCGCCGGGCCAGGGGCGCATGCGGCGCGGTGGCGGCGCGGTCGGGGAGTCCCTTGGCGCGCACGGCGGGGCGGACTCCGGGGCCCGGGTCGCGTGCTTCCGTCGCTGCGCGACGATGGGGTCGCGCCTGCGGCGCGAGCGAGGCCTGCGGCGCCACGGCGCTGGCGCGCCGGCCGCAGGCAGGCGGCCGGGGGGCTGAGCGAGGAGGCTCGGGAATCCTCGCGGAGCGCGAGGATTCCCGAGCCTCCTCGCTCAGCCTCGCGCCATCCCGCGCCGGCGCAGCTCCGAGCCCAGGCGCACGAGCGCGCGCGCGTGCATCATGCGCGCGGCGTCGGCGCTCGGGAGCTCCAGCTCGGCCGCGATCGAGGTCCACGAGGCGCAGGCGTAGTCGCGCAGCAGCACGAGCTCGCGCGTGCGCTCGGGCAGCGCCGCCAGGGCCTCCTGCACGAGCTCGCGCTCCTCGCGCCCGCCCGCGGCCTCGGCCGGCTCGGGCGCCCCGCCGGCGGGCTCGACCGCGAGCGCGACCGCGTCGCCGCGCTTGAGCGCGTCCGCCTCGCGCGCGCGCGCGCTCACGCGCCGCTCGACGAGCACCGCCAGCCAGCGGATCAGGCTCGAGTCGTCGCGCATCTCGAAGCGCTCGAGCGAGCCCACCGCCTCGAGCAGCGCCTCCTGCAGGATGTCCTGCGACTCCAGCCGGCGGCGCAGCCGCGCCGAGAGGCGCACGCGCGCGATCGCCAGCACGCGCCCCTCGTAGCGCGCGAAGAGCGCCTCGCGCGCCGCGCGGTCGCCGGCCTGGGTGCGCTGCACCAGGTCCAGGGTCGAGAGCTCGCTCAGGGAGGTCTGCATGCCGGGTCAATGTCCGGTCCGCCGCACGGCGAACAGGAAATCCCAGGAGGCCCAGCCGCGCCGGCGCCAGAGCCCGTCCTCGGTGCCCGAGCCGGCGGCCAGCGCCTCGCCCAGGAGCGACGCGCGCGCGGCGTCGTCGAGCGCCGAGAGCGGGTCGCCGCGCGTGGAGGCCTGCAGCTCGTCCGCCAGCGCGTCCACGTCGGCCAGGCGCAGCGGGGCGCCGCTCGTGCGCTCGCGCTGGTGCATCGCCTGCTGCAGGCGCTCGAGCGCGGGCTCCTCGCGCCGGCAGGCGAGCAGGAGCAGGCCCTCGTAGGGATCGGGGTCGCGCAGCGAGGCGCAGGCGATCCTGTGGCGGCCGGGCGCGAGCGCGAGCGCGCCGGCGTCGCGCCCCGGCCGGTGGCCCGGCGCGAGCGCCGCGTCGAGCGGCTCGGGCACGAGCGGCCGCACCAGCCGCTGCGCGCGCTCGGTCCCCGCGCCGAACACCGAGAACGCGTAGACCCAGGTCGGCTCCTCGACGAGCAGGTCCAGGCCGAGCAGCGCGGCGCCGGTGACCGCCAGCACCTGGCCCGGCTCGAGCAGGTCGAGCGCGCCCGCCTGCACCTGGAAGGCCTGCACGCGCGAGGGCGGGATCCAGCCGCGCTCGCGCAGCGCGAAGGCCGCGCCGCCGACCGCGAGCGCCGCCAGCCCCCAGGTGAGCGGGCTGGAGAGGAGCGCGCGCGCGCGCAGCGCGAGCGCGTGCCCGGGCGCGAGCCGCGCGTGGCGCGGCGGGCGGCGCGCGAGCGCGCGCTCGAGGTCCTCGCGCAGCTCGCGCGCGCTCGGGTAGCGCGCGCCGGGGTCGCGCGCGAGCGCCATGGCGAGGATCGCCGCGAGCGTCGGCGAGAGGCCCGGCGCGTGCGCGCGCGCCGGCTCCAGGGCCCCCAGGCGCACGCGCTCGAAGAGCGCCGCCAGGCCCTCGCCCGGCCGGCGCGCGAAGGCCGGCCGCAGCGTGACGAGCTCGTACAGCACGAGCCCGAGCTGGTAGACGTCGGTGCGCGGGTCCTGGCCGGAGGCCTCGCGCTCGACCTGCTCGGGCGCCAGGTACTCCGGGGTCCCGAGGAAGCCCTCGAGGTCCTGCTCGCTGCGCGAGGTGGCCAGGCCGAAGTCGAGCAGCACCGGCTCGCCGCCCGGCTGCAGGAGGACGTTCTTCGGCTTGATGTCGCGGTGCACGACGCCGGCCGCGTGCGCGGTCTCGACGGCGAGCGCCAGCGCGCGCGCGATGCGCGTCGCGCAGCGCTCGTGCGAGGGGCCGCCCAGGAGGTCAGGCCGCGCGCTCTCCCGCGCGCGCCCGACGACGGCGCGCAGCGGCTCGGCGCTCGCGGGCGGCGCGCCGCCGGTCGCGGCGCGCAGGCGCTGCACGACCTCGTGCAGGTCGAGCCCGGCCACGAGGTCCATGACGATGTAGTCGTGCTCGCCGCGGCACAGGTCGTGGATCGCGACGATGCTCGGGCTGCCGAGCCGCGCCAGCGTGCGCGACTCGCGCACGAAGCGCTCGGCCCACTCCGCGCGCTGCCCGGGGTCGAGCGGCGCGCGCAGGACCTTGACCGCGATCTCGCGCTCGAGCTGGCGGTCGTGCGCGGCGTACACGCGCCCCATGCCGCCCTCGCCCAGCTCGCGGCGGATCTCGTAGCGGCCGTCGAGCAGGCTGCCGGCCGCCAGCTCGGCGGGCAGCGCGGCCAGCGCGGCGCGCCGGTCGTCGAGCGTGCGCGCGAAGCGGGCGCGCTCGCGCTCGCCCTCCAGGCGCGCCTGGTAGTCGGCCAGCGACGCGTCCTCGCCGCGCGCCAGGCGCATCAGGTACTCGCCGCCCAGGGCCGCGGCGCGCGCCGCGGCGCGCTCGGGCGCGTCGAGCCCGCGCACCAGCTCCTCCAGGCTCGCCTCGCGGCCGGCCTCGAGCGCGTCGAGGTACCGATCGACGCGCTCCAGGACGCGCTCCTCGTCGACTCCGTCCATGGGCTGCGTGTCCTCCATGGCAGCGGCGCGTCCGGACCGAACGCCCTACGGCGGTCCCGCGGGCGCGGGAGCCGGCGCCGGCGCGGCCTGGCGGCGGACGTAGAGCCCGTCGAAGACCGTCTCGTCGCCCGCCCAGCGCAGGGTCAGGTCGAAGCCCGCGCTCGCGCTCGGCGCGAGCCCCAGCGCGGCGAGGGAGGGGAAGCGCACGCGCAGCTCCTGCTCGCGGCGCTCGATGGCGTCGGCGCTGAGCACGAGCGCGCGCCCGCCGACGTCCAGCCGCAGCTGCGCGGCGACCTGCGCGCGCTCGCCGAAGGTGCCGCCGTGGATCGCGATCGTGGAGGCCTCGCCGTCGTCGACGAGCAGCGCGGTCTGCGCGAAGAAGTCGTCGGAGGGGATGTCGACGTCGCCGTGGCCCGGCAGCTCGAAGCGGCTCGAGCTGAACTGGCTGCCGACCTGCAGCGAGACCAGGTCGATCCAGAGCTCGTGCTCCAGGGCGGCCGCGGGCTCCTCGCCCGCGCGCGCCAGGAGCGCGCGGAAGCCCGTCTGGTCGTTCGTGCGCACGCGCGCGAGCAGCTCCGCCACGCGCCCGGCGTCGAGCGCGAGCGCCGGATAGGCACCGGCCACGCGCTCGAGCAGCGCGCGCGAGCGCTCGGCGCTCGTCGCCGCGAGCTCCGCGCCGGTCTCGGTGTCGACCAGCACCGTCTGCGCCACCAGGTCCACCACCGGCGGCGCGTCCTCGGGCACCATGAGCAGGAGCGTCACCGCGTGGTTGCGCGGCACCATCGCGTGGCGCGCGCTCGCCTGCTGCATCGCGCCGATGCGCACGCGCAGCGTGTTCTCGGAGACGCGCCCGATCGTGAGCAGGCCGTTCAGGTCGCGGCCGGCGACCTGCGCCTGGAGCTCCTGCTGGAAGAGCTCGGCGCTCAGGCTCGTGGCGAAGTCGCCCGGAAAGCCCAGGAACGCCAGCGAGAGGTTCGAGAGGTCCTGCTGCGAGCGCGAGGCGCGCGAGGTCTCGAGGTTGTCGGTCGCGACCAGCGGCAGCACGACCGGCCCGTCGCCGGCCAGCCCGCGCCGCTCGGCCGGATCGCCGCGCAGCGTGGCCACCAGCGGCTCGTCCGCGGCCCGCTCGGCGTCCTCGCCCGAGGCGGGGCTGAAGAAGGAGAGCGTCGTGTACGCGTCGTAGGGCGCGTTGCGCCGGCGCGGCAGCAGCGTGATCTGCAGCCGCACCAGGTACGGCCGGTAGCCCGTGGGGATGGCCGCGTCGCGGATCGAGCGGTTCAGGAGCTGCACCTCCTGGAACAGGGAGGCCGCGGCCTGGTACTCGAGCATCGCCTCGTTGCGCCCGGCCTCGCCGCCCGCGAGCAGCGTGCCCGTGCGCACCGGCCCGCCCTTGCCGCCGACGAGGTCGTTCTCCTCGGGGTTCTCCGTCACGCCCGCGTCGACCCCGAGCATGCGCGTCGACTGGTCGTAGGTGCTGCGCGTCTCGCGCAGCACCTCGCGCCGCGCCTGCTCGGCGTCGAGCCGGAAGTCGGGCTGGAGCGCGGCGGCGTAGTGGCTCCAGGGAGCGACGGCCAGCACCGCCAGGTGCACCGAGCCGGCCTCGCGCTGGTCGGCGGCGCGCGCGGCGTCCCAGAAGGGGCGCGACGAGGAGCAGCCCAGCGTCGCGAGCAGGGGGAGCAAGGGCAGGGTTCGCGGTCGCATTCGCGCAGAGGCTATCATCGCGCCGCCTCCTCGCCCGCCTGCAGCAGCGCCAGCCGGGCGGTGCGCTCGCGCGCCGCGCCCGGGCGCCGCGCCAGGTGCTGCTGGCTGAGCCACGGCAGCGCCATCCCGCGGGAGACGCGCCAGCTCTCCCCCTCCCGCCGCCAGAGCTCCTCGGCCGTGCCGTCCCCGTCCCGGTCCACGAGGGCGCGGTCGAGGCCGTCCGCGCCCGAGGCGTACCACGCGATGCGGCCGTCGTCGGCGAACAGGAAGACGGCCTCGGCGTCGAAGCGCCGCGCCTCCAGCGCGCTCGCCAGCGCGGCCGGATCGTTCGCCTCGCCCAGCCCGTTCGCGCCGTCGAGGTCGAGGAGCACCGCGCGCACCTCGTCGCCGCCGACGAGCAGGGTGTCGGGCGGCCCGTCGCCGCTCGAGCGCACGAGCATCGCCTGGCCGCCCGCGACCCAGGGATCGGGGAGCCCCTCCGCCGCGGCCGCCGGCGCGGCCGCC